>UQZH01000034.1 GCA_900545445.1 uncultured Collinsella sp. | reverse complement strand
GGCTTGGTTTCCGGTTCGGGTTTGGAACCGCTCGTATCGGTTGCAATCAAGTGCACGTCACTGTCGAAGACGTAACGGATGTAGTAATCGTGCCGCGTTTCGTGCATAATCCCCTGCCCGCTGTCGAAGTCACGGTCAACGTGTGTGCCAAGGTGGGTTGAGCTGTTGAGGTTCAGCCTGTAAGGGATTTGGTCGTCGGCGTAACTGCCTGTAAAGACTACGGTTGCTCTAACGTGATTGTCGATCATGGTCAGGGTAATAGAGACGCTGGCTTCTTTGGGGTTCTCGGTTTTTATAAGGCTTTCGGTATCGGTGTCGACCTTGAAGAGGTGGATGGTGTCGTTAAGCCTGTAGATGAAGTCCTCGGGTTTGTCGGGAAAATCGTATACAAACGCCTCATTCTGGACCAACATGAAGGCGGGTGGGAGCTCCAGGTCATAGTTATGGTCGACAACGGTGGCAGCTGTGAAGTTGCCGTCCGTGTTGGCTTCGCTGCGGGTGATGGGCGTCGCAGCATCGGGTTCGGGCGTTTCGGCCGCTTGTGCCGAACCGGGTAGCAAGAGCTGCCCTGACACAAGAATTATCGCTCCGAAGGCGACTACTCTAACGCCCGCATGGCGCTTGACGCTGCGGATAAACGAGCTGGTTCGATCGTTCTGGGTTTGTGGTGCATGCTGTCCATACATAAGGCGCTCCTTGTTCGTAGGCAGGTTTTCGCAGATCTATATTGCGCCTGGCCGATGCGGCTGGGCTCTTTCACGCGAACGCTTACGCGAGCAGGGAGAAAGCTCAAGTTAATTTTCCCACAGTCGATACTTTGCGAGCAACGATTTGCTGTTCAATTCTCGGAGAGAGAATCAAGGTGGCCGAGGAGTTATCAGCCAATAAGATTGTGTCTAGAGAGCGCGAACGAGAGATGCGATCTACAGACGACTGAATAGCTCCATCCGTTTTGGTTACAACGAAATGTGTGCCGCGCGCCTGCGGCATGAAGGAGGGAGATTTCTATGAATATCGTTGTATTGAGTGGTAGCCCGCGTAAGGGCGCCAATACCGACACCATGGTCGAGACGTTTGCCGAGACCGCGCGTGAGGGCGGCCATGCGGTTGAGGTCGTCCGCGTTGCCAGCAAAAAGATCGCTGGTTGTCTGGGATGCCAGTACTGCTTTACCCATGAGGGCACTTGCGTGCAGAAGGATGACATGGCCAACGTGATCGAGTCGCTGAAAGGCGCCGATATGGTTGTCTTCGCCTCGCCCATCTACTGGTTTGATATCACTGCGCAGGAGAAAGCCGCCATCGACCGCCTGTACGCCTTCGGTGCTACGGGCTTCCCGTTCACCAAGACGGCCCTTTTGCTCGATAGCCACAGCGAGGGCGTCTATGATGCGGCGATCGCTATGTACAAGTCGACCTGCGCGTACTGCAAGTGGGAGGACCAGGGCATTGTCACCATCAGCGGTATGACCGAGCGCGACAGCATGGCCTCCTCGCCCAAGTTGGAAGAGGCGCGAGAGCTCGCTCGCAAGCTCGCCTAATGACAAGAAGAACGCATGGCAATCGGTGTTGGTGGAAAGCCTACTTCCCTTACCAAGAGGATTGCTGATTGCCATGCATAGTTGCTGACATTTTCTTTTGCAACTTTTGCTATTTTTGCAAGTTTTGCTATCAGCTGTAGCTGGCCTTTATCTGAGGAACGCTCCTTGATTTATTGCTTATCGTTGGTAACTGTCACGGTCGAAATGTCTTCGCGGCAGCCGATCGGCTCTCGTCGAGCTCCTTCAGTCGGGAGAGGCAGCGGTCCAGAAACCCGCTCCTGGCTTGCGCGGCAAGGAGTCCGTCGCAGAAGCGGTCGCCACGAACGCACCACGTGATGCATGCACGTATCAGATCAATGTCCCCATGGTCGATGTCGCAGCTGTCTATGCCTTCCGAGGTGTCGATGCTATGGCGTTCAAGCGTCTCGAAGTAGCTGGTGTCCGCGAACCCGTCCAGTTCATAGAAATCGTCGACGAAATCCTCGAGTCCGAGCGTCCCGCCCCCAAGCTCGACATTCATGTTTCTGTCCGCCAGCTTGCCAGCGTACTTGGTTAGTCTTTCGAACATGTTCGCTCTTTAGCTCAAAAGTCCGTTGTTGCCCAGGTAGTCCACGAAGGCATCGATGATCCGTGCCGTGCGAGTCGCGATGTCTATTTCGGTGAAGTCTCCCATGACTTGTGTCAGGCGCTTGAGTTCCGCGATCTTTGTTCCGGCTTTTCGCTTGCCATTGCCGTCGGTGTATCCCTCATAGTACTTGCGCTTGTCGCAGAATCTGTAGTCGGCCGCGCGGATGTTTACACGCTTCTCGAGCAGCGCCTTGTTACCCAGCGCCTCCAGGTTGGATTGGTCGACGAGCGGGTCTATCTCGTTGCGCTTCTTGGCATAGATGTGCTCAATTTCGAGCGTGGTGTCCAGGTCCATGAGCGGTTGATCTGGGTCTGCGTACGCCCACCAAGTGAGCATGGACTTCGTTACAGGCCTGCCGTTGGTGAACACGTAGGTTCGGAATCGCTCAGTAATATTTGCGCGATTGAAGTGGTGGTTAGGAAACTCCACCGGGCGGTGCTCCACGATGTTGATCATCTCGGGATACACTGGCGAACGCAGCGCGTTCACGCCGGGACGCTCAATGGCGTAGGCGAAAATGAATGCCGTGATCTTGTTTAGAAAGCCGTAGAGTGCCTCGTCGTCGAGGACACCCTTGCTGTCGCTGTTGGCAAGGAACCAGACGCTTAGCAGATAGGTCCACATGCCGTTGGGGGCGTAGTTCAGCACGAAGAGCCTGCGGAGCACGCGCTCGCTGAATCCTTCCTGCGCGTCGACGCGTTTCCAGAAGCCGAGCAGGGCCTCAAGATCGCCGAGCGTGGCGTCCTCCTTGAGTATGGCGTAGCCATCGGCACCGAAGAAGTCGCGCAACGATGCGGTGGTCGTGTCGCGGATGCCTTTCTTCGCGCGGCGGTAGTACATATAGCGCGTAAATAGCTCATCGGTTGGTGTACCGCGCATGGGCCGGAAGATAGCGTTCGCTCCCTCCTCGAGCCCCTTCCAGCGACGGATGAACTCATCCTTGCGCCCCGTGTCGGAATAATGCTTGTAGAACTGGCTCTTGAAGATGTCGGCATCTGAGAGAGGCAACCCTCGGTCGTTTAGAGTCGAGAAGATGCGTAGCGCGGTGTCCTGCGACTCCGCTTCAATGGGCAACAGTATCACATTGTTGATGACGCGTGTGGCCATGTAGACGGTGTAGGTGGGCCACTCGCTCACCAGTTGCTCAATTTTCCTCTGGAAGAAAGCAAAGTTGCGGGCATAGGCGCTTTTCCAGCCATCGCCTACATTGCCCTCTCGTAAAATCTCGAGGAATTCATTTTTGTCGTTGTCCGATGCAACCTCGGAGTCGATCTTGAGACGCTCCATGTCGGGCTCGTCGAACTCGTCGGTCTTCCATACGCAACGGGCGATTGCCTCGCGCATCTTCACAGACTGCTTATCCTTCATGTTGGTGAACTTGTCGTAGAACGCGCGGAGCAGCAGCATGATGGTGGTGAGGCGTTGCTGGCCGTCAATGATCTCGAGTTGGCCAGAGAGGTTCTTAAAGGTGACGATGGGTCCTAGGAAGTATTCGTCGTTCTCGCTGTCGAAACGCTCGTAGTCATCGCCTGGAAAAGCGAACGAGAACAGGTCATCCCACAGCGTTGCGCATTCATCCTCGCCCCAGGCGTAGGGCCTCTGGTAGTCGGGGATGAGGAAGTCTGATCGCTTATCGGTGAGAAGATCGCGAATCGATCGCTGGTCGATGTTGAGCTTGGACATGAGCTGTACCTTCCGCGCGGGAACAATCAAGATGACACGGATTATATCGCCGAAGTCGTCATTCGCTCTATTGCTGCGAGCTACTGAATCTAGCAACCGCTGGCCAACCCTTACGGTTTCATGTCGTGATCCATATCGGCGCCGATCAATGCCCGTGATGCTTCTGCTTGCACCTTCTTTGGAGAGCGCGAACGAGAGATGCGATCTGCAGACGACTGAATAGCGCCATCTGTTTTGGTTACAACAAAATGCGTGCCGAGCGCCTGCGGCATGAAGGAGGGAGTCTTCGCCTCGCCCATCTACTGGTTTGATATCACTGCGCAGGAGAAAGCCGCCATCGACCGCCTGTACGCCTTCGGTGCTACGGGCTTCCCGTTCACCAAGACGGCCCTTTTGCTCGATAGCCACAGCGAGGGCGTCTATGATGCGGCGATTGCTATGTACAGGGCCACATGCGCGTACTGCAAGTGGGAGGACCAGGGCATTGTCACCATTAGCGGCATGACCGAGCGCGACAGCATGGCCTCCTCGCCCAAGTTGGAAGAGGTGCGAGAGCTCGCTCGCAAGCTCGCCTAAGGACAAGAAGAACGCATGGCAATCGGTGTTGGTGGAAAATGCTTGCTATCCTTACCAAGAGGAATGCTGATTGCCATGCGTTGATGCTTCCGCGGACAATTCCGGCGTGCTAAAACGCCTTCTCGTTCAAGAATTCCCTGAACGCGGGAATGTCAAAGCCAACGAGACCACGCCCGCGCTCTCCAATGACGCCGTCCTCCAGGAGGCGGCGTTTGTATTGGCTTGCGTAGTTGCTGGCGACGCCCATGCGTTTGGCTATCTCCGAGACCCTGCTGGGGCCAGAATCGGGCAGCATCGCGAGCAAAAACTCAATGTCTTTATCGGAAAGCTCCCGATAGGTAGTTTCGAGAATTCGATCGCGCAGCTCCATGCGGGCAAGCAGAGAACCCTGCTGTACATCAGGTGCACTGATTTTGGGCGAGTTCTCCGAAACATCCCATGTGCGATATCCGACGAGCTGCATCATATAGGGAAATCCGTCGACGGCCTTCACGGCATCCTCGAGCGCTTCTGGCGTGATTGAGCGGCCTCCGGCCTCAACGGTTTTGCGGAATGCGTTTGCAATTTCAACGTCAGTGATTCGTCCCAACTGATGATATTGGGAACGCCTAAGGAACGAGACGGAATCGTTGCGCAGCAACGCCGATACTTTGTAGGGCAGTCCTGCCATGAGTAGGGCAACTTTTTTACCTTCGCGTACAAAGTGCTGGTAAACAGAGGCAAATTGAAGCATTTCTTCGAGATCGACGGTGACTTCATCGATGGTGATGAGAAGTCCGATGTCATGTTTTTCGAGTTGCTTAAAGATGCCATTCATGCGCGTGCGCCAGTTGCCCTGAGCCTCTTGAGCATATGTCCAATCGATGCCCACTGGGCCAATTTGAACACCGTTTATGCGCGCGTGAGGCTGTGAGAGGTAGCTATCTGCGGCTTCTTTGGTTCGCTCGATAATATCTTCGAGCATGCCTGGCATGGCGGAGACATTTGCTGCGATCCAGCCGTGTTCAAGCGCCGTTTCTGAAAGGAGCGAGAGAAGCGCCGTCTTGCCCGTTCCCCTTGCGCCAGTAAAAATGGTTGACAGGTTGGGATCTCCCGGGCCGTTGATAAAGCCACGGTTGATGTCACGCAGGATATGCTCGCGACCCGCTAGAAAGGGAGGGACGCTTCCAAACGTCGGGGTAAAGGGGTTCTTGCTGTACTCCATGGTAGCTCCTTTGCAAGTTTTGCTAATTTTTGCAACTTTTGCTAACTTTTGCAAGTTTTGCTAACGGCTGACCAAAGGGCATCGAAGCAGTGACGCTGACATTTTTTACGCAGAAAAATAAGCAGAAATCAATTTATCTGCGTTAAAAAATAGTTGAGAAGAAAAACGACGAGCCCCGGGCGCAATGCCGTTGCGTTCCGGGCCTCGTCGCTTTGCGAAGTATCTAACGATCTCGTTGCCGTGGTACCTAGTCAAACAAGCTCGGCATGTCGTTTTCCTTCATGAGGGCACCGGCAGAGGGGAGGCTCTGCGCGGTAAACTTCTCGGCCGAGACGCCGGCGCCAAGGATTTCTTCGGTCGTGCCGACGGTGGTGACCGAGCGGCCCTTCTTGGCGGTAAAGGCCTGGATGCCCTGCGTGTTGGTGGTCGTCTTGGTCTTGAGCAGCGACGTGTTGAAGTTCATCAAACGATAGTCGCTCGAGACCAGCGCGATGTCGCGATCTTCCTTGAGCACCTGGGCATACAGCAGCTTGCTGCCACCGTAGATGGCGTTCTTGAGGCGCTTACGGTTGGTCTTGGTGACGTATCCGGCAAGTGCGACGCGCACCACGCGGCCGTTCTCAAAGACGAACAGCACGTCGGCCTTATAGTCCTCGGGGTCGATGACCCAGATGACACTCTCGTCGGGTTCCATCTCGAGGTCGGTGGGCAGGTACGAGCCCAGCTGGGCCGACTTGGTGTCCTCAAACGTCGCAACCTTGCACTTGTACACCTGGCTCTTGTTGGTAAAGACCAGCAGCTCGTGGGTGTTGGAGGACGGAAACTCGATAAAGGGCTTGTCACCGTCTTTATACTTGAGCGTGGTGGCCTTCTTGAGCACTCGGTCGGTCATCTTTTTGAGGTAGCCATCGCGCGAGAGCATGATGGTGACCGGGTACTCCTCGACCTCGGGCTCCAGGCTCACCTCGATGACCTCATGGGGCTCAATTCTGCCCGTGCGGCGCGGCATCACATACTTCTTGTTGACCGCTGCCAGCTCGTCGCTGATGACCTTCTTGATGTTCTCCTCGCTGGAGAGGATCTCCTCAAGCTCGGCAATCTCACCCTCGAGCTTAGCGATGTCCTTGGTGCGGTTGAGGATGTACTCCTCGTTGATGTTGCGGAGCTTTAGTTCGGCAACAAACTCGGCCTGGGTCTCATCGATGTCGAAACCCTTCATAAGGTTGGGCACGACCTCGGCCTCGAGCTTGGTGCCGCGGATGATGGCGATGGCCTTGTCGATGTCGAGCAGAATTGCCTCAAGGCCGTGCAGCAGGTGCAGGCGCTCGGACTTTTTGCCCAGGTCAAAGTTAATGCGGCGGCGCGTGGACTCAATACGCCACTTGACCCACTCGTGCAAGATCTGGCGCACGCCCATAACGCGGGGATAGCCGTCGACCAGCACGTTAAAGTTGCACGAGAACGAATCCTGCAGCGTGGTCGAGCGATAGAGCTTGGCCATGAGCTTGTCGGGGTCGACACCGCGCTTAAGGTCGATGGCGATGCGCAGACCCGACAGGTCGGTCTCGTCACGGATGTCAGCGATCTCCTTGACCTTGCCCTCTTTGGAAAGCTTGACGATGCGCTCGATGATGACATCGGTCTTGGTGGTGTAGGGGATTTCGTAGACCTCGATGATGCGCTCTTCGGGAATCCAGCGCCAGCGGGAGCGGATTTGGAAGCTGCCAAGGCCGGTCTCGATAATCTTTTCCATCTCCTCGCGGCGGTAGATGATCTCGCCGCCGGTCGAGAAGTCGGGCATGGGCATGTACTCGAGCAGGTCGCAATCGGGATCCTTGAGGTAGTGCATCGTTGCGGTACAGACCTCGTTGAGGTTGAAGCCGCAGATATCGGACGCCATGGCGACGCCGATGCCCTTATTGGCCGAGACGAGGATGTTGGGGAACGTGGTGGGCAGCAGGCGCGGCTCCTTCATGGCGCCGTCGTAGCTGTCGACAAAGTCGACCGGGTCCTTGTCAATGTCCTTGAAGATCTCGGCGCTGATGGGGGAGAGCTTGGCCTCGGTGTAACGCGAGGCGGCGTAGCTCAGGTCGCCCGAATAGTATTTGCCAAAGTTGCCCTTCGACTCCACGAAGGGGGCAAGCAGCGCTTCGTTACCCGTCGCCAGGCGCACCATCGTCTCGTAGATCGCGGCGTCGCCGTGCGGGTTGAGCTTCATGGTCTGACCCACGATGTTGGCGCTCTTCTGGCGCTCGCCCTTGAGCAGACCCATTTTGTACATGGTGTAGAGCAGCTTGCGGTGCGAGGGCTTAAAGCCGTCGATCTCGGGGAACGCACGCGAAACGTTGACGCTCATAGCGTAGGGCATGTAGTTGACCTCGAGCGTCTGCGTGATCGGCTGGTCGGTGACCTCGGAGTGCAGGCCGATGACGTTCTCGGCGTTAACCTGCTTTTTCTTTGGCTGGTTCTTCGTCTTCTTCTTTGCCACGATTTCCTCTTGAACTTCTTATGGGCCGTCGTTATCGATTTGCTGCTATTGCAGGTCCAGCTGGTCGAGGTATTCCTTGCCGTGCTCGGAGATATGGCGCTTGCGGCCTGCCTCGTCATTGCCCAACAACAGGTTGAACATGGTCTCCATCTTGGTGACGTCCTCGGGCTCCACCTTGATCAGACGACGCGTCTCGGGGTTCATGGTGGTGAGCCACATCATGTCCGGATCGTTCTCACCAAGACCCTTGGAGCGGTTGATGGAGCACTTCTGGTCGCCGATCTCCTTAAGAATGCCGTTCTTCTCGAGCTCGGTGTAGGCAAAGTAGGTCTTCTCTTTGCAGTTGATCTCGTAGAGCGGCGACTCGGCGATATACACGTAGCCCTCGTCGATGAGCGTGGGCACCAGGCGATAGAGCATGGTGAGCACGAGCGTGCGGATGTGATAACCGTCGACGTCGGCGTCCGTACAGATGATGACCTTGTTCCAATTGAGGTTGTCCAGGTCAAAGGCGCCGAGGTTCTTGATGCGCTTGTCTTTGATCTCCACGCCGCAGCCCAGCACGCGCATGAGGTCCATGATGATGTCGGACTTAAAGATGCGTGGATAGTCCTCCTTCAGGCAGTTGAGGATCTTACCGCGGACGGGCATGACACCCTGGAACTCGGCATCGCGCGAGGTGCGAATGGCGCCTGCTGCCGAGTCGCCCTCTACGATGTAGATCTCGCGACGGCTCTTGTCCTTGGAGCGGCAGTCGATGAACTTCTGCACGCGGTTGGCCATGTCGGTCTTCTGCTGCAGGTTGGTCTTGATACTCTGGCGCGTCTTCTCGGCGTTCTCGCGCGAGCGCTTGTTGATGAGCACCTGCTCCATGATCTTGTTGGCGGCGTCTTTGTTCTCAATCAAGTAGGTCGAGAGACGCTCCTTAAAGAAGGCCGTCATGGCCTGCTGGATAAAGCGGTTGTTGATGGCCTTCTTAGTCTGGTTTTCGTAGGACGTCTGGGTGGAGAAGCAGTTGGTCACCAGTACCAGGCAGTCCTGGACGTCTTGCCACTTAATGCCGCTCTCGTTTTTGTTGTACTTGCCCTGTTGCTTAATGTAGGCATCGATGGCGCTGGTCAGAGCGCTACGGGCCGCCTTCTCGGGCGAGCCGCCGTTCTCGAGCCACGATGAGTTGTGGTAGTACTCTTGCATCGTGAAGGTGCGCGAGAAGCACATGCAAGCAGTGATTTTTACGTTGTAATCGGGCAGGTCTTCGCGGTCGCGACCGCGACGGTCAGCCTCGATAAAGAAGGGCTCGGTGAGATAGTCGGTACCGACCTTTTCGAGCACGTAGTCCTCGATGCCCCTGGGATAGCAGAAATCCTCTTCGGAGAACTCGCCGTCGTCGCCCTCGATACGCAGGCGGAAGGTCACGTTGGCGTTGACCACGGCCTGGCGGCGCATGGTCTCGCGATACCAGTCGTGGGGAATGCTGATGGAGGTAAAGACCTCAAGATCGGGGCGCCACTTGATGGTGGTGCCGGTGCGGTTCTCGTCGCTGGGCTCGATCTCGAGTGCCTTCTTCTTGGCGCCGACGACCTTGCCCTTCTTAAAGTGTAGGGAGTACTTGTTGCCGTCGCGCCAAACCGTGACATCCATGTACTCGGAAGCGTACTGAGTCGCGCAGGAGCCCAGGCCGTTGGTGCCGAGCGAGAAGTCGTAGTCGCCGCCCTGGTTGTTGTTGTATTTGCCGCCGGCGTAGAGCTCGCAAAAGACGAGCTCCCAGTTAAAGCGCTTCTCGGAAGGGTTCCAGTCGAGCGGGCAGCCACGGCCATTGTCCTCTACCTGGATAGAGCCATCGCGAAAGGCGGTAAGGGTGATGAGCTTGCCGTAGCCCTGGCGCGCCTCGTCAACGGCGTTGGACAGGATCTCGAAGGCGGCATGCGCGCAGCCGTCGAGCCCGTCCGAGCCAAAGATGACGGCAGGGCGCAGGCGTACGCGCTCCTCGTCCTTGAGCTGGCGGATACTGTCGTTACCATAGTTTGCGGTGTTTTTTGCCATACTCGCTCTCTCGGTGCTCCCTTGCTGCGTTTAAGTCATATAGATAGTCAAGGTAGCATAGCCCAGCCCACAGACGATTCCAACCAACACGAAATCCATCGAACAATCGTTCGGAGTATATAGACTGATAATACGATATTGGAAAAAATAGCTGAATGAAATCAATAGAAATTTGATTCCATTTAGTAGAACCTCATATATACTAAACAAAAACAAATCAGAAGAGCTTTTATTTAATAGAACGGTGATGATATGAAGATTATCGAACGTCCTCAATATATGGAAGCGCTTCTTGGCGCTAAGGGAACGCCGGACATCAAGGTTATTACCGGCATTCGTAGGTGCGGCAAATCTGTTCTACTGGAAGCTCTTGCCGATCGCATTCGTGAGGCCGGCCCCGATGCCAATATTATCCGCATCAATTTCAATCTCCTCGAATTCGAGGAACTAACGGATTATCGAGCATTGCATCGCTACGTTGAGGAAAGCTATTGCGAGGGTCTCGATAACATTGTGATGATTGATGAGGTGCAAACCTGCGTTGGGTTCGAAAAAGCGGTCAATAGCCTTCATGCATCGGGTAAATACGATATCTACGTTACTGGCTCCAACGCATTCTTGCTTTCGAGTGACTTGGCGACGCTTTTTCGCGGGCGGACATATGAGGTCGAAGTATTTCCGTTCTCCTTGCTTGAGTTTTCGACATATCACGGAATTCATAACCCGGACGAAGCGCTTGACCGATATTTGAGAGAGGGCGGAATGCCTGGCTCGTATTTGTATCCTAGCGAGCGAGCTCGCTATCGATATATTGCGAACGTGCTAGATGTCTTGGTTTTGCGTGACGTGGAAGAAAAGCATGGGGTTCGTAACAAAGTGCAACTAGAACGTGCATGCGATTTCCTAATGGACAATATCGGTAACATATCTTCTGTTAGTGGGATTGCGGCTGCGCTGGATGCTGCCGGAACGCGCGTTTCCGTGGCAACGCTCGCCCAGTACCTCGGATACTTTTGCCAGGCTTTTGCGTTCTATCGAGTGCGCCGCTATGACGTAGGCGGTAAAAAGTACCTCGCTTCGGGTGATAAATACTATTTATCGGATCATGCAATCAGATACGCAAAACTTGGAACTAAAAAACTCGACTTCGGGCATGTATATGAAAATATGGTCGCTTTAGAGCTCCTAAGACGCGGTTGGGAAATCTATATCGGGGTGCTTTATAAGAAGGAAATCGACTTCGTGGCAATTCGTCGCGATGAGCGAGTGTATATCCAAGTTAGCGATGACATTTCGCGTCAGGAAACCTTTGAGCGCGAAGTGGCACCTCTGCTTGCGATACGTGATGCGTATCCCAAGATGGTCATTGCGCGAACAAAGCACGAGGCTGTTGATTATGAGGGGATTAAGGTGGTCGACCTCGCCCGATGGCTGATGGGGGAGGGGTCGGATGTCGAATAGCGGGCGGTGGACGCCTATCTAAATCATTGCGCTGCTCGGGCGCCTTGAGCGTCTTCTTAATAATGCGGGTGAGCCACGCTCCTTACCGATGAATTCCACTTACTCGTTTCTGCCCGAGTAAGTTTGAAGACGGATGAGCCCGCTTCATTTTGTTTGCGGCTGGATACGTTTGTCGAAAAGTGCCGCGTGGATGGCTCAAATCGAACATTGGGACAGGCGTCTCATTTTATGGGCCGAGGGCGTGCGTATACGAGCCTTTTTGGTCCATAGGGGATGCTGGGCGGTTGCTAGTTGGGCCACGGGTCACTTCGCCTGTGCCGCATTTCGTCATACGCTCATAGTGGAAGCCGATGTCACGGAGTCGACTTGCGACTCGGGCAACGGATGAGCTGCAAGCCGAAAGGAGCGGTGAGGATGATGAAGCCCGTGACAAGGAAGCTGCTGTTAGGAATTCCCGCTGTGATGCTTTCGGCCGTGCTGGCGTGTACGCTTGCTGGCTGCGGCGGCAATGCGCCGAGTGGCTCGGGCGGGAACGGCTCTGTGCAGGAGAAGTCCAAGAAGGCCAAGACCTATGATTCGCAGACGGTCGAGGTGGCTGGCATTACCTATGAGTCGGTGGCTCACGGTACGTTCTATCGCGGTGACGCTAAGCTGCAGGACGGCTTTTACCTGCACGTCAAGATCACCAACAACAATGCAAAGAACAGGACGTTTAACTCCTTTAACGTGCATGCTGCCCAGGGCGATCTTGAGGCAGGCGACCCGTTGTTTACTTTTGGCAAGGCGGCCGTGCTCGACTACGTTGCAAGCGAGGCTCCCGATGAGCTTCACGAGGGCATCGATCTTTCCAAGAGGCCAGATATCGGCCCGGGCGAGACCGTTGAGTACGTGTATTTCTGGGCGCCCAAGACAGCGTACTACGGGTCCATCACTGTCGAGTTCGTAGACGCTTACGCCCCCGCCAAGAATCATGAGGCCATGCACTTTGACACCACGGGATGCGAGACCAAGGAGTTCAAGGCTGCCGGCGGTGTGGCCGATTCTGGTGATGCGGCCAATATGACCGGCATCGATTGCGCATCGTACAGTATCGAGGCTGCCGATGGGTACGCGCTGGATTCGTCCAACGAAGAGCACGAAAAGGCAGACTTCTTCCACGACGAGACTGGAGGACGCCTGCACATCAGTATCTTCCCGCGTTCGCCGGAGGAAGAGGTTGCAAGCCTAGAGCAGGTCTACGAAGGCAAGGAGACAACAACCGACCAGGTCGAGTACAACGGCATAACGTGGCTGCGCTTTACCGGTCCCGACAACGGCCATACGCTGTTTGCGACGTCTCCCGCGACGGGCGAGACCGTCCGCGTGTCGATTGGCTGGAAGATCGATTGGGACGCCGCCGTGCCTATGATGGAGGCACTGAAGCTCAAGTAGCGGACTGCGATCCCCACGTCAGACGACTCAGGGCTGGCTCCGAGTTATCGGGGCCAGCCCTTTCTGGCGTGCGAAAAGCGGAGCAGTGCCTCGCGCGGTTTCGGGTACAGCGGAACACCGTGCGCGCAGTGACAGACATGATTTTCATAATGACATGTAACTAGGGGCTAGCGAGGCCTATCCGAATTGACCTCATTGGCGGTGTCGGTTTCGAGTGCCGTGCGGCGGGCGCTGTAGGCTACGAGGCCGGCGCCTGCCAAGGCGAGTGCTGCAGCGACTGCCGTAAGGGGGACGTTGCTGTCTTTGCGAGAAGGTGTCCCGTGGCGGTAGTGCTGTTCGATGGCCAAAATGTCCAATTTGAGCGCGCGAAGGCGTCGGGCCCCCGGGACGCTTTCGATATGTCGGGCAGTCTGACCGCTAGCGCAACATGTGGGCAACCAGCTCGGCGCGAGTTCCGATACCAAGCTTGGCATACACTCCTGATAGGCGGTTTTTGACGGTGCCCGGCGATACTCCCATATGGCGTGCGATTTCGGCGTTGGTCCACCCACGACAGGCGAGCATGGCCATGGTGAATTCCGTGGTCGTTAGATCGTCGGCCACGTCCTCGCCCGAATCGGGGTTGTGGATGCGCCGCCAACCGTAGCTGAATCGATACGTAATCTCGATGATGCGCGCGAAGTCGTCAGGGTATCGCGTTTTTAGACACGCCTCGATAAGCCCCTGCAAAAGGCCGTGGTGTTCGCCGATGAGTTCGATAAGGCCGTCGGGACGCGCAACGTCCCAAGCGGCTCCGAAGTGTGCCTTTGCGGTGTCGATGTCCTTGAGGCTCATGCAGGCCATGGAAGCCGACAAGTGCAGGAACAGCTCCGAGATGGGATAACTTCCCTGTTTCATGATCAGGGCGTTTTCCGCCATGCCCAGACTGCGGCCATATTCGCCGCGCAGGTACAGGGCATGCGCCATCACGTAGCTGGCGAACAGGCGCAGGCCTTCGGGCAGATGCGCCGCAAGCGGATAAAACTCTTCGGCGGAATGCGGGGAAGGCAAGTGCAGCAGGACGCTCGCGGCGGAGACGAATAGGATATGCGTGGCGTGGACGGCGGGCGATTCCTCGTCAGTTGGCGTATCGAGGATGCCCGCAAGGCAACGGCGGGCATCGGCGATACGATTGAGCGACAGACTGGCATATCCGCAGATAAGGCATGCGGAATAGCGCAGTGCGGGGTCGGTGGCGTCAAGATAGGGGCGTGCTGCCTCGGCGGCGAGCGTGGCCTGTCCGCGAAAGTACAGCGCTTCTGCCGTGGCAATGGCACGCGAATTGGGGTCGGAAATGCCTGCAACCGCAGCGTCAATCTGCCCCGGCACAAAGGCGGTGCACATCAACGGCATGGGAACGCATGGGTAGCCATCGCAGTCCATCTTCCATCTCCCAACAGCTGGCAACACTGGCAGCAATTGTACTCCTGTTACTCGGGACTGGAATTTTTGGGTATTGCCTACGATTATGCCGAACGCATAAAGGAAGAGTCTATTGGCGATGCTCTCAAGGTGGCTACCGAAGCCAAGCTGACCTCGATATTAGGAAAAATTGCCACCCCTGCAAAAAGCTCTGTCGCAGTGATGGGAAACGCATCTTCTGGGCATTCCGGCGTCTCCAGCTAGCGCTGGACTGCTGCTGTCGCCTGCGCGTTGGCGAGCGGGGCGTGGGGACCGTCCGGCGACCAGCGGTGACGGGCGAGCCCTGCCGCGTGCGTGGGCCTCCATCGGCGTAGACCCATGACCCCTATGGCATCGGAGAAGTCCACCATCGCGTCCAGGACCTTACCGTCCGGCACGCCCAGCCTAGCGGCTCCCTTGAACCCAAGGTTGAAGGGGGGTGTTGTACAAGGCATATGGGGCCGAGTGGAAGTGGATCAAAAGAGCGTTACTTGACGTTTCATGCATAATGCCAACCGCCCCGCGATATCACGTTCGCAGCGCGCAGGGGCCGGAGAATCTTCGCGATGAGAGTTGACGTCTAATACCTTGCATCGTATAGTGTGTATAGCATAGTATATGACGAGAGGAGGTGTGCGGATGGAGGCACAGATGAAGCGCGGCTTCCTGGAGGCCTGCGTGCTCGCGGCCGTCTCCGGCGAGGAGTCCTACGGCTACCAGATCGTGAAGGACGTACCGGCGAGCATGGGGCTCACGGAGTCGACGCTCTACCCGCTGCTCAAGCGCCTGGAGAAGGCCGGGTGCATCACGGCGCGCTCCGCCGAGCACAACGGGCGGCTGCGCCGGTACTACCGCATCACGGACGACGGGCGAGCGCGCATCGAGGAGTTCCTGGCCGAGTGGCCGTCCGTACGGGAGATTTACGCATACGTTGAGGAGGCGCACCATGACGCGCGATGAGTTTCTGGGCCGGTTGGGCGAGCTGCTCGCCTGCCTGCCGGCCGAGCAGGTGGAGGAGACCAAGGCGTTCTATGCGGAGGCCATCGCCGACCGCATGGAGGACGGTATGAGCGAGGAGGAGGCCGTGGCCGCCATGGGCACGCCCGGCGAGGTGGCGGAGGCCACGCTCGACGACCTGCCCGCCGTGCCGCGCGCGATCGCGAGGACGCGCCGGCGCAGCACCGCGCTGCTGTGGGTGCTGGCCATCGTGGGCTCCCCGGTGTGGGTGCCGCTGCTCGCCGCCTTCGCCGCCGTGGCCGTCACGGTCTATATCTGCATCTGGGTGCTGGCGCTCTGCGTGTGGATCGTCGCGGTGGCACTCGGGGGCGTGGGCGTAGTTGGGCTCCTGCTTGCCGTAAGCGGCGTCATCATCGGCCACTTCCCGTACGCCCTCGCCTCGGCGGGCGTGGGGCTCGGCCTCGTCGGCGTGGCGCTCTTCGTTGGTGCTGGCGCTTGGGCAGCCTCAAAACAAATTGCGCGCCTCTCGGCGCTCTGGGCGAGGAAGGCCGCCTCGCCCTTCTGGAAGGGTAAGGGCGAGAAGGGCGGCGCTGCCGCGCATCTTGCGGCGTAGAAAGGAGTGAGTACCATGACCAGTGCGAAGAAGATCTACCTCGCCGTGGCGGGCGGGCTCGTTGCCGCGGGTGTTGTCCTCGCGGGCATTGGCTTTATCGCTTCGGGTTTCGACCCGGCCGTGTTCACAACCCATATAGACACACGCGACAGCACCATCGTGCTCGGCGGCGTCGAGGTGGACGACCCGATGGGCCTCCCCCTCATCGAGCAGCTCGCCAATCTGGGCGAGATCGACACCTCCGGCGTCGCGGATCCCGCCGCGCCCTAGGCGCAGCGAGCCCGGGCGCTCTGCCCGCCAAGCTGCGTAAGCCGGCGAAACCCGAACCTCAACCTCTACGCAACTGGCCCCAAGCCTGCGCCGATTCGCTCTCAGCGCCGCGCGGGGGCCCGTGACGCATGCCCAAAAAGGTACGAGGAGAAAGGAACGCGATGACGACAACCACGCCCTTCCGCCTTCACGGGGCCACGCAGGACCGGAAGCGACTGGGCCGTGCGGTGGGGCTGTGCTTGGATTGGCTACACTGATATGGACAGTTCCGTGAGGGGCGCGAGAGGCGGGACTCTGGGGAGATCTTTGAGGAGGAGTGTCTCGACTGGAAGCGTGGGTTCAGTGGAGCAGGAACCTAATCTCTGTCTCTCTTGCTTTTTTGATTTGTTGAGAAGCCGGCATTTGGGGGCATTTTGGATAGCGAACAGTTCAAACAAGAAGCTGAGAAAATAGAACAAAGCCTGAGTGCCTTGAGAGTCGCCGAGCGCAATGCAGTGATTCCCTTCATGAACGGCGACTTTACCCAATGGGATCTATATCTGGCATCCTCCTCTGAGTATGCGATGAGACTGATAGACGGATTCATCTCCATGCTCGAGTCGAGGAATCTTGTTTGCGTCGCCCAGCTTCTCCGCGCACAGGTTGGAGTCTGCCTGCGGACATTCGCATTATTCGCCGCCGAAGACCAGGATGACTTTCTCAAGCAGGTGTTTCAAGGTGTGCCTGTGAACAAGCTGAAAGATTTCTCGGGTGAGAAGATGTCCGATGGAAGACTTCAAGACTTACTCGAGAAGTTCGATCCAAAGGTAAAAGATGTATACAAGGTGACGTCTGGATTCGTCCACTTCTCCATTGATATTCTGCCGAGCATGGGTGTGCCTGGGGAGGGCTATGAGGTCGAGTTTAATTTTGGAGCCGAGCCCAACGAGAGAAACAATGCGCCTCTCGTGGAATGCGGCAAGGCGTTCTGCCACTATGTCGACCTGCATCTCCAGATGCTCCATAAGGTGATTGCTTCGGATGAATGGTATGCCGATCGATTCCGTATCGATTCCGATGGTCCTGCAGACGAGGCCTCGAAAAGCGAGAAGGTGTAGGTCGAACGCATTGACGCTGCCTTGACAGCATCCCGATATGATAACGAATGGGAGGTTCCCTGCGAAATGTGCGCCTCTGTATATTCTCGCTAGGACGCCCTCGACCGATAAGGCATCGTTGAGTTCAATTTGAGTTCAGCTCGGGTGCCTGAAAATCGCCCAACTCTGATAAAAGGGGAGACGACGGTACACCACGTAGACGAGAGGCTATGGAAGTGCACGATTTGATTATATTGGCGCGCTAAACCGCCCCGCTGCCCAACTTGAACTCCGCTCACGCGTGTATGGGGCTGCGAGAGGTAACGGCCTGCGGCCTCCTTTGTGTGCTCGATGATATCTTCGAGCATGCCGGGCATGGCGGAGACATTCGCTGCAATCCAGCCGTGTTCAAGCGCCGTTTCGGATAGGAGCGAGAGGGGGCTGTCTTGCCCGTTTCCCTTGCACCCGTAAAGATGGTTGACAGTTTGGGGTCTCCCGGGTCTTTAGCTTTTACCGTGCTAGATGCCTCATGGAAACTGTTGGACTTTAATCAGACAGACCCAGCATGTCGTTTTCCTCCATGAGGACATCGGCTAAAACCGCAACACCTATGCTTGTTTAAGCAAACTTCCTGATAGTCGTGGAGCTGCTGTAGCCCGACATGCAGGACATCGCTCGGCTTAAACACCGGATGCCGCATCCGCGAAACGAGTTGCGGTGCACCCTGTTCCAAAAGGCTGCCAAGTACCATGGCGTGAGCGTTGGGGTAGCCATCATTCAGCGTGGATACATCCGGATGCGCATAGATCCAGACGATTCCAACGTTCTCGTATTTCCCGTGCAGGTAATCGAAGAGGGCAGGCGACACCATACAGTTGCCGCCGACGGTCACGACTCTGTCGGGGTTTTCTGCCGCAAGCTTCCTCTGCGCATCCTGAATCCCCGCCAGGACTTCGTCCTCGGCATAGATGCGAACTGTCTCCCATTTCTCATGTCCAAGTTTTGGGACGCGTTTCACAATGTCGAGTGGGACTCCTGGACAGTCGGATCACGTGGTGGCCCCCTTTGAGAGGGTCACGAGCATCACGGTTCCGTTCTCGGAATTTGCTTCGACCTCTACCGTGCCGCCGTGTAGGGCTGCAATCTCCCAAACAAGCGCTAGCCCGAGTCCTGCGCCGCCGTATGCCCTGCTGCGGGATTTATCTAGACGAAAGAACGGCTGGAAGATGCTCTCTCGGTACTGTTTGGGTATTCCCGGGCCCTCATCTTTGACTCGCAGGAGCACGTGGCTGTCGCTGTCGCTGATGGAGACGTTGACAGTCGAGCCGGGGCGGCTGTAACGGATGGCGTTTTCGACCAGATTGAACACCAGCCGATAGAGGAGCGTATCACTTCCGATTGTCAAAGCGTCTCCAGCACAATTGAGGGCTATGCCCTTATTCTCGGCAAGTGGCGCAAGGTCGGTGAGGACCTCTTCGGACAAGGGACCGAGTTCAACATCGTCCTCGCAAGGAACGCTGCGGAGCTCACTCATCTCGAGTAATACCTTGGTCATTCGAGACATGCGCTCGGTTTGTTCTTGTAGCAGGCCGAGCAGCTCGGCTGTTTCGGGTTGCAAACCGGAGTGCTCGGAGATGAATAGTTCAATCTGTGCTTGCATAAGGGCGAGCGGGGTGCGCAGCTCGTGTGCGGCGTTGCCGGTAAACTGACGCTGTGCAGAGAACCCTTCGCCAAGACGGGCGATCATGTCGTTGAAAGAGGCGCTACATCGTTGTAGCTCGGTGGGCACATCTTCACTGAGTCTGATTTCGCTTAGGTTGTCAGGCTGCACACGCTCAACCTGGGCGGCAAAAGCTCGTAGCGGTTTGAGCGCACGGCCGCTCACAAAGTATGCCAGCACGCCGCCAAGGAGTGTGACTCCAGCCGTGATGCACCAGGCTGTCGTGCCAAAAGACTCTTGTGCGTCGTTTACGACGATCGTGACCTTGTCATCGGGGGTCGCTTTCGTTGGGTCGAACGCCTGGGGCGAATCTTCGCCGGTTGCCTTAAAGGCCGAGATGTTACTGCCGATGGCATCCATGTAGCGCATGCCCGTATAGCCGACCAGGCAGTTCGTCAGCACGCATGCCGCACACGTGAGCAGTGCCGTCATAATCGTTATGCGCCATTGCAGCGAAAGCCTTTTCATTCGCTATCCTCCATAACGTAGCCCTCTCCAATCCGATTGCGAATCGGGTCGTATCCCAAAGCGCTGCGTAGCTTTTTGCGGAGTGACGAGATGTGAACGCGGGTTGCGTTGCTAAAGCTGTTCACGCTGCTATCCCAAACGTGCTCGATAAGCTCCTCTTGACTTACCGGACGCCCCTGATTAAGCATCAGGTATTCCAAGATTCCCGTTTCCTTGCGCGTAAGAGATAAAGCCACGCTGTCCACGGAAGCGATGCGCGCCTTGGTGTCAAAGCTGAGCTTTCCGCAGGTTAATACTATGTCGCTTTGTGCGAAGCGTCTGAGGGTGAGGCTGCGGATCCTTGCCGCAAGCTCGTCCAGATGAAACGGCTTGGTGAGGTAATCGTTGGCGCCGGCATCGAGTCCGGCGACTTTATCTGATACTTCGCCACGTGCGGACAGAATCAGTACCTTAGTCTCGCAGTCAGTTTTCCTAAGTTCCCTGAGCACGGTCATGCCGTCGATGCGGGGAAGGTTGAGGTCGAGTACCACGAGGTCGAAGGCCTCAACGTTCAGTAGGTCGAGTGCTTCCTGTCCGTCGTGACAGCAGTCGACGCTGTACGCCAAGTTTCGCAAGCTGCGCGCGATTGCGTCACACAGCGCCCGCTCGTCCTCGACGATCAAAATACGCATAACAGTCTCCTTGCACATTTCAAATCGCGCTTAACACGGATTTTATAGCCGATATGGTCCAATGGTCGCGTTACGAAAGGAGTGGTCAGGTTGTTCAAAGCGGTAAAACCCGTGGTACAGGTCGCTTTGTTGATCGTCGGAATTGCCATGGTGTGCTTTGGCGTTATGCGTGGCGAGGCGGATGCCGTGCTGGCCAAAGCGATTAGGCTGTGCTTGGAGTGTATCGGAATTGGATAAAAGAGAAAACACTGCGTCGCATGTTTTGGCTCGATTTCGCGGATTCATTCAGGCGGCGGCGACGCTCGTCACCAACATTCACCTGCCAAACTTTGCCAAAGGCGGCATCTATCAGGGCGCGGGAAAAACAGCCTGCGTACCTGGACTTAATTGCTATTCGTGCCCCGCGGCATCGGGTGCGTGCCCCATCGGGTCGTTCCAGTCGGTGGTAGGTTCATCCAAGTTCAACTTTTCTTACTACGTCACCGGTACGCTCATTTTGCTCGGCGTGCTGCTGGGACGCTTTGTATGCGGCTTTCTGTGCCCGTTTGGCTGGCTGCAGGAGCTGCTTCACAAGATTCCCGGCAAAAAGATTTCGACAAAAAGGCTCAAGCCGCTCACGTACATCAAGTACGTTGTGCTGCTGTTTGCCGTGGTGCTGCTGCCCGTCTTGGTGGTTAACGACGTGGGGATGGGAGACCCGTTCTTTTGCAAGTACATCTGTCCACAGGGTGTGCTCGAGGGCGCCATTCCGCTGGCGGCTGCCAATGCCGGCATTCGATCTGCGTTGGGACAGCTCTTTACTTGGAAACTTGCCGTTCTCATTGCCGTGGTAGTGCTGAGCGTTTTGTTCTACCGCCCCTTCTGCAAATGGATTTGTCCACTCGGCGCATTCTATGCGCTCATGAATAAGGTGTCCCTACTGGGGATCCGGGTCGATGCATGCAAATGCGTCTCGTGCGGCAAGTGTTCAAAGGTTTGTCAGATGGACGTTGATGTGGTCCGCGCGCCCAATCATGCCGAATGCATCCGGTGCGGAAAGTGCATCGGGGCCTGTCCCGTCGATGCCATCAGCTATCGCTATGGCCTGGATGTGTCGGCGGAAAAGCTCCCCTTGACCGCCGATAAAAAGTAAACAAGCTTCGACAAAACGGAGGAATGACCATGAAGCTTTCTAAGATTGCGGCCCTGTTTATGGTGCCGGTATTGGCCTTGTGCCTTGTGGCATGTTCGGCGCCCGGTGGCAATGCGAGCGAATCTGCGAGCTCCGATCCTAAGATCGCAGAACTCACTGCGCAGAAGCCGGCCAATGCCGACGAGGCCGCCGAGCTGCATGCGAAGCTCATGCAGAAGGAGAACGAGATCTTTTCGAGTGATAACGCGCTGTGGGAAAAGGTATTCAATGCGGCAAATAAAGACTCGGCAATGATTGAGGACGGCAGCAATTACGGCGATTTCCTGCTCAAGACCATCGACGGCGCCAAGGATGAGTTCACGGCGGATGAGCTTAAGACGCTCAAGGCCGGTGCACAGCAGATCAAGGAGATCGAGGACAGGCTCGAGAGCCTGGAGAAGGAGTTCCCCGGCTGTGGAAGCACGCCGAGCGCAGGCGAGAGCGTCGACGCTTCGGCCGCTGGCATGACGGCTGGTGCCAATGCTTCGAGCGAGACGACGAAGTTCCCCAGCTTTACGGGCAAGGACCTGGATGGCAACGACGTGAGCAGCGACGAGCTGTTCTCTAAGAACAAGGTCACCGTCATGAACTTCTGGTTCACCACGTGCAAGCCGTGCGTGGGCGAGCTGGGCGATCTTGAGAAACTGAATCAGGAGCTTGCCGAGAAGGGCGGCCAGGTCGTGGGCGTCAATTCCTTTACGCTCGATGGCAACAAGGGCGAGATTGCAGATGCCAAGGACGTGCTGAGCAAGAAGGGCGTGACATATAAGAACATCTGGTTCAAGTCGGATAGCGAGGCCGGTAAGTTTACGTCAAATTTGTTCTCGTTCCCGACAACGTATGTCATCGATCAGAATGGCAACATCGTAGGGGAGCCCATCGTGGGAGCCATCAGCTCCGCCGAGCAGCGCGCAGCGCTCGACAAGCTTATCGACCAGGCGATTGCGAATAGCGAGCAGTAGAAAACGCGTAAAGCATAGCGAGGATCGTGCGCCGCTGTGCGAAGTAGTCCGCTACCTTTCAAGATAAGCTCCACCATATAGAGGTCCCGCTCGGGACCTCTTCTTTTTCAAGACTTTAGTCTGCTGGCCGCGCAGCGGCCAGCTTTGAACCACCCGCTAC
>UQZH01000033.1 GCA_900545445.1 uncultured Collinsella sp. | reverse complement strand
TCTTTGAGGCCCGCGATTCGCTCGGCGGCGTGGTCCGTCACGTCATCCCCGAGTTCCGCATTGCGAGCGATGATATCTCCCACGACGCCGAGCTCTGCCTGGCCTTTGGTGCCAAGGTACAGCTCAACGCCCGCGTGGATTCCATTGACGAGCTCAAGGCCCAGGGCTTTACCGACGTGGTCGTGGCCACCGGTGCCTGGATGCCCGGCTCTGCGGGTCTGGGCGAGGGTGCCGAGCTCGACGTGCTGGAGTTCCTCGAGGCCGCCAAGAAGGGCGAGAAACTCGAGCTGGGTGAGGACGTTGTGGTCATCGGCGCCGGCAACACCGCCATGGATGCCGCCCGCGTGGCCAAGCGCCTGGCAGGCGTGAAGAACGTGCGCCTGGTGTATCGCCGCACCAAGAAGCAGATGCCCGCCGACGAGGAAGAGCTCGATTTTGCCCTGGCCGACGGTGTTGAGTTCTGCGAGCTGCTGGCGCCCAAGGCGCTCAACGGCGCCGTGCTGACCTGCGACGTTATGGAGCTTGGCGAGCCGGATGCAAGCGGCCGTCGCAGCCCCGTTGCCACGGGTGAGACCGTTGAGCTTCCCGCCACCACGGTGATCTGCGCCGTGGGCGAGGGCATCGACGCCAGCCTGTACGATGCCGCGGGCGTCGAGCACGACCGTCGCGGCCGCCTTGCCGCCACCTCCACCGGCGTCGAGGGCGTCTGGGCTGCGGGCGACTGCCGCCGCGGTCCTGCCACCGTGGTCGAGGCTATCGCCGATGCCGCCGAAGTTGCCCGCGCCATCGCCGGCGTGGACTTTAACAAGTACGCCGACTGCAACGAGCAGGCTGGCCGCGAGGACACCTGCTACGAGCGCAAGGGGTCGCTGTGCCGCGACAAGAGCAACTGCACCAAGACCCGCTGCCTGGGCTGCGGCTCGGTGTGCGAGGTCTGCTGCGACGTGTGCCCCAACCGCGCCAACGTTGCCATTAAGGTGCCGGGCCTGGCCAAGCATCAGGTCGTTCACGTCGACGGCATGTGCAACGAGTGCGGCAACTGCGCCGTGTTCTGCCCCTACCAGGAGGGTCGTCCCTACAAGGACAAGCTCACCCTGTTCTGGAGCGAGCAGGACATGGAGAACTCCGAGAACGAGGGCTTCCTGGCCGTGGACGAGGATCACTTTAAGGTCCGCGTCGCCGGAACGGTCCGCACCGTCTCGGTCGATGCCGTCAACACCGGTCTTCCCGAGGCCGTCCGCCTGACCATCAGGGCTGTGCGCGACAACTATTCGTACCTTCTTAAGAAATAGGCGAGTCTCTTATGGCCAAATCCATTCAACATAACGTGGCCTACGTTGCCTGCGGAAGTGGTTGCGCCTCCGCAGGTGGCGACGCCCGCTGCAGCGAAGGCTGCATTGGCTGTGGCGCCTGCGTCACGGCCTGCCCCCACGGCGCCATTGCGCTGGTCGATGGCATCGCCCGCGTGGATCGCTCCAAGTGCACGGGCTGTGGCCTGTGCGGCATGGCGTGCCCGCAGCGCGTGATTGCCTTCGTTCCCGGCTACCAGAACATTCTGGTGCGCTGCAACAACACCGACAAAGGTGCCATTGCGCGCAAGATCTGCGACACGAGCTGCATCGGTTGCGGTATGTGCGCCAAAAAGTGCCCCGCCGGCGCTATCCGCATCGAGGACAACTGCGCCCATATCGACGGCGCGGACTGCCTGTCGTGCGGCATGTGCGCCGTCGTCTGCCCGCATGGCGCCATCCACGACCGCACCGGCATCGCCGCTGGCGTGTAGAAGGGAATCACCATGGCACAGGAATTCACTTTTACCGTTAACGGCGTCGAGCGCACGACGACCCAAAACAAACCGCTGCTGCGTTATCTGCGCGACGACCTGCACATTCACTCCGCCAAGGACGGCTGCTCCGAGGGTGCGTGCGGCACCTGCACCATCCACGTGGACGGTGCGGCCGTCAAGGCGTGCGTGCTGACCACCGCTCTTGCCGCCGGCCGCAGCATCGTGACCGTCGAGGGCCTGCCCGAGGACGTGCGCGAGGCCTTTGTGTACGCCTTTGGCGCCGTGGGCGCCGTGCAGTGCGGTTTTTGCATCCCCGGCATGGTCATGGCGGGTGCAGCGCTCATCGCCGAGGACCCCGAGCCCACCGAGGAACAGATCAAGTACGCCATTCGCGGCAACGTCTGCCGTTGCACCGGCTACAAAAAGATTATCGAGGGCATCTCGCTGGCTGCTGCGGTGCTCCGCGGCGAAAAGCAAATCGACGAGGACCTGGAGCGCGGCGACGACTACGGCGTGGGCAAGCGCGCCTTCCGTATCGACGTGCGCAAGAAGGTGCTCGGCGAGGGCAAGTATCCCGACGACATCGACGAGCTCGATCAGCCGGGCCTGACCTACGCCAGCGCCGTGCGCTCCAAGTATCCGCGCGCCCGCGTGCTCTCCATCGACACCTCCAAGGCCGAGGCCCTGCCCGGCGTGGTGGGTATCCTGCGCGCCGAGGACGTGCCGGTCAACCAGGTCGGCCACCTTATCCAGGACTGGGACGTCATGATCGCGGCGGGCGATATCACCCGCTGCGTGGGTGACGCCATCGTGCTGGTGGTTGCCGAGGACGAGGCGACGCTCGAGAAGGCCAAGAAGCTCGTAAAGATTGATTACGAGCCGCTGGAGCCCGTGCGCAATATCGCCGAGGCCAAGGCTGCCGACGCCCCGCGCCTGCACGACAGCTTCTTTGCCTTTGGCAACACGGTGGAGCTCAAGGACAACGTGTGCCAGAGCCGTCATGTGACGCGCGGCGACGCCGCCAAGGCGCTGGCAGAGAGCGCGTTCACCGTGACGCAGCGCTTTACCACGCCCTTTACCGAGCATGCCTTCTTGGAGCCCGAGTGCGCCGTCGCCTTCCCGTACAAGAACGGCGTCAAGGTGCAGTCGACCGACCAGGGCGCCTACGACACGCGCAAAGAGTGCGCCCATATGTTTGGCTGGGATAACGAGCCCGAGCGCGTGGTCGTCGAGACCATGCTCGTGGGCGGCGGCTTCGGCGGCAAGGAGGACGTGTCCATCCAGCACCTGGCCGCGCTCGCCGCATATAAGTTCCAGCGTCCTGTGAAGTGCAAGCTCACGCGTGCCGAGTCGCTTGCGTTCCACCCCAAGCGCCATGCCATGGACGGCACCTTTACGCTGGGTTGCGACGCCGAGGGCAACTTTACCGGCCTGGACTGCGAGATCAACTTTGATACCGGCGCCTACGCTTCGCTGTGCGGCCCGGTGCTCGAGCGCGCCTGCACGCATGCCGTCGGCCCCTACAAGTACCAGAACACCGACATTCGCGGTTTTGGCTACTACACCAACAACCCGCCCGCCGGTGCGTACCGCGGCTTTGGTGTCTGCCAGTCCGAGTTTGCACTCGAGAGCCTGATCGACCTGCTGGCCGAGAAGGTCGGCCTGGATCCGTGGGAGATTCGTTACCGAAACGCTATCGAGCCGGGCGAGGTTTTGCCCAACGGCCAGATTGCCGACTGCTCCACGGCACTTAAGGAGACGCTGCTCGAGGTCAAGGATGCCTACTACGCGCATCCCGGACATGCCGGCATTGCCTGCGCCATGAAGAACGCCGGCGTGGGCGTGGGCCTGCCCGATGCCGGCCGCTGCAAGATCCGCGTCGAGAACGGCGTGGCCGTGGTCTATGCCGCTACGTCCGACATCGGCCAGGGCTGCAACACGGTCTTTTTGCAGGACGTTGCCGAGGCGTGCGGTCTGCCGCTGAGTTGCATTGCCAATGGCGAGTGCTCCACCGAGAACGCTCCCGACTCCGGCACCACGTCTGGCTCGCGTCAGACGGTCGTGACCGGCGAGGCCGTGCGCGGCGCCGCCTTCCTGCTGCGCGATGCCATGGTTGGCATCGAGGCTGGTAAGCCTGCGCCTGATGCTCCTGTGAGCGCGCATGGCGACGGCGTCAAGATCGAATACGACGACGGTCGCGCCTACCAGCTGCGCACGCAGGAGCTCGTCGCCGGTCAGGGTATGCATCCTCAGGATCCCGCGACCGCCATCAAGGCGCTCGAGGGATGCGAGTTTGGCTACGTGTATCTGGAGCCGACCGACAAGCTGGGCGCCGACGTGCCCAACCCCAAGAGCCACATCTGCTACGGTTTTGCCACGCATGTGGTCATTCTGGATGATGACGGCCGTGTGAGCGAGGTCTATGCCGCGCACGATTCCGGCAAGGTGGTCAACCCCATCTCCATCCAGGGTCAGATCGAAGGCGGCGTGCTCATGGGCATGGGCTACGCGCTTACCGAGGACTGGCCGCTCAAGGACTGCGTACCCCAGGCAAGGTACGGTACGCTCGGGTTGTTCCGCGCGCCCGAGATTCCGGATATCCACGCCATCTACGTGGAGAAGGACGAACTGCTGCCCGTGGCATACGGCGGCAAGGGCATCGGCGAGATCGCAACGATCCCCACGGCGCCCGCCGTGCAGAACGCCTATCGCGCATTCGACGGCAAGCTGCGTCCGGATCTGCCCATGGTGGATACGCCGTACAGCCGCGCCCGTCACCGTGGGTAGGGCGCAGACGGCATTGCTGATGGGCTGTTCGCGCACAACACCAACTGTATATGCTGCACCTTTGGCCCCGGCTCCATCGCGAGCCGGGGCCTTTTGTTTGGAGTGGAAACTGCGTCCCGGATTTGGCGCTCAGAACGGGACACGCTTTCCGGATGGGATGCTTGGCGGAAACTACGGCCCAGTTTTTGGCTCCAGAACGGGATGCATTTTCCGGAACGGTCCACGTGCGGTGGTGTACCGCCCCTTTCGTGTGCGCCGCTTGTCGAATTACGTTATAGCTAGCTATATTATAGGAAGGTATAATATAGCTAGCTATAACGTAAAGGAAGGATGGTCTATGTTTGTCGGAAGAACAGCGGAAATGTCCGAGCTCAATCGACTGTATGGCACGGACTCCTTTGAGATGCCTGTGATTTACGGCCGCCGTCGTGTGGGTAAAACGCGCCTTATCACAGAGTTCATCCAAGGCAAGAAGGCTATTTACTTTCAAGCTCGTCGTACCAATGCGGAGGCAAACCTGCACGGCTTTAGCCAGGCGATACTTGCAGGCTCGGTTGGTGCTGCAGGCGTGTCGTTTCGTAGTTTTGACGAGGCGTTCGATGCATTGGTCACCATGGCTCGAACGGAGCGTTTGATTGTCGTGATTGACGAGTATCCCTATCTCGCCCAATCGAATCCCGAGATCAGCTCGTTGCTGCAAGACAAGATCGACCACTTATACAAAGAGACCAGGCTAATGCTGATCCTATGCGGCTCGTCTCTTTCGTTTATGGAGGAACAGGTGTTGGGCTACGAGAGCCCACTATACGGTAGGCGTACGGCCCAGTTTAAGATCATGCCGCTCGATTTTACGACGACCCTCGGGTTGTGGCAGAGCATGAGTCGCGAAGACGCTGCAGTTTGCTATGGTATGACGGGCGGCATTCCTGCATATATCGAGAGAGTCGATCCTGCCGCATCGCTCAAGGACAACATCAAACGTCTTTTCCTTACTCCTACGGGCTATCTCTTTGAGGAGCCGAGTAACCTGCTAATGCAAGAGTGCCGCAATCCCGAGCAATATGATGCGATCGTGCAAGCAATTGCTCAGGGGCGCTCGAAGATCTCGGAGATTGCGAGCTCTACGGGAATCCCTGCGAGCAACGTAAAGAGCTATGTGGATAAGCTGGCGTCGCTTGGGATTGTCGAGCGCGAGCTGCCCCTAAACGAGACGAGCAATAAGCGAGCCGTGTATCTGCTGAGCGACCAGATGTTTAGGTTCTGGTACAAGTTTGTTCCGCAGAACATCGGGCTGATTCAAAACGATATGGCCGAGATGGCGTATAAGCGCATTGAGCCGCACGTATCGGATTACATGGGTACGGTCTTTGAGCTTATATGCAGACAATACGTGTACGAACTCGCGCGCGCGGGCGAACTTGGTGTGGTGCCGGCAACAGTTGGCCGTTGGTGGGGAACGGACAATCGGACGCGTACGCAGGAAGAGATCGATTTGATTGTCGACGACGGAGAGGGCGCGGCGCTCTTTGCGGAGTGCAAATGGCGTAACGAACCGGCAGGCGAGGATGTTCTGGAAAAGCTCGTGTACCGAAGCGAGCTCTTTAGGCGTCAGCATAAAAGCTACGTGATCTTCTCGAAGCGTGGCTTTACGCAAGGATGTCAGGAAGCTGCGGCGAGCAGGGGAGATACCAAGCTGATTTCGTTTGCCGAGATGTGCGAGCGGAGATAACCAAGCGCGCTCTGATGTGATTGCTCGGAATGGGTCGCGCTAAGGATGCCAAGCGTAAAACCTACAATGAAAATGGCGTAAAAACTACATCTGTCATGGCGTAAAAACTACATTGAAAGTAGCGTAAAATCAGCATTGAGAATGGCGTAATTTCGCATATCGCGTGATAGAGAGGGACGGCCGTCTATGGATGCACCAAAGAGATTGACCCAAAAGGGATATAGGCCCCGGCTCATAGAGGAGCGCCTCGACACCCTTATGCGGGCGTTTGGCTGTGTGGAGATCAACGGCCCCAAATGGTGCGGCAAGACCTGGACGGCGCTCTCTCGCTCGGCGAGCGTCTCCAGGCTCGATGAGCCTGCGCAGCGTGCGGCGGCAGAGGTCGACCCAAGCCTGGCGCTCATCGGCGATGCGCCACACCTGGTCGATGAATGGCAGGAGGTGCCCGAGGTTTGGGATGCCGCCCGGCGTTTCGTGGACGCGAGCGGCAACGAACGGGGGACACTTTTGCTCACGGGCTCGACCGCGCTCAAAAGCGAGGAGCGCAGCCATGTTCGTCATTCCGGCACGGGTAGGATCGCCCGTCTGTCAATGCGCCCCATGGCCCTGTGTGAGTCGGGCGACGGCGAGCCGCTCGTGTCACTGGCAAGCCTCTTTAAGGGCGAGGATTTTGCCCCTCAGCGTCGCGAGAGCACGGTGGATGACGTCGCCCGCTGGTGCTGCAGGGGCGGTTGGCCTGCAAATCTTGGGCTTTCGGAAGATCTTGCGCGAGAGACGGCAAGCCAGTACGTGCACTCGGTGCTCGACGTCAACGTGCTGGACGAGGGCATGTCGCCCGAGCTTGCACACGGCCTTTTGCGAGCTCTTGCCATGAACGAGAGCCAGGCTGTCACGTACAAGACGCTCGTAAAGGACGCCTCGTACGGTGAGGCGGGCCCCGACGAGAGGACCATCGCTGCGTACTTGGACCTCTTCAACAGGCTCAAGCTGACCGAGGACCTGTGCGGATGGGAGCCGCCCATGCGCTCGAAGGCCCGCGTTCGCGTGCGCCCCAAGCGCTACTTCTGTGACCCGTCACTTGCGGCGGCGTTGCTGGGGGCTACCCCTGAGCGGCTGCTTGGCGATATGCAAACGCTGGGGATGCTCTTTGAGAATCTCGTCCTGCGCGACGTGCGCGTGTTCCTTTCCACCTACGGCGGTGTCGACAACAGTGTCCATTATTTCCGAGATGAGAAGGGCCTTGAGGTCGATCTGATCGTTGAGCACGACGGGCGCTGGGGAGCCATCGAGGTCAAGCTGAGTGATGCGAAAGCAGACGATGGAGCGAGAAATCTCAAGGCGCTGGAGAGGAAAGTGCTCTCCAATCCTGCCGCCCAGAATGCCGCGCCGGCGTTTTTGGCGGTCGTGGTTGGAAAGGGGAGCATTGCCTACACACGCGACGACGGCGTGGCGGTGATTCCCATGGCGGCACTTGGGGCGTAGTGGTTTTGCGGGCGTGCCGTGCTTCCTTTACCGAAAATCCATTTGGTAAACCAGATGCTCGCGGATAGAATAAAGTTGACGGCAGCCCAAGGGTGATAGCTGGGCAGCGCCGTTGCTTTGTCAAGAGGTCAGTGCCTTAATGGCAGCGACTTGTTATGCTTCGAATGCTGCTTGAGTGCCTCGGAAAGTTCGATAAGCGCCGTGAAGAGCGAGACCAAAGCAACCAAGAGCTCTACGAGCTCTGATGGGCCCGGGATGACCGCTGATTCAAGTCACCGGGCCTAAATCTTTTTCATGCATTTGAATAGAGCGGGCAACTCTCTTGGGGCCGTCTGCATGACGTGTGCCTGGCGCATGGTATTGCGCCCCACTTTCATGTCCGTACGGGCGCCTATCCTTACGGCAATGTAGCCGCCTATGTAGCAAGCGGCAGGCAACGGAGAAAGGCCCTAACCGTGTCAGCTGAAAAGACGCCGTGTATCTCGGCTATCGATACGACGAACTTTGCGCGCCAGATTGTGCTGGACTTTGAGTTTGCGCCGGTGCCAAAGCAGCGCCAGCGCCGTGGGCTGCGCAATGAGATTATTGAGGACGGCGCCGTCAAGCTCGATTACCACGGCAACGTTATGGGTGAGTTCTCGCAGTTTGTGCAGACAGAATTTACCGAAGGCGTTGCGTATCCCGTCCGCGAGCTTACGGGGATATCGGCTGTGGACACCGCGATGGCCGATCCGCTCTATGTGGTGATCAAAAGGCTCAGCGATTGGATCGGTCGCTACTCCGCCCAGGTGGTTTGTTGGAGTGGGGCGGATCGTCGACAGCTTTTGACCGAGTGCCAGGCAAAGCACATCGACCTTTCCGCATTTCCTACGGACTGGGCCGACCTGCAGGCGTTTTACACCTCGATCATGGACGTGGGCAGCCACGGGTGTGTCTCTTTGAGTGACGCGGCGACGTGGTTTGGCATCGAGTTCGACGAGTCGACGGGTCACGCCCACAGCGCCCTAGCCGATGCGCGCGTGACCGCTAAGTTGCTCAAGCAGGTAATGGACGGGGGCTACCACGTGAGCCCACGTGCCCAGGAAGTCCGCCAGCGGTGGGGGATGGGCGAGCGAGCCCAGACACGCCTTTCCAGCAAGTGCCCCGAGCTGAGCGATCTGCTGCTGAAGCTGAAGGCGGAGGGGAGATAGGGGGCGTTCAGTTGGTAGCCGAGGCAGTTGGGACGGTCGAGGTCGCGCTAACGAAAATCCATTTGTTAAACCTGCTAGCCCTGGGTACACTGCATATCGATGGGCCCGGGATGACCGCTGATTCAAGTCACCGGGCCTAAATTCATATCTATAGGTTTAACCGAATGGCTGACAAGCCTACGGGACCTAAGATTCCATGGCATCGCGAATGGGCAGAACGTTGACTCTCGACTTCCCCTTCTATCTGCGTCAGATGGTCATTGGCTTCTGTTCCTTTGCTAGAATCAGAAGCACATTTGTATTGCATCATGCAATCGCGGGGGTTGCCAATGAAATACGCCGAGCTTGTCGACGGAGAGGCCAAGACAGGCGAGCTCAAGAGCTTTCTTGTGGATGGCGAGAACGTTGCCGTGACCATCCGCATACCTAAAAACATGCGTGATGCGGCGAAGGACGCCGCTGCGCTTTCTGGCATCAGCTTTACCTCGCTGGTAAAGATGAGCCTCATCGAATATCTGACCAAGAAGGAGAAATAGCAGTGGCGGATAGCGACGATCTTATCAAGGCCGTTGGCGCCAATATTCAAGAGAAGGCATCTCTCATTTGGAGTGCCGCCGATACCCTGCGTGGCCCCTACAAGCCTCATGAGTACGGCCTGGTCATCCTTCCTATGACCGTTATCAAACGCTTCCACGACTGCCTTGAGCCCACGCACGATGCCGTTCTCGCCGCAGCTGAGAAATACAAAGCCTTTTCCGTGAAGGACGGCTTTTTGCGCGATGCCTCCGGCTACCCCTTCTACAACACCTCTAAGTTCACCTTCGAGACGCTCAAGGCCGACCCGGAGAACATCGAGGACAACTTCAAGGACTACATCAACGGGTTCTCGGACAACGTGCAGGACATCTTGGCACGCATGAAGTTCGCCGACCAGATCGAACGCCTCTCCGACCCAGACGCCCCGCTGCTCTACCAGGTCGTCTGCGACTTCTGCAAGCCGCAGGCCGACATGTCGCCCGACAAGATCAAAGCTGTGGACATGGGCTACATCTTCGAGAACCTCATTCAGCGCTTCTCCGAGTCCTACGACGAGGACGCCGGCGCTCACTTCACGAGCCGCGACATCGTGTACCTCATGACCGACCTGCTCATTCAGGCGGACCCGCACGTCTTCGACGGCGACCGCATCACGAAGACCGTCTACGACCAGACCATGGGAACCTCGCAGATGCTCGGCTGCACCGAGGAGCGCCTGCGCCAGCTCGACGCCGAGGCCCGTGTAACCTGCTACGGTCAGGAGTTCAATCCCTTCACTTTCGGCATCGCGAAGGCGAGTGCGCTAATTCGTGGCGAGGACGACGCCAACATGCGCTTCGGAGATACCCTCTCCGCCGATAAGTTCGATGGCTTCAAGTTCGACTACTGCATTTCCAATCCACCCTTCGGTGACCCGTGGAATCCTCAGGCCCCCTCGGTGGAGAAGGAATTCAAGACTGCCGGCGGTGGACGCTTCCCCGTTGAGAAGCTTCCCGCCAAGGGCGATGGTCAGATGCTCTTCGTGCTCAACGGCCTGTCTAAGCTCAAGGACGACGGCGTGATGGCGATTGTCCAGGACGCGAGTCCGCTCTACAAGGGCAAGCCCGGCAGCGGCGAGGACAGCATCCGCCGATACGTGTTGGAGAACGACTGGCTCGACGCGATCGTGCAGCTGCCCTGCGACTCGTTCTACAACACCGGCATCGCCACCTACGTTTGGCTCTTCAGCAAGGCGAAGGCACCGGAGCATCGCGACCACGTGCTGCTCATCGACGCCTCCCGGTGCTTCGAGAAGCGCCGCAAGGGCATTGGCGACAAGAAGAACGACATCACCAAGTCCTGCCGCGACCTTATCGTCCAGGCGTACTCCGAGTATCGCGACGGCACTTGGACGGGCGCCGGGTCCAACGGACTAGAGGTCTCCGTCGAGGCGCGCCTGATGGAGACGGTCGAGTTTGGCTTCAACCGCGTTGCCGTGGAGAGCCCCGTCGTCGACGAGGACGGAGAACCCGTCCTTAACAAACGCGGGAAAATGCAGGCGGACAAGGCCAAGGAGGACACCGAGGACATCCCGCTCACTCAGGACATTGACGCCTATATCGAGCGCGAGGTACGCCCGTACAACAAGTACGCCTGGGTGGACAAGAAGAAGACCAAGGTGGGCTACACCGTCCCGTTCACGCGCGTGTTCTACAAGTACGCCGAGCTGGAGCCAGCTGACGAGATCGCCAAGCGCATCCTCGAGCACGAGAAGACGCTCGAGAAGAGCCTCAAGGCCCTCTTCGGAGAGGTGCGTTAGCAATGCGGGAGATGAAGGACAGTGGCGTCGAGTGGCTCGGCGAGGTCCCCTCGAGGTGGAAATTGCATAGGGCTAAGCGCCTGTTTAAACTCACCAACGACAGGGGCAACGATGACCTTACGCTTTTGGCAGCGACCCAGAAGCATGGCATGTGGCCTCAGGATAGGCTTGAAGGTGTTGTTCGCGTTAAGGACGATACCGACCTAAGTAGATTCCGTACGGTTCACAGGAATGATTTTGTAATCAGCCTGCGCAGCTTCCAGGGCGGCTTCGAGCGCTCCGACTTCGAAGGGGTCTGTTCGCCTGCTTACCAAACGTTTCGCTCAATAAAGCCAATCGACTATCAGTTCTATAAGTACTTGTTTAAGTCGCCGTCGTTTATTGACCATATGAATTCACTAACGTTGGGCATCCGCGAAGGCAAAACAATCAAGTTCGAGGACTTTGCAGCCCAAGTGCTACCCATGCCTCCCCTCGATGAGCAGCGCCGCATCGCGGAATACCTGGACGATAAGTGCGCCGAAATCGACCGCGCCGTCTCCACCGCCGAGCAGTCTATTGAAGAGTACAGGGCGTATCAAAACGATGTGGTTAAACGAGCCATTGTTTACGGTACGTGTAACGCTTTCAAAGTGAAAGAAAGCGGAGTCCCGGCGATAGGAAAAATGAATGCGAACTGGGGCCTCGTGATGGTGAAGCGTCTCGCTGTATTTCTCAACGGAGATAGAAGTGACAGCTACCCTTCAGGCGACGACATTCAAGAGGCTGGAATTCCGTTTATTACGTCTGGCGACCTCAATGGTCGTTATCTTCCCGACGTCTTTTCGAAGTACATTTCGCAAGATAAGTACGATTCACTTAAGGGTGTGAAGCTACGGCGCGGTGATGTCGTCTTTTGTTTGCGCGGAAGCGTTGGCAAATGCTCGTTGAACCGAACGGAGAACTGCGGCACGGTTGCTTCTTCGCTGACTGTCGCTAGACCCATTTGCTGCGCTCCCGAGTGGCTTAGCTATGCGCTTACGTGCTCATCTACCACCAATCAAGCCATGGCTACTGCCATTGGTGCAACGAGCGCAAATCTTGCCGCTAACGTATTGGCTCGGGCGTTTGTGCCATTGCCCCCTCTCTCCGAACAGCGTCTCATTGCGGACTACTTGGACGAGAAGTGCACCCAGATCGATGCCGATATCGCTGCCAAGCAGGCTATCATCACCGACCTCAAAGCGTACAAGCAGTCGCTCATCTACGAGACCGTCACCGGAAAGCGGGAGGTGTAGCCAATGGGCGATTCCTATCGTCTTCCGGGCATCGTGCTGGAGGCGTCGTCGTCGAAAACGTGGGATATTGCCGTTTCCGAATGGCACGTGGTGGGGTGCCATGACAATGGGAACACCTCCGGAGAGTGTCTTTGCGGGCATGAGGGCATCAGGTATGAGTTCACAATCAAAAATTCCGTCAACGGGAAAGAGCTCTCGCCAATAGGCTCCACCTGCATCCTTAAGTTTGAAAATGATGAGCTCAAGAACGAGGTTGAGGGCTGGAAGGCAGCGATCAAGCTGCTGGAAGCCCTTGAGGCGAGGAAGCCGGGCGTGCGACTCGATGGCATGAACAGGGATCTGTTTTCTCGACGCCTCTACGCTTTCCTTTACGAGAGGGGCGCCTTTCCGGCCAATAGGTACAACGGTTATGACGGTCGAAACGATTACGAGTTCATGGTGGATATGTTCAACAAGAGGACGGCACCGACGGAAAAGCAGCGCGCGAAGATGTACATGGTGCTAAACAAGAGCATATTTCCGTGGCTCGCTCTCTTTGGTCGCGAGTTGAGAGAGATGAGGTTGTAGCATGCCTGCGCAGACAAAGGAAAAGAACCTCGAAGAGGACATCGAGTCGTTTCTCTGCTCGCCTGAGGGCGGTTTCTTCAAGTGCGACGACAGGCATTCGCTCCTCTACGTCGAGGACGGCACCTATCAGATGGTCGGCGGCGGCTACATGGAGCATCGTGACCGTGCGCTCGACGCCGCCACCCTGGTCAACTTCATCCAGACGACGCAGCCCAAGGCGTGGGATCGCTTCGAGCGCATGTGCAACTCCGATTCCACGGCGAAGTTCGCCAAGGTCTTCAACGACGCCGTCGACCGCCTGGGTATGGTCGCGGTGCTCAAACACGGCTTCAAGCACCGAGGAATTCCTTTCAAGGTCGTATTCTTCAAGCCGGAGAGCGGGCTTAACGAAAGCGCCGCCGACCACTATGCCAAGAACGTCTGCCGCTGCATCCGCCAGTTCCACTTCGCCGAGACGGGCAACCAGACCATCGACATGGTCCTGGACGTGAACGGCATCCCCCTGGTGGGCATAGAGCTCAAGGACCAGTTCACCGGCCAAGACGTTGAGAATGCCATGCGCCAGTGGCGCGAGGACCGCGACCCGAGGTGTCGCTGTCTCAAGTTCAACACGCGCATGGTGGCCTTTTTCGCCGTCGATCTCGAAAATGTCTACATGACCACCAAGCTGGAGGGCGCGAAGACCTTCTTCCTGCCGTTCAACCAGGGCTCCGCCGGGGCGGGAAACGACGGCGGCGCCGGCAACCCCGCAAATCCCGACGGTTATGCCACGAGCCACTTGTGGGAGGTCGCCCTGCAGAAGGACAGCCTGCTCGATATCGTCAACAAGTTCCTCCACCTGGAGGTCAAGGAAGAGACAGAGCTCGATGCGCGCGGCAACGAGGTGAAGCGCAAGAAGGAGCGCATCATCTTCCCCCGTTACCACCAGCTCGACTCCGTGCGTAAGGTCATCGCCGACGTGCGCGCGAACGGGACGGGCAAGAACTACCTCGTGCAGCATTCGGCGGGGTCGGGCAAGTCGAACAGCATCGCCTGGACGGCCTATCGCCTTGCATCCCTCTTTGTGGATGACACCCCGCTGTTCGACTCCGTGGTCGTCGTCACCGACCGCCGAGTGCTCGACAGCCAGCTGCAGGAGACCATCTCGGGCTTCGATCACGCCATCGGCTCGGTCGTGACCATCGGCAAGGACAAGACCTCGGCCGACCTGCGGGACGCCATCAACGGCGGCGCTCGTCTCATCGTCTCGACCCTTCAGAAGTTCCCCGTGATCTACGAGCAGGTCGAGAGCAAGGGTAAGCGCTTCGCCATCATCGTCGACGAGGCACATTCGTCCCAGACGGGAACGAGCGCGCTCAAGCTCAAGAGCGCCCTTGCCGACAAGCGCGACGCGCTCGAGGAGTACGCTGAGATCGAGGCGGAAGCCGAGGACGCCGCAGCCGATTGGGAGGACCAGCTCGCCGACGAGCTCGCGAGCCACGGCCGTCACAAGAACCTGACCTTCGTTGCCTTTACCGCCACGCCAAAGGAACAGACGCTCGAGATCTTCGGCGATGAGTGGCCTGACGGGTCCTTCCACCCGTTCCACGTCTACTCGATGCGCCAGGCGATAGAGGAGGGCTTCATTATGGACCCCCTCGCCAACTACGTGAGTTATTCGGAGGCCGTCGAGCTCGCACGCACGGTCCCCGACAATCCCGACGTACCGAGCAGCCCCACGCTCAAGCTGCTCCGCAAGTATAAGGAGCTGCACCCCTATGCCCTCGGCCAGAAAGCCGAGATCATCGTGGAGACATTCCGCAATGTGACACGCACCAAAATCCGCGGCAAGGGCAAGATGATGGTGGTCACGGCCTCGCGCCTCGCGACGGTTCGCTACTACCACGAGATCAAGCGCTACATGCAGAAGAAGGGCTACGATGATATCGAGGTGCTGGTGGCGTTCTCGGGCGCCATTAGCGACCCGGCTGACGGCCCCGACGGTCCCGAGTACACCGAGCCGGTCATCAACGTCGGCCACGATGGACAACGCGTCGCCGAGAGCCAAACGAAGGCCGAGTTCCACAACTATGGGGACGTGCTTGTTGTTGCCGAGAAGTACCAGACGGGCTTTGACGAGCCGCTGCTGCACACGCTGGTGGTGGACAAGAAGCTCAAGGACGTGAAGGCCGTCCAGACGCTCTGCCGCGTCAACCGCATCCACCCGGACAAGGAGGACACCTACATCCTCGACTTCGTGAACAAGCCCGAGGACATCCAGAAGGCTTTCGAACGCTTCTACACCGAGACGTCGCTTTCCGAGCAGATTAACACCGACCTCCTCTATCAGGTGCAGACCGATATTCGCGGTTACGGGCTCTATGACGAGTCTGACATTGAGGCCGCTGCCGAGATAGTCTTCACCGATGGCAAGGGTAAATCGCAGAGCAACGTGCAGGGTAAGCTCGCGGCCGTTTTGAAGCCGGCGGTCGCGCGTTATAACGAGTTGAACGACGATGAACGCTATCAGGTTCGTCGCAAGGTGCGTAGCTTCTGCAAGTGGTACACCTACATCACCCAGATCGTGCGCATGTTTGACCGAGACCTGCATAAGGAATACGTGTATTTAAGCTATCTGCGCCACCTCCTCAAGGTCGAGAAGATCCCCGTCGAGGCTGTGGACGACAAGGTCGAGATGCGCTTCTACAAGCTCAAGCAGGAGTTCGAGGGCAGCATTTCGCTTGAGCCTGGCGGCGGCGTGCTCGATCCCGGTGGCGCGGCCAAGACCGTGACGCCCGATAAGAAGCGCGACCCGCTGCAGGTGCTCGTGGATAAGTTCAACGAGCAGTGGGCTGGCAACTTCACCGAGGGAGATCGTGTGGTTATCGACACGCTGTGGAAGCGTATCGCCGAAAACCCGCAGGTCGCCGACACCATCCGTCGCGACGGCAGACAGGTCTTCGAATCAAGCCTGCTGCCCAAGGTGTTCGATGAGGAGGCTCGCCGCGCCTATGTGGAGAACACGGACTCCTTTACCAGCCTCTTTGAGGACAGTGAGAAGTATCGCGCCATGATGAGCGCCATCGGGCAGCTGCTGGTTGAGAAATTCAAGTAGGATTCCTGAGATTGATGTTGGAAAAAGGGGCAACCGCAAATGAAAGCAACCGAGGCAAATCTACTCGACCTTATGGGCGTGGCGAAGATGCAGTTTGTCATTCCCGTGTACCAGCGAGTTTACTCGTGGAGTGTAAAAGAGTGCGAGGTGCTTTGGGATGACGTCATGCGAGCGGGTCGTGATGGCGTATCGCACTTCGTGGGGTCAATGCTTTATATCCCCGAGTCCGAGAGCTCTGCCACGAGCATTTCGCGCGTGCTTCTGATTGACGGACAGCAGCGCATGACGACGTTTTCGTTGATGATTGCAGCTTTGGCTGACTATTTGGAGAGCAACCCCGACAAGGCTGGCTTCCTTGGCGACCTCAAAATCTCGGCGCTGAGGAAAAATTACCTCTTTAACGATGACGACTACAACGGTCTGGCACGCTACAAGCTGGTGCTCTCGCAGGACGATAAAGAGACGCTGTTCTCCATCGTGTCTGGGGCTCCCGTGCCAGATGAAAAATCGGATCGGATTGTCGAGAACCATGCGTTCTTCCGCGAGAAGATGCGTGGTAAATCATTTGACCCGGCAAGGCTTTGGGCGGGGCTAAACCGCGTGCAGGTCATAGACACTAAGCTCACCGCTGGCGTTGATAATGCCCAGCTCATATTTGAGTCCATGAACTCCAAGGGCAAGCCGCTCACACCCATTGACCTCATCCGTAACTACGTTCTAATGTCGCTTCCCAACGACGAACAGACCAAGCTTTATGAGGGTTATTGGCATCCACTCGAGTGCTTGTTCGGAAAAGGCGGCGAGGACGAGTTCAATGCATTTATCTGGTACTGGCTGTGGCTTAAAGTTCCCAATAGGATGCCGAAGGAGAACGAGGCCTACTACGAGTTTAAGCGCTATTTCGCCGACGACTACGATGGTGACACCGAGGGCCTGCTTAAGGAGCTGCGCGGGTATGCACATAGATACGCCAGTCTGTTCCTTGGTAAGGAGAAGGACGACGGACTGCGCCGAGTGTTCGGCAGAATCGTAAGCCTCGACGTGAAGCAGATAAGGCTCCTCTTAATGTTGCTTTATTCGGTTTACGAGGGGAATGGACTAGACCGCAATGCGTTTTTACGTATCTGCGAGACTATCGAGTCGTTTCTGTTCAGGCGAGCGGTTTGCGGCAGACTTACCACGGGCCTAAATAATTTCTTTGCCGGCATGTATCGCAATCTCGAGCAGCAGGACGATATCGAGGAGTACGTTACGGCGATGCTCCTTATCCACAGCAGCGGTATGACCGCATACTTTCCGACAGACGAGCATTTTGTCGAGGAGTTTAAGGCGCGTGACTGCTACAACCGCTTCTCTAAAAAGCGCTATTACCTGGAACGCATGGAGAACTGGCACCACCCGAAGGAGTCCATCTCAGCCGACGATTACCAGATCGAGCACATCATGCCCCAGACGATTGATGATGAGCACGGCTGGAAGGAATCGCTTGGTGAGAACTGGGAAGACGTCCACGACAGGCTGTGCAACAACTTGGGAAATCTTACGCTGACGGGCTACAACCAGGAGTACTCAAACCGGTCGTTCTCGGACAAGCTCAATCTGCCTGACGTCGGATTTAAGTGCAGCCCGCTCTACCTAAACAAATCGATTGTCTCGCATGAAAAATGGGGTGAGGAAGAGATTGGGCAGCGCGCGGACGAGCTGGCGAAAGAAGCGTGCGAGATATGGAAGTATCCCGACCTTCCGGCAGACGTCGTCGACAAGTACCGTCCTTCTCGTGGGGAGCCTGACGAGGCTCCTGTCTGGACTCTGCATGAGAACCACCCCACCTTTGCCGAAGGTGGGCTCAACCAGAAGCTTTTCGATGAGGTGCGCGAGTCCGTTCTGAGTGGTAACCCTTCGTGGGAGTCCTACATAGCCAAGTACTATGTAGGCTTCAGGTCGGGCAAGCGAAAACTGCATGCCGTGTTAGAAGGTAGGACCAGCAACGGTGGCTGGATTGCCGTCGGCCTGGCAAAGAGCGTGGATGACCTAATTGATCCAGAGGACATGTGCCAGGACAAACGTACGCAGGGTGGATTTGGCCCAGGCCTACCGACCTATGTTGCTCTTCGTAATGCCGATGACATTCCCGCGGTGCTCGATCTTATAAAGCAGTGCTAGGTTAAAGGCCGGGAATCTAATTCCCGGCCCTTGCCATCTCGGAATTGCCGATGGCTTATCTGCCCACCTACACCCCCGCAATCCCGCGCGCCGCGCTCAGCAGCTCGTACTCCCTCTGGCTCCACTGGTGCAGCTCGGCCGCGTGCACGGCGTCGCGACACAGGTCCAGGAACACCTCGGCGCCCTCGCAGAAGCACTCGCGGGCAAAGGCGCCGGATCCGTCCGCAACGCACGCACCGTCGGCAAAAAGCTTCCAGCTGGACGGCTCGCGCGAGCCGTCTCCGAGCAGCTTGATCTGCAGAACATGTGGGCCGCCAGCGGCACATGGCCCTTCTTCCAACGCCTGCACCGTAAAGCGCATCTGGAGGGACAGAGTATAAAATCCGGAAAAGTGTCGAAATAGGCACCTTAAAACTTCGGAAAAGTGTAGCTGGATGACAAAACAGCACTAAGAAGCTGGTGCTGGATGCGGGATCCTGTGGCCGCCTTCAGCCCTCGCTACTCGTCGTCCCCGTCGTTGGGGTCGCCCTTGAGGGTGTTGATGTCCAGGTACTGGTTATCGTCCTCTTTTTGCTGGGTCTCCGACTCCGCTTGGGTGGGGCCGCGGAACAGCTGGAATCCCTCAAATGCAATGACACCGAGCAGGGCAATGATAATGGCGATAAAGGCAACCTTGACTGCCTGCGGAAATTCCGAGAAACGCAGTGCCTTTTCCTCGGCGTAATAATCGGCGAAGCGCTCTTCGCCCGTGCTTTTGGTATACGCCGGCGCGGACGCGGCCTCCGGGTCATATTCCGGTGCGGGCGTGGCAGCGTACGGATCGTTGGGATAATCGCTCGACGCGGTGCCATAGTCCTCGGTCTCGATGCGACTGTTGCCAGCATAGCCATCGGAATAATCGGAATATGCCGTACCGCCCTCATAGTCTGCGGCGCTCGTGTTGGCGGCAAAAAGCGGGTTAACTGGAACGTCGAGCGCCGGCATGCCGGTAGAGGTCTCATCCAGATCGGTTGCAGCCCAGGAATCGTAGGCAACCTGATGGGCAACGGGCTCATCGAGCCTTGCGACCGGAGGCTTGCGTGCCGCAGGAACAGGCAACTGCTGGGCGCTGTACATAACAGTGCTGTCGGCCGATTTGCCCTGCGTCGCTGCTGCGAGAAATGCCGCCGTCTCGGATGGGTCACTTGCGGGGCGGGGAGCGGGCGTGGGCGCCGAAGTGGGTGCGGGTGTAGGCGCGGGCGTCGAAACAGCCGACTGCGCAGGAGTCGGCGCAGATGCGGTCTTAGGCGCAAGTGCGGGATTGGGGCTTGACGGGCGAGCCGCGCCGCCGCCCATGAGTTCGTCGGCGGTCCACGGGCGATCATCCATCACATCGTCAAGGCTCAGCGAAAACAGGTCGTCTTCACCCTCATCGAACATGCGGTGCACATGTCCACCAATTGCCGGAATCAATCCGCGACCGGTGCATGATGCCTTGCTCAACGCCATTCTGTTCCATCCTTTCGAAATACTAATGACATCGATTATATGGAACTTCCCAAGTGGCTCGGTCTTGGATTCGTGCTTTCCAGAACTCGCGCCCAAAAGGGGAGGGGCAATCCAGGCGAGCGCCTACTTGTCGCCGGCCGCCGCCTTGGCCTCATTGAGGTAGCTATAAAAACTGTACTTGGAGATGCCAAAGAACTCGCAGGCGCGCTCGCTCGACTTGGAAATGAGGAAGGCGCCGCGACGGTCGAGGTAGCCAATGGCACGAATGCGCTCGTCTTTGGTCATGAGTGCCGCGGGCTTGCCCACAAACTGCTCGCACTCGTGCAGCAGGTCCTCGAGCAGGTCGCCGATGTTCTTGGTAATGGGCTCGGGCTCGGTATAGCCCGTGCCGCCGGTGCCGGTAAAGGCGTCGAGCGAACGCTCAAAAGCCTTCATGAGCGTAATGTCAAAGTTAATGCCCAAAATGCCGACGGGCTTGCCTTCGTCGTTGCGGATAAAGATCGTCGACGATTTGAGCAGCTTGCCATCGGTGGTTTTGGTGAGGTATGGCTCGCGGTCGTGCACGTCGGTGGTGCCCTCGTGCATGGACTCAAACACGATATGGCTGGGGCCGTCACCCAGTTTGCGCCCGCTGACGTGGCCGTTTTCGATCACTACGATGGAGTGGTCCACGTCCTCGGTTTCCAGATCGTGGACGACGACTTCGCAGTTGGGGCCAAATTGGAGCGCCAGGCCGTGTGCTAGGCGCTTGTAAAACTCAATCTGTGCGGGGGTCATGGGTGCCTTCCTAAAAATTAGTTTGGGCACACTTTGCCATAAACCACACTTGACCGCAAACAAATCCATCAACAAGGCAATTCATGACCGTTCGGCGGCGAAAAAGTACCGATTACGGCAACAAACAATTCGTTAGGTATGCCAATCAAAAAGTGTGATAGAACAGTGCTAACAAACTTTTTGTTTGGCATCCACATAAAAGTTCAGTCGCATGAATGGGAATGGGCTGAAACGCGTATGCGGGGGCCGGCAAGAGAGGACTTAAGGAGTTCACCGTATGGCCGATAAGATCCAGTGGGCGGGCAACACGATGCCCAAGAGCGATGACAAGCACTTGGGAATCATGAGCCTCGACCACGTGAAGAAGGCCCGCGCCTTCCACCAGTCGTTCCCCCAGTACACCGTCACTCCGCTTGCCCGCCTGGACGGCCAGGCCGCGCGCCTGGGCCTGTCCAACCTGTGCGTTAAGGACGAGAGCTATCGCTTTGGCCTCAACGCCTTTAAGGTTCTGGGCGGCTCGTTTGCCATGGCCAACTATATTGCCGACGAGACCGGCAAGGACGTTGCCGACTGCACCTTCGATTACCTGACCTCCGATCAGCTGGCCGAGGACTTTGGCCAGGCCACCTTCTTTACCGCTACCGACGGCAACCATGGCCGCGGCGTGGCATGGGCTGCCAACAAGCTGGGCCAGAAGGCCGTCGTGCACATGCCCAAGGGTTCCACCAAGCCCCGCTTCGATAACATCGCGGCCGAGGGCGCCACGGTGACCATCGAAGAGGTCAACTACGACGAGTGCGTGCGCATGGCCGCCGCCGAGGCCGATGCCTGCGAGCGCGGCGTCATCGTACAGGACACCGCCTGGGAGGGCTACGAGAAGATTCCGTCCTGGATCATGGAGGGTTACGGCACCATGGCTTCCGAGGCTGCCGAGCAGCTGCGCGAGATGGCCATCAACCGCCCGACGCACGTGTTTGTCCAGGCTGGCGTGGGTTCGCTCGCCGGCGCCGTGGTGGGCTACTTCACCAACCTGTATCCCGATAACCCGCCCACCTTCGTCGTGGCTGAGTGCGCGCCTGCCGCCTGTCTGTACAAGGGCGCTGCCGCCGGCGACGGCGATCCGCGCATCGTGGACGGCGACATGCCCTCCATCATGGCCGGTCTGTGCTGCGGCGAGCCCAACATTCTGGGCTGGGATATCCTGCGCAACCACGTCACCGCCTTCGTGTCCTGCCCCGACTGGGTCACCGCTCGCGGCATGCGCACCCTGGGCGCTCCCGAGAAGGGCGACCCGCGCGTCATCTCCGGCGAGTCCGGCGCTGTGACCACCGGCCTGGTCGAGACCCTCATGCTCGATCCCGAGTACGCCGAGCTCAAGGAACTCATCGGCCTGGACAAGACGAGCTCCGTGCTCTGCTTCTCCACCGAGGGCGACACCGATCCCGACCAGTATCGCCGCATTGTTTGGGAAGGCGAATATCCCACTTGCTAATCGTTGGGGCGGAGTAAATAGGTATCGCTCCGCCACCTCACAGGTAGATTCCTTCGTTTGAAAGGTTATGAACAATGGCTAAAGAACTCGATTTCGACGCTATCAAGGCTGCTGCTGAGTCCCATCGTGCTGATATGACTCGCTTCCTGCGCGCTATGATCTCCCATCCCTCTGAGTCTTGCGAGGAGGGTGAGGTTGTCGCCTGCATCAAGGCCGAGATGGAGAGCCTTGGCTATGACGAGGTCAAGGTCGACGGCCTGGGCAACGTCATGGGCTTTATGGGCGAGGGCGACAAGATCATCGCCATCGACTCCCACATCGACACCGTCGGCATCGGCAACATCGAGAACTGGGATGCCGATCCCTACGAGGGCTACGAGACCGACGAGATCATCTACGGCCGCGGCGGCTCCGACCAGGAGGGTGGCATGGCTTCCGCTACCTACGCTGCCAAGATGATGAAGGACATGGGCCTCATCCCCGAGGGCTACAAGATCATGGTCGTCGGCACCGTCCAGGAAGAGGACTGCGACGGCATGTGCTGGCAGTACATCTACAA
>UQZH01000032.1 GCA_900545445.1 uncultured Collinsella sp. | reverse complement strand
CATGCAGGTGTCGTTGTCCGCATCGCCAAACACGCAGATGTTCTGGAGCTCCATGTCGTTGAGCTCCGCCACGCGCACAAGGCCGCGCGTCTTGGACACGCGCGGATCCATGAATTCGTAGAGTCGCTGCGTGGTTTGCAGAGCCGCCGCCTTAACGGTGTTATCGGCAAACGTCGACGCCCGCTCGATCACCCGCGGCATTACCTCGGGCGCCATGGTAAACATCACCTTGGGCTGCGGCTCGCGCAAAAACTCGGCAAAATCAACCACCTGGTAGGGCACACCGTCGACGCGCGACAGGTGCTCGACGCACGCGTTGCTCTCGGGCACGTAGAACACGCCGTCTCGGGGGCAGACGGGCGTTGCCGGAAGGTCCGCCATGTGCTCGCAGATGCGCGCGATGGTCTCGCCCGGCAGCGGATAGCTCAGCTCGTTGATGTCGTGCGCGCGGTCGATGACCTCGGCGCCACCGCAGCCCACCATCACGTCTACCAGGCCTTCGATACCCCAGAGCTCGTACATGGCCTCGGTCGCGTGGGCGTCGCGCCCGGTGCACAGGCCAAAGAGTACGCCGCGCTCGCGCAGGGCGCGAATCGCCGCCACGGTGCGCGGGGACACCGTGTGCTGGCTCGTAAGCAGCGTGCCGTCGATATCGCAGAACACGGCTTTGATATGGCTGAAGGTGGTGTCCATGGGGGCCTTTCTGGGTTGTGCGGCGATGCGGGGTGTATTCGTGAACGGCGTACATGGTATACCAAGGCACAGGCCGTTGGGACCCGATCGCCACAAAGGAGCCTGCCCCCCTTTGTGGTGGCCGAACCCGAAGGGCGGCCTGGCCCGAGGCGCAAAGCATCACAACATTCGACGTTTTTCGGCAAAATAGCGATTTTCATCAAATGTTGTGATGGTTTTTACTGCCTTGCGGCACGATCAAAATGCCGGCGTCCAAACAGCAGCAACGCCGCGGGAACCGCCGTCACGACCATGCCCGCCCCTACGAGCGTCTGCTGTACGCCAAATGTCGCCGCCAGCCATGGGGCAATTGCCAGCGGGGCCACGCCGGCGAACATGTTGCCAAAACCCATGACCGAGTTCACGCGACCGAGCTGCTCGAGCGGGGCCGTCGTTTGCACGATCGTGTTGTGGAGCGGGTTGACGACGCCCCACGCCACGCCCAGGACAATCTGGCCGACAAGGGCTACGCCCACGTACGGCGTTCCCACGTAGAGCAGGCTTCCCAAACCCACGGACATGAGCGCCATGAGCAGCGTTTTAAGGTTGACCAGGTGCGGCGGCAAGCGGAGCGCGACCACGGCGCCCAGCACCGCGCCCACACCGCTGGCCGACGAGAGCCAGCCCATCCACTCAACACCGACGTGCAGGACATCGCGATAGAAAAACGACTCGAGCGGATCGAAGGCGCCGTAGCCAAAGTTTGAAAGGAAAATAATGCAGAACAGCAGGGCGAGGACGCTGTTGGTGAAGACTGTCTTGATGCTGGTCGCGAAGGTGACGCGGGTGGATGCGCTGGGGCTGGGGCTTTGTCCCGCACGCTCCCCTTCCTCTGCCGAATCGGCATCCGCATCCCCGGCGACATGGCTGGCCTGCGGCCTAAAGCCCCAACCGGCAATGAGCGCCAACGCGGTAAAGAGCATCATGAGCACGAACACCGCGCGCGACGACGCAGTCGCCGCGACAAAGCCGCCCAGTGTGGGGCCAACGATGATACTCACGTTTGAAAACATGGCGATGGCAGAGTTGATGTCTTTGAGCTCGACAGGATCGTCGGTGAGGTAAGCCGGATAGGATGTGGCGATGGGCTGGGCGAACCCCATCACAAAGCCCAGGAGCACCGCGCCGAGCAGGACGATGCCGGTCGCGCTGCCAAAGGCAATGATCGCCGCGCCGGTTGTCACCGTGCCCACGATGCTCAGCAAGAAATGGTGGCGCGGGCCCCAGGCGTCGAGCGCCGCGCCACCCGCAAAGGATCCCAGGATTACAAAAACATTCATAAACAGGACGGCCAGCGATGTCGCCACGACCGAGGCATCGTCCGCATAGGTGAGCGTTCCGATAACGCCGATAAAATAACTGGTCTGAAAACCGGTGTAGATAAGAAAGCGCATTGCCACCAGGCGCTTGGCCTGCACGGGCAGCGATGATTGAGGTTTTGAGAGAAGAGGGATGAGCATGGAGACTCCTTGTTTCATACGAATACGGGTGGCGGGCATTCGCCACCGTCTGTCAAATCAATCTATCCGCATGAAACTTTAAGGACGCATCAAGCCTCTTCTCTCCGTTTTTTGCCCGTCATGAACTACTTGGTAGATTGTAAGGCATGTCCCAACCATCTACCAAAGCAAAAACCACCACAAAGGTGCCTGTCCCCTTTGTGGTGGAAATGACGTTTGCCCAGATAAAACCTGCCAAAATAAACCTGTCCCTATTTGGCAGGTTTTAGGCCAGATGATCTTGGATGAGGTCGCAGATGGCTCGGGCGTCGTTGATGTTGATGGCTCGGGTCGCGAAGCCGGCGTCGAAGGCCTGACGCGCCAAGGCCTCATTGCAGGCAAGGGCCAGCGTGTGGCCATCGACCAGGTCGAGCGAGCTCTTGCCGCGCAGACGGTCGACACCGGAGCGCGCGACCACGATATTGTCGAAGCCCTCGGTCTTGTAACCCTCGATGATCACCACGTCGACATCGTTGTAACGCGACAGCAGCTCGCGCGCGGGCATCTCGTCCTCCTCGCGCGTGTCGGCGTACTCCGCCCAGCGCGTGGCGCAGATGAGGCCCACGTGCTTGGATCCGGCCTGGTGATGGCGCCAGGTGTCCTTAGCGGGCACGTCGATATCAAAGCCGTGATGCCCATGATGCTTGAGCGAACCCACGCGCAGGCCGCGGCGGGTGAGCTCGGCGATAACCTTCTCGACGAGCGTGGTCTTGCCCGAGTTCTGGTAGCCGATAAACGCGATCGCGGGGACGGCCGGGGCCGGAGCTGCGGGCGCGACGGCGACGGGCGCGCTTGCGGGTGCGTTGCCCGCGGCTCCCACGGACTCAACAGCAGCGGCCTGACGTTCGGCACGATCCCACACGCCCGAGCGGCCGCCCTCCTTGTGCAGCAGGCGCACGTCGACGATCTCCATGCCGCGATCGACGGCCTTGCACATGTCGTAGATGGTCAGGCACGCGGCACTCGCGCCGGTCAGGGCCTCCATCTCGATACCCGTCTTGCCCGTCACGCCGGCCGTAACCAGCACGTGAAAGCCAACCTGCCCGTCCGCGCGCGCCGGTGCCCAGCCCTCGGGCACGTCCTCGACAGGCGTCCCCGCCGGAGCGATGGGCGCAATGTCGCACTTGCTCTTGGTAATGAGCAGCGGATGGCACATGGGGATGATGTCGCTCGTGCGCTTGATGGCCATAATGCCCGCCACGCGCGCGCAGGCAAGCACGTCGCCCTTTTTGGCACGTTCCTGCAGCACCATGGCTTGCGTCTCGGGGTGCATGAGGATGGTACCCTCGGCGATGGCGATGCGATGGGTCTCGGCCTTGTCGGACACGTCGACCATGCGTACCTCGCCCTTGGCGTCCACGTGCGTCAGCTCGTCGCGACGGGCGTCACGGACGGGCTCGGTGGCAGCACTGACAGTCGGCTGTGCGTCTGCAACGGCATCGGCGTCCGCAGCCGTGACTTTGTGGGCAGACATCGCGGCCCTGCGAGCGGCCTTGGTGGCATCGGCGTACCTGCTCTTGGCCATATGATCATCCTCCGATTTGGGACATAAATCGTTGCGTGCCCTCAATTATCGCGTGTTCCTGCGGTTTGTGGGCCACGGCATCGCGCCAAATCGAAAGTACCTGCATATCATCACCACGGCGCAGCGCCTCACGCACCGAATACTCGGCATCGCTGAACAGGCACGGACGCACGCTGCCATCGGCCGTCAGGCGTAGACGGTTGCAATTCGCACAAAAATGATTGGACATGGCGCTGATAAAGCCAACCGTTCCCGCCGCGCCCGGAAAGTGCCAGTAGCGCGCAGGGCCCGCGCCGGCAGGAGCGTCGTTGATGTCGAGCGGCTCGAGCTCGCCCAGACCCGCCGCGGCGACCCCGGCATTGATGCGCGCCCGCAGCTCGTCGCTCGGCACGGTATCGCTCGCATCCCACAGCTCGGGATTGAGCGTGGGAGCATGCGGGTCCACAGCGCAATGCGAACTCGTGTGCTCGTCGCCGATGGGCATATATTCGATAAATCGCAGATGAATAGGGCGGTCGACGGTCAGCCGTGCGAGGGCCGCCACATCCTGGTTGAGCCGGCGCACAACAACGCAGTTGACCTTAACGGGCTCAAAGCCCCAAGCCAGCGCCGCGTCGATGCCAGCCATGGTCTGCTCGAGTCGACCTAGACGCGTGATCTTTCCAAAGAGCGTAGGGTCGAGCGTGTCGAGCGAGATGTTGACGCGGTTAAGCCCCGCATCTTTGAGCTGCGGCGCCAGCTTGGGTAGCAGGGCGCCGTTGGTGGTGAGCGAGATGTCCTCGATCTGCGGAATCGCGCGGATGTCGCGAATAAGCGGAATGATACGGCGACTGACCAGCGGCTCGCCACCCGTCAGGCGCACGCGGCGAATGCCCTCCCCTGCTACCAAGCGCACAAAGCGGGCGATTTCCTCGGCGCTGAGCAGCTCATCGTGTGCGCGGGGTGCCACGCCATCGGCCGGCATGCAATAGATGCAGCGGAAATTGCACTTGTCGGTAACGGCAATGCGCAGGTAGTTGATATCGCGGCCAAAGCCGTCATGTTGCACGTGCCCGTCCACGCAGCCCTCCCCTCGCGCCGGTCTTTATTCTTCGGGGAATATAGTACCGCACGGGAAGAATGGGTCGACATGCGTACGACACGAAAGGCCTTTGCGAGCAAGACCGGCTTCCCAAGCCCATCCTCAACACAGACCATCACAACATTCGATGCTTTTCCCGTTTTTGGCAAAAAACGTCGAATGTTGTGATGGTTTGCCTGCCCACAGCACCCCGCAGAAGGACCAAAACGCCCCTAAAGGCCGCCGTCCCAGTGCCGAATCACGAATTCTCGTAGGTCGTTCTGACGTTTCTGGAACGCTTCGCTTCGGTCGCACTTAAGGCCCATAGCGAGCGCGATGGCATTCATTGCCCGATGCAATTGCAGCTGGTGGGCAAACTGAGTCCCGGTGAGGACGATCATTCTAAAGCCCAGCGCGCTCAGCACGGTCATACGCTCCGCATCCGACGCGCTGCGCTGTTTATCAAGATGGTCCGAGCCGTTGTACTCAATCCCCGTACCGCTCGCAGGCGCATATACGTCGATCTCGAAATACCCGGCCTTTGCGAGATACTTGAACTCGTTGGGGACATCGACCCGATGGTTGAGCTCGATCTTGGCGTATCCCAGCCCTCCCTGAGAACGTTTTGCTACGACCATGATTGCGGTGGCCGTCTCCATGGGCGACCGCGCGCCATCGTGCACGCGCTTGAGCACGGCGGCCGCGCGTATAGCCCCCTGACGAGATCGGTTCTCATTGCAATAAGTAATCAAGTCGGCAACGGTATACCTCTGCCCCATCTCGATATAATCGCCTGTCGACAGATGATTCAAATGGTATCGGGCGCAGATTTCGTAGCCATATTCCAGCTGCTCGGGCTCACTCATCCACAAACCCGCTTGGACAAAGCACATGACCTCATCAACCACCAGAAGGCCCTCTGCCACCTCGATAAGATGGTCTGGAGGTATCGGCGCCCCAAACACGTGGCACCTAAATCCAGCCGGCGTCGAGCGCTCAAAATCGAAGTTGACGAGCGTGTCGATATGATCGAGCTCTTCTCGTGGAATACCAAGAGAAACCAGATGGTCGGCAACGATCCCAACCGCCGTTGAAGCCCTCAGCCCCTTGGCATCGAGTCCCAATTTGGGCAGGCTCGCGGTCGGTTCCGCCTCGTTAGCAAGCGAGTCCTCATCGTATAGACTGCTTGCTCGCGAGAGCGACTCGGACGGGCGCGCCACGTTGTGGTACAGCCAGGCAGTCTTATGGGACAGGACGATCGGCAGGTCCATGAGCCCTCCAATGGAGTCGGATAACCAACCTTATTCCCCTGCTCACGGGTCCGCACACCTTCGTGCGCAAGAAAGCGATTCCACCCGGTCGAGTGGCAGAAAAACCATCACAACATTCGATGCTTTTCCCGTTTTTGGCGAAAAACGTCGAATGTTGTGATGGTTTGAGGCGAGGTAAGAGGCACGGAGGGGTCAAAGCATCGTGCTCGAACGGGTTAATCCAGCTCTTTTAAACCATGGGAAATGAATACAGGCTCACTTTTTCGCCCGGCACCCAACATAAACCTTGACTCTACAATCGTTGTAGGATTTTCACTACACTGGTACGTAAACAAACCCAGCCAGAAAGCCCCGCCCATGGAACACGACCTCACACGCGGCAATGTCCTCAAGACCATCGCGGTCTTTGCCCTGCCTTATATGCTCTCGTACTTTTTGCAGATGCTCTACGGCATGGCCGATCTGTACATGATGGGGCAGTTCAGCGGCGCCGCCGGCATCACCGCCGTGGGCAATGGCGCGCAGACGCTCTATATCATTACCGTGACGCTCGTGGGCCTGGCAATGGGAACGACGGTCATCGTCGGCCACGCCGTGGGCTCGCGTCGCTTCGACCGCGCCGAGACCGCCATCGGCAACACCATCACGCTCTTTATGGGTGTCTCGGTGGTGCTGGCCGCTGTCCTGCTCGCACTGTGCCCGCAAATCGTGGCACTCATTGGCACGCCTGCCGAGGCGGTCGAAGGCACCGCCGCCTACCTGCGTATCTGCTTTGTCGGCATTCCGTTTATTGCCGCATACAACATTCTCTCGGCCATCTTTCGCGGCCTGGGCGATTCGCGCTCGCCTATGTACGTGATTGGCGTGGCATGCATCATCAACATCGCACTCGACTTTCTGTTTATCGGCCACATGGGGCTCGGCCCCGTGGGCGCGGCGCTCGGCACGGTAACCGCCCAGACGGCCAGCGTTGCCCTCGCACTCGTGTGGCTCAAGAGCCGCCGCACGAACATCCACGTTAAGCGCAGCGACCTGCGCCCCCAGCCCGAGATGCTCGGCAGCATTCTTAAGATCGGCGTGCCCGTGGCCGTGCAGGACGGCTGCATCCAGGTGGCGTTTATGTTTATCACCGTCATCGCCAACCACCGAGGGCTCGTCGACGCCGCCGCCGTGGGCTTGGTCGAAAAGATGATCAGCTTCTTGTTCATCGTGCCGAGTTCCATGGGCGCCACCGTCAGCGCACTCACGGCGCAAAATGCCGGCGCGGGCAAGGGCGATCGTGCACGTCAGGTGCTCAAGGACGCCATGACGATTTCGGTGGTGTACGGCTGCCTGATCACGGTGCTGATGTGGCTGGTGGCGCCGACGTTTATCGGCTTTTTCGCCAAGGACCCCGCGGTGGTCGCGGCCGGTACCGGCTATATGCGCAGCTATATTTTCGACGCGATCTTTGCCGGCATCCACATTTGCTTTAGCGGCTTTTTCGCTGCATACGGCAAGAGCTACATCGGCTTTGCGCACAACGTGCTGGCCGTGGCGCTCATTCGCGTGCCGGGCGCGTGGCTGCTGTCGAACGCCTATTCCGACACGTTGTTTCCCATGGGCATCGCTTCGCCGTGCGGGTCAATTCTGTCGGCGGTCATCTGTGCTGTCGCGTTTACCGTGCTCAACCGGCGTGGGGCTTTTGACAAGTTGGTAGCGTAGCGGGGCAACGCAAGCCTGGCGCCCCTCCCCGACCCTATTGAAAGGAGCGGTCCTGTGATCGACATGCCAAGTGAACATACCGAGGGCCTGCTCCGCATTGGCGAGGTGGCGCGCCTGTTTAACCTGAGCGTGGGGACGCTACGTCATTACGAGCAGATGGGCTTGCTGGACCCGGCGCACATCGATCCGGCAAGTGGGTACCGCTACTACGGATCGTGGCAGCTCTCCACCCTCAACACCATCAGCCACCTGCGTGTTCTCGACTTGCCCTTGGCGCAGATCCGTGAGTTTGTGACCACGCGCGATGTGGACCTCATGCAGCGGCAGCTGACCCAGCAGCAGGAGCTCATCGAGCGCAAGCGCCGCGAGCTGGAGCGCGTGTCGCGCAAGATTGATAACCGGCTTGCCCTGCTGCACGATGCCCTGAACACCAAGCTCGACACCATTTGCACAATCGATGCGCCCGAACTTCGCTGCGCCGTGCTGCGCGAACGCGTCAATCCTACCGACGCCTATGCGCTGGAGTGGCAGATTCGTCAATTGCAGAAGGGGCAGCACGAGACCTTTGTCTTCTTGGGCAACTTGGGCGTTGGGATCAGTGCCGAGCGCCTCGCCGCCGGCGACTTTGACGGCTACGACGAGGTCTTTTTGCTGCTCGATAACACCGATGATTACGTGGGCGACGTCGAGACGCGGCCCGCCGCGCGATGCCTGACCATAAGCTTCCGCGGCACGCACGGGCAGGCAGGCACGCGCTATGAGCAGCTGCTCGGCTATATGCGCGAGCGCAACCTGACACCCGCCGGGCCCTCGCGCGAGATTGCCCTGATCGACGACATCATCAGCGACGACCCCACAACCTACGTGACACAGATCACGGTGCCGATTGCCCCAGCAAAGTAAGAACCGCCCGGAAGACATCGTGCTTCCGGGCGGTTCTTCAATTTGACTATTGATGCACTAAGCCTGGGGCACCTGACCAGTAGCCAAGATCTGCTCGAGCGCGTCCTCGTCCAGCACGGGCACACCCAGCTGCTCGGCCTTGGTGAGCTTGGAGCCCGCTTTGGGGCCGGCGACCAGATAGCTCGTCTTCTTTGACACACTGCCCGAAACCTTGGCGCCGAGCACCTTGAGCGCCGCACCCGCCTCGTCGCGCGTGCGATTGACAAGCGTGCCTGTCAGCACGAAGGTCAGACCCGCGAGTGGCTGTGCGTCGGCGAGCTCGCCCGCCACGCCAGCGTCGGCTGCGGCTTGCGCGTGCGCAGCGCCCAAGTCGACCTCGAGCGAAAGGCCCGCCTGGCGCAGACGTTCCAACACGGCAAGGTTCTCGGGCACGGCCAGGAACTGCTTGACGCTCGCCGCAATCTTGGGACCGATGCCCTCGCACTCGGCGATGTCCTCTTCGCTCGCCAAAATGAGCTTGTCAATCGACAGGAATCGCTCAGCGATGACCTCGCCCACGCTCTTGCCCACGTGGCGGATACCCAGGGCAAACAGCACGCGACCGAGCGGCTGGCTCTTGGACTTGTTGAGCTCGGCGATGATTTTCTCGGCCGTCTTGAGGCCCACCGGGATGGGATCGCCCTTCTTGACACCTTTTTTGCTGTTGGAGCTAGCATAGGTGCGCCCCGTGTCCAGGCCTGCGATGTCGTCGACCGTGAGCTGGTAGAAGTCCGCGACATCGTGGATCAGGCCGGCGGCGATCATCTTGTCGACGATCTCGTCGCCCAGGCCGTCGACGTCCATGCAGCCGCGGCTCACCCAGTGGAGCAGGCGCTCCTTGAGCTGTGCGGGGCAATCGATGGAGACGCAGCGGTAGGCAACCTCGCCATCCTCGTGGACCACGGGGCTACCGCACACGGGGCAAACCTCGGGCATGGACCAGTCGACCGACTCGGCCGGGCGTTTATCGAGCACCGGGCCCACAACCTCGGGGATTACGTCGCCCGCCTTGTGCACGATGATGGTATCGCCCTCGCGCACGTTTTTGCGACGGATCTCGTCGATGTTGTGCAGCGTGGCGCGCGCGATGGTGGAGCCGGCGACCGTCACCGGGTCGAACTCGGCGACCGGCGTGAGCACACCGGTGCGACCCACCTGGATGCGAATTTCGCGCAGGACGGTCTGCTCTTCCTCGGGCGGGAACTTAAAGGCAATGGCCCAGCGCGGCGCGCGGGCGGTAAAGCCCAGGTCGAGCTGCTGCTGGAAGCTATCGACCTTTACGACCACGCCGTCGATGTCGTAGTCCAGGTCACCGCGGTGCTCAAGCGCCTGGGCACAGAACTCGTGGACCTCGGCGGGTGTGGCGCAGCGTGCCACGTTGGGGTTGACACTAAAACCGGCGCTGCGCAGCCAATCGAGGAACTCACGCTGGCTGTGGACGTGCAGCGGGTCGGTATCGGCGATGGCATAGATAAAGGTGGCCAGGTCGCGGCGCGCCGTGACCTTGGGATCCTTTTGACGCAGACTGCCGGCGGCGGCGTTACGCGGGTTGGCGAAGGGGTCGCGCCCCTCGGCATCGGCCTCTTCATTCAGGCGAACAAAGCTGCCCTTGGGCATGTAAACCTCACCGCGCACTTCGATGGTACGCTCGCGGTCGGCGCCCATGTGGGCGAGCGCCGCTTCGGACAGGTGCATGGGCACATCCTTGATGGTACGCACGTTGAGCGACACGTCCTCGCCCGTGGTGCCGTCGCCGCGCGTGGCGGCGCGCACAAAAGTGCCGTTTTGATAGGTAAGCGCGACGCCCAGACCGTCGATCTTAAGCTCGCAGGTATAGGTGACGCTACCGGCACCGAGCGCATCCTCGGTGCGCTGGAGCCACGCGTCAAGTTCATCCAAATCCATGGCATCGTCCATGGAATACATGCGCGCCATGTGCGTGACCGGCGTAAACTGCTCGCTCACGTAGCCGCCCACGCGCTGGGTATAGCTGTCGGGCGTCACCAGGTCGGGGTAGGTGGCCTCGATTTCCTGCAGCTCAACGAGCATTTTGTCAAAGGCGGCGTCTGTGATCTCGGGCGCGTCGAGCATGTAGTAGCGATAGGCGTGGTAATCGAGCTCGTGGCGCAGCTCGGCCGCACGCGCTGCCGCCTGGGCACGGGCATCGGCCGGTGCAGCGACATCCGCACTCGCGGGCGTTTCGGTATCGATGTCCACACCGTCACCAAACAGGCTCGATTGCTCCATAGCGGCACTCCTTCGCTCGATTTCAAACGGTTACTAGAGTACCACCGGTCACTATGGCGCCGAATAGCCCTTTCGAACCGCACCGAATCGGCAGCCACCAGGCCGGGGTGGATCGCGCGATCAAACCATGCCCTTGCCAGTTCTAAATGATCCGTTTTCCTCCGTTCCCAACGGATCAATGAGAAAAGAGGGGGCTGTCCCACATTGATGGGACGGCCCCCTCTGGCATCGGTATGTGCGATACGGCTCGTTAGTAACCCTGGCCGTAGCCCTGACCCTGGCCCTGCTGGCCTAGTAGCTCCTCCAGGTACTGGCGCAGCTGCTCGTCGGTAATACCGCCGTTGCCGGTGTCGGTCGAACTGTCGTCCTGCTGCTGGTTCTGCAGCTCCTCGTCGGAGCCCAGCTCAACCGTGACCTTCTTCTCGTCCTTGCCGCGCATGAGCGTAATCTCGACCTTCTCGCCCACCTCGTGGCTGCGCAGCGCGATGATCAGGCCATCGGCGCTCGTAATCTCATCGTCGCCCAGCTTAGTAATGACATCGCCCTCTTGGATGCCAGCCTTGGCGGCAGGACCGTCCTCGACGACGCTTGCCACATACGCGCCGCTATCGGTGCTCAGCTTGTTGGTGCGGGCGTTGAGCGCATTGACGCTCGAAAGCGTAGCGCCCATGTATGGATGCACCGGCGTCTTGCCGTCGATAATCTGGTCGGCAATGTTCTTGGCGTAGTTAACCGGAATGGCAAAACCCACGCCAGAGCTGGAGCCCGAGTAGCTCTCGATGAGCGAGTTGATACCCACCAGCTCGCCATTGTCGTTGACGAGCGCGCCGCCGGAATTGCCCGGGTTGATGGCGGCATCGGTCTGGATCATGTTGGCGTAGATGGTGTTACCGCTGGTAGAGCTCATGGCCGTGGAGCGATACAGCGCCGACACAATACCCGTGGAGACAGACTGCTCGTTGCCGAACGGCGAGCCGATCGCCATGACCCACTCGCCCACGTTGAGCTTGGAGGAATCACCAATCTCGATCGGCGTGAGCTTGGAGGCGTCAGCATCCTTGAGCTTGATGACGGCCAGGTCGCTCGAGGCGTCGTTGCCCACGAACTCGGCCTCATAGGTGGTGCCGTCATCCATGGTAACCACGTACTGGTCATAGCCATCGACCACATGGTTGTTGGTGAGGATGTGACCCTCGGTATCGAGCACAACGCCCGAACCGACGCTGCCCGAACCATCCGACTCGTCGGCAGACTGCGAAAGCGAGCCATTTTGGCTGCCGCTCGAAGTGGCGGTAATGGAAACGACAGAGGGCAGGGCCTTGGCAGAGACGGCCTCGGCCAGCGTGGTGTCCTCGGAGTCGATCGTGATCTTTTGCGTCGATGAACCCGAAGCACCCGCCGTCACGGCGTTCCTGCCGCCGCCGATATCGAGCGTGCCGCTCATAATGAGCGCAATGACCAGCAGGGCGCCGCAGGCACAACCGGCGAGTGCCGTAATAAAGATCGGCAGCTTTTTGGTCTTGGTCTTGACCACCGTGTGCTTGTTCACGACCTGTTGGCCGCCCAGCGGCTTGCCGGTCTGCGTGTCGTAGGCCTGCACGTAGGGAATGTTGCTGTCGGCAGGCGTCGACTCCACCTGTACGCGCGGCTGCTGCTGAGTCTCGCCGGCATTACCCGGATCCTGGGGGCGCTGGGAATCGTTCTCGCTCATAGCTGCGATCCTTTCGTCAAATAACCAAAGGCCCGCCAAACACGTGGCGGGCCATCATTGTTCACGTTGAGTTGTACCCCAATATGCGGGTGAACGTGTATGAGAACGCAATCTTTTAGGAAGGCTTAAGTTCTGCTGCAAACTCGAAAGGGATCCACGCATGCGGCAAAACCACCACAAAGGTGCCTGTCCCCTTTGTGGTGGAAATCTAGTCCTTAAACAGATAACCCACGCCGCGGACGGTGGTGATGTGTGCCGCGATCTGCGGGCCCACCTTGGAGCGGATGCGTCGGATGTGCACGTCGACGGTACGCGTACCGCCGCAGTACTCAAAGCCCCACACGCGGTGCAGCAGCACCTCGCGGCTGTAGGCACGGTTGGGGTGCGTCGCCAAAAAGCTCAGCAGCGAATACTCCATCAGCGTCAGGTCGATGGGCTCGTTATCGAGCGTCACCTGGTAGGTAGCCAGGTTAATCTCGAGGTTATCGATGTTGAGCACATCGTCGGCGGCGACGGTCTCTTCCTCGCCCATCAGGCGCTGCGCGCGAGCCTTAAGCTCGTTGGGCGTCGCCGTGGGGCATACAAAGTCGGCATGCGCGTGATTCGGCAGGCGCAGGGTGCCGAGCGCCTCGTCGTCGACGATCACCAGCATGGGGACGCCGCCGCGATCGTCAAGCCACTTGGCAATCTGATCGATGCGGTCGCTGCGGATGCCATCGGAATCGAGGATCAGCAGGTCAAAGTCGTGCGCCGCAGTCGGCGAATCGGGGGTGGCCAGGCTCACCTCGACACCCAAGGTGGTCGTCAAGCTGCGGGCAAACTCGTGGAAGCGCGTCGTGCGCGCCATGAACAGGGCACTCTTTTCGGACATATCGGCCTCCAAGGAAATGAGCTCAATCGTACTGGAACAAGCCAGCGCGATTAGGAGTTCGCCAGGTAGTGCTTGATCTCCCACTCGGTAATCGTGGACTCAAACTTATGCCACTCGTCGCGCTTCTTTTTAAGGAAGAAACTGTGGATGTGCTCGCCGAGGGCATCCTTCATAAACTGCGAGTCCTCAAACACGTCGAGCGCCTCTTTGAGCGAGCGCGGCAGCGGCGTGTAGCCGGCCTCGACCATCTGGCGGTCGGTGAGCTTGAGCGTCTCGGCCGTGGCCTCGGGCGGGAGCTCCAGCTTGCGCTCGATGCCGTCCAGGCCAGCCGCCAGCGTGACGGCGTTGACCAGGTACGGGTTGGCCATGGGGTCGGGGCTGCGAAGCTCGATGCGCGTGGACAGCTGCTTGCCGGGCTTGTAGACCGGGATGCGGACCATACTCGCGCGGTTGCGCAGGCCCCACGTGGCGTACTGCGGCACGGAGTCGCCGCCGGTAGTAATGCGCTTGTAGGAGTTGACCGTGGGGTTGGTGATGGCGCTGATCTCGCGCGCGTGCGCCAGGATGCCGGCCATGTAGTGCTTGGCGATATCGGAGAGGTGGTACTTCTCGTCGTCCTCGCCCCAAAAGACGTTGTTACCGTCGTGGTCGAACAGCGACTGATGCAAAAACATGGCGCTGCCGTCCTCGCCCGCCAACGGCTTGGGCATAAAGGAGGCGTGGCAACCGCTCTCGTAGGCTTGCTGCTTAATGATGAGCTTGGCCGTGGTGATGGCGTCGGACATGCTCAGGGCCTCGGCGTGGCGCAGGCTCATGCCGTGCTGCGAGCGGCCGGCGGCGTGGAAGGTGTACTCCACGGGCACGGACATCTTCTCGAGCGTGAGGACCGTGTTGCGGCGCAGGTCGCGAGCGGCATCGCTCACCGAAAGATCGAAGTAGCCCACGTTGTCGAGCGGCTCGGGGGTGTGCTCGTCGGGGAAGTAGTAATACTCCAGCTCGGCACCCACGTTGAGCAGATAACCAGCCTTCTCGGCCTTGCGGAACATGCGGCGCAGGGCATCGCGCGGGTCGCCGGCAAAGGGCTTGCAATCGGGAGTGCACACGTCGCAGAACACGCGGGCGACGCCGTTATGGCTCGGGCGCCACGGCAGAATCTGGAAGGTCGAAGCATCGGGGAACGCCAGCATGTCGGCTTCCTCGGGCGTGGCAAAGCCCTCGATGGCAGAGCCGTCAAAGCCAATACCCTCCTCAAAAGCGACCTCGAGGTCCTCGGGGCTAATGGCAAAGTTCTTGAGGCGGCCGAGAATATCGACAAACCACAGACGCACAAAGCGGATGTCACGCTGCTCTACGGAACGGAGTACGTAATCGATGTTCTGCTGGTTCATGTCGCTCCCCTTTCTTTCGGGCGGGTTTCGACTGGTCTATATCGCAGATACTATCGCAGAAAAATGTTTCCGCAGGGTTAAAGCGTATCAAGCGCTCAAAAAACGTGCGCGAACAGGCCGTTGCGAACGAGCGGCTAGCGCGAAGTCGAAGCGCGGTGTTCAATGTGACCAGGAACCTCGATGCGCTTGGGGGCGAGCTTTGCGGCTTCGCCCACGGTGGTGGTAACAACGTCGATGCGCTCGGACAGACGCTCGACTACGCGCTCGGCAATGGTGAGGGTGTCTTGCGCTGCTGTGGTCACACCGCCAAAGAGCACGTGGTTCCAAGGATAATCGTCAAACGTCGCAATCTTAAGACCAGCCGGTAACGAGGGACCAAGCTGCGCCAGAGCCTCGGTCAGGCGCAGGAAGACCAGGCCGTTGACGGCAATGAGGCCGAGCTTTTTACCGGCATAGTCACGCATGGTCTCGTCCAAGCGGCCGATGCCCGTGGCGCCACCGTCGGCCAGGGTGACAACCTCGCCCGCAAGTCCGCGGCGCGACAGCTCGTCGGTAAAGGCCTCGGCGCGCTCTCGACGCACGGGGCTGTCGTCGCTTGCCTCGGTGAGCAGGCACAGGCGCTCGCTGCCAGCGGCGGCGAGCTCGTCTACCAAGCCAGCGACCAGCTCACGGTTGTTAGATGTCACCAGATCGACACCGCCGTCGGCAACGTCGCGGTCGAGCAGCACAACAGGCAGACGTCCCGCTGCCGCGGCGATCGCCTCGTCATTGCCTCCGCAGGTGTTGACGACCAGGCCGTCCACGCCGGCATCGATAAGCCTGGTAAGCGACTCCGCTTCCTTAGCGGGGTCGTTGCCGCTAATGGCCGTCATGAGCGAGCAGCCGCGCGCGGCGGCGCTGACGGAAAGCCCTTCGAGCATGGCGCTGGAGAACGGGTTGGCGATGTCGGCCAGGATCACGCCGATGAGGTTGGTGCGCGAGCTGCGTAGATTGCGCGCGGCGGCACGCGGGCGATAGCCGGTGCGCTCGATAACCGCCGCGATGCGAGCACGGGTTTCCTCGGTCATTTGCCCGGGGCGGTTGTTGAGATAGCGCGAGACCGTGGCCGGGCTCACGCCCGCCTCGGCGGCAATGTCCTTGATTCTCATCTGCGCCATAACGCACCCCGTTTCCCAATTGTCGGCGGTCTGAGCCATTTTAGGCATTTTTTTAAAAATCTCGGTTGCAAAACGCTGTAGGTGAGTATACTACAACTCGAAACGAAACCGATTTCGTAAACCGATTTCGGTGAGCGTTGGCACGCAGGTGCAAAGACGCACCCTACCGTCTTGGCACCTGCGTGCCAACGCCATATCAAAGGTGTACGCACGAGCAAGAAGGAGCTACGCGACCATGGGTAAAACGGTTCTTACCTTCGGCGAGATCATGATGAGGCTCTCGCCCAAAGACCACCTGCGCATTGAGCAGGCGACCGAGTTTGATGTCCGCTACGGCGGCGCCGAGGCAAACACCGCGCTTTCCCTGGCCTACCAGGGCGACAAGGCCGCTTACGTCTCCGTTGTCCCGGCCAACCGTCTGGGCGAGTGCGCTCTGCGTTCGTTGAAGGTCTACGACGTCGACACCACGCGCGTCGTACGTCAGGGCGATCGCCTGGGCTCCTATGTCTTTGAGGTCGGTGCCTCGCAGCGCGGCAACGGCTGCGTCTACGACCGCAAGTACTCTGCCATTAACATGGCCAAGCGCGACGTCTTTGACTGGGACGAGATCCTCAAGGGCATCGACGTCTTCTACTTCTCTGGTGTGACGCCCGCCGTCTCCGACGAAATGGCCGCCGCCTGCAAGGATGCTCTCACCGCTTGCCGCGCCAAGGGCATCACCACCGTGTGCGACGTTAACTACCGCGGCAAGATGTGGTCGCCCGAGAAGTCGCAGGCAACCATGAAGGAGCTCCTGCCGCTCGTCGACATCTGCATCGCCAACGACGAGGACGCACCCGCCGGCCTCGGCATGACCTGCGTCTCCGGCTCCCTTGCCCACGGCATCGAGGAGCGCGACACCTACGTCGAGATGGCCCGTCAGATCTGCGCCGAGTACGGCTGCAAAAAGGTCGCCTCGGTCGTCCGCAACATCTCCTGCGTCGAGCGCTCCATCTGGATGGGCATGCTCTATGACGCCGAGAGCGGCGAGCACTGGTTCTCCCCTGCTCACGACGTGCACGTGCTCGAGGGCGTTGCCGCCGGCGACGCTTTCAACGCTGGCCTCGTCCATGCCCTCATCAACGATTTCGATCCGCAGGCTGCCGTCAACTACGCCATCGCGGCCTCGATCCTCAAGCTCACCATCAAGGGCGATTCCAACCTGGTGACCGCCGACGAGATCGCTGCCGTGGCCAACGCCGCCGACGGTGGCACCCGCGTCGCCCGTTAATTCGTTCCCCATTCCGCGGGCTGCAGTTTCCCATACCCATACCTCTGCAACCCGCTCCCCGATTTCTCCGGCCAGGTAGAACCACTTAGTCCCATTCCGGCTCTGCCTGGCATTCCTTCACGACTGGCCTCGTAGCCGGTTCCGAAATTGCTTGTGACCCAAGCAGTGCCTCCGATAACCAATCCGGAACCGGCTCATGGCCAATCTTCTTTAGCAATTACGCGCACTCGCGCGCCGCACATCGAAAGGAACATCATGTTCGATCAGTTCTACACCACGCTTGAGTCCCTGGGCATCGTACCGGTCGTCGTGCTCGACAAGGTCGAGGACGCCGCTCCGCTCGCTCACGCCCTGATGGCCGCCGGCATGAAGTCCGCCGAGGTCACCTTCCGCACCGCTTGCGCTGCCGAGTGCATCGCCGCCATGGCCGAGGCCGAGCCCGAGATGTGCGTCGGTGCCGGCACCGTCCTGACTGTCGAGCAGGTTGAGCAGGCCCGTGCCGCCGGTGCCAAGTTCATCGTCTCCCCAGGCTACAACGAGGCCGTCGTCAAGCACTGCATCGACATCGACCTGCCCGTGCTGCCCGGCACCGTGACCCCCTCCGAGGTCACCGCTGCCGTCAACCTGGGCCTCAAGGTTACCAAGTTCTTCCCCGCTGCTCAGTACGGCGGCCTCAACACCATCAAGGCCCTCGCCGCTCCGTTTGTCGGTCACCGCTTTATGCCCACCGGCGGCGTGAGCACCGCAAACGTCGAGGAGTATCTGAGCTCCTCTGCCATCATCGCCTGCGGTGGCACCTGGATGGTCAAGCCGGCCCTGTTCGCCGACGGCGACTTCTCCAAGGTCGAGCAGATCGCTCGCGAGGCCATGGACGTCGTCAAGAAGGTCCGCGCCTAATCCAGCTCTCTATCGTGGAGGGCGCGACCTAGACCGCGCCCTCTTTTTTGAAGCGGCTCGGAAGCGTGCCGTTTCCGTCACGGACAAGAACCGAAACCGTCTTGTATGCTGATAGAACGTGACGGAAGCGACACGCCCCCGAGCCGCTTTTTCCTCGGCCGAATCTTTGCCTCAACATAATCCAGAGCGCCAAAACAAATGCGGTGCCGTCTGGAGGAATCGACCCCTTGCTTCCGGTCTGTTCCTCCAAACGGCACCGCATTTTTATGCCCCGGTCACGCCCCAACGCAGTTGCGGTGAAATAGGGACTGTTTGCGCCACCTGGGCCGCAAAACAATCCCTATTTCACCGCAACGTATGAGGGGATAGATTAGATGGATGAGTCTTTGGGCAGCTCAAAATAATCGGGATGCAAGGCGATGACCGGGCCCTGCTCTTCGGGCATCAGATGCAGGTGCGTCTCTGCCAGATAGCTCGCTGTGTCGGTATCGCCCTCCTTAATGGCCTCAAGAATTCGACGATGCTGCCGACGAATCGGCTCCCAATCCAAATCCTGCGACACCGCGCGCAGCCAGTTATACCGCTCAAAATGCGTGTTGACGCTCTTCATCCAATCCCACAGCATGTGGCGGCCGGCAATCTCAAAACATGTCTCGTGGAACAAGTTGTCCAGGTCAAAGAAGCGGCGCGTTTCGCTATGGTCGAGCGACTCGGACTCGGCGAGAATCTGCTCAAGCCGGCGCTTTTGCTCGGGCGTAGCAGCCGAGCAGCATTTGATCAGCACACTTCTCTCGAGCTTTTCGCGCAAAAAGCAAGCGTTCTCGGCACGCTCCATGCTAATTTTTGAGACATAGGTGCCGCTCTTGGGGCGCGTTTCCACCAGCTCTTGCTCGCGCAGGCGCACAAAGGACTCGCGGATGGGCGTGCGTCCGATCCCCGTCTCCTTTTCCAGACCAATCGCCGAAAGGCGTGTGCCGGGCTTAAGCTCGGCATAGATGATCTTGGAGCGCAATGCGTTGTATGCCTGATCTTGCAGGCTCTGATAATGCTGGTGCTGTTCCATAAAGCCCTCGGATAAGTCCTCGGTTAGTCAAATACCAACACGTAATACTATCGCAACGCCGTCCCCCTCATAAGTTGCGGTGAAATACGGACTATCTGAGCCAGCTAAGCCGCGAAACAGTCCGTATTCCACCGCAACTTATGAGGAGGCGAAGGAGTTTTACAGGTTGTCGATAATTGCCTGGGCGATTTCGTCGTACTGAGCCGGCTCGAGCGCAACGCGACCGGGGTTCATGGCGAATACGTCGCCAAACTCAAACGGGTCGTCCTTGTACTTGGGAACGATATGCACGTGCAGGTGATGCATGGTATCGCCGTAAGCGCCAAAATTGATCTTGTCAGGGTTGAACGCCTTGTGCAGCGCGGCTGCGACGTGACGGACATCAGCCATAAAGGCGGCGGCGTCCTCCTCGGACATGCAGGAGATGTCGTCAACATGCTGCTTGGAGGCCACGATTACGCGGCCCTTGTGGCTCTGCTCCTTAAACAGGATAAGCTTGCTGGCAGGCAGATCGAGCATGGGAATGCCAAAGGCATCGACGAGCGTGTTGTCGGTCCCGCACATGCAGTACGAGCAATCGGTATGCTGTTCCATGATGATCCTTTCGATCCGGGTGAAGGCGTTCGCCGCAATGCGACCAGCGGGCGCGACCAAACAGCCCGACAATCCACGACGAACATACAATGCACTCTCTAACCGTTGCGAAATCGGTTTCGAGTATGTCCTTGTCATAATACAGCCAACGAGTTGTTTCGATTAGGTGAACGTTCACCTTTTTATTATTTTTCTCTTTGCAAAAAGAATCCCGTGCGTATACTAAGGCTCAAGCGAAACCGATTTCGTCAAGCGTGGGCAATAGGATGCTAAGACGCACCCTACCATCTTGGCATCTTATTGCCCACGCGTTGTCATTTGCTTTCCTCCCGTCTCGTTGGCCCTTCAGTCCCATTCCGGCACAGCGAGACACTTCCTAGACGACTGACCGTGGGGCCGGCTTTTCTGCTTTTACAGCAGTGCCTCCGATAACCCTCTTTTGCCGGCCCAGGTCAGCCTTTTTCTTCACAACCGAAAGGACGGGCAGCAGCATGCGACCGCTCATCATCATGAATGGCGAGAAGATCGATTGGTGTCATACCGTCATCAGAATGCTGATGTATCTGGCAGGCGTCGCGACGCTCGCCCTCGGCATGAGTATCCAGACCGCATCGGGCCTGGGCGTTGCCGCACTTACCTGTTTTGCCACGACGCTGTCCATGTTGACCGGCAAGACGCTTGGCTTTTGGATCACCGCGACCTACGTCGCCTACATCGCCGCACAGGCAGCCATCTTACGCCGCGAGTTCCAGCCGCGCATTTTGCTCGAGCTCTTTTTCTCAACGCTGATCGGCGGCTTTACCGACTTCTTTATGACCGTTAACCCTCTGCACCCCACCGCGCTGCCGGCACAGGTCGTAACCATGCTGCTCTCGCTTGCCATCACCGCGTTTGGCGTGAGCCTCGTCGTCAACATGGGCGTCGTTCCCAACGCGCCCGACGGCTTGGTGCAGGTCATTGCCGAAAAACTCAAGCGCCGCTTTGGCGATGTGAAGGTCGTATTCGATTGCTCGCACGTTGCCGCCTCGCTCGCGCTGTCGTTGGTCTTTATGCACAACCTGGGCGGCTTTGGCGTCACGACCGCCATCTCGGCACTGTTCCTGGGCCATGTCATCAACGTCGCCAACAAGCTGTTCGCCCAGCGTTTTATTCGCGCGGCATTCGGAAAATAACGCCACCGCAAGAACCCGCGAGCAGCGCTATACGTTGCCATATCTCACTATACTTTGCTATATCTTGCTATATATTGCCATAAATCGACCACTGCCAGCCGACATACAACAGGCCCCAAGCCAGCAAAGGCTTGGGGCCTGTCTTGCAATATGGCTATTTGGCCTATGCGCGCTCGTATTTCGTGGCGCGTCCTGTCCCCCGCCTTACGATCGAGTTTCGGTTGAGCAAAGATTCAAGCGCCGCCAACGTGCGCGTGCGGCTCAATCCCGTTTGTTGCTCAATCTCGCTCCGCGACAGTATTCGTCCACCTGACAAAGCCTTGAGAACCTGGATCTCTTCCTCAGACCCTTCAAAGGCATCGATAACGGGCAACGTGACGGCCACCATGCCGCCGCGAACATCAAATACCGGCTGGCTCAAAGAATCTCGATACGCCCGCCTGATTCGCGCGATTCCTGTGCCAAATTTCTCGATGTAATCCAGCTTTAAAAAGACCTCGGCGACAATTGGGTTTCTGAGCACGGATATCTGCCCATACAGATATTGTTCCGTCGTCAAACCGGCGGGCAACGGTCCGGGTGAAGTCACAACGACGCGATCATCGTACAGAGCAATCTGAACATTCGCTCGAACGTCCCATGTCCGATGCACCAAAGCGTTTGCGACAGCTTCGCGGAACGCCTCAAGAGGAATTCGATCGGTTTGGACGCGTTCCATCCCCTCGATACGCTCATAACGGTAGTAGCGTGCAAACATAGCAACCGCCTTGTCCACCTGCTCAATTGCAGATAGACCTGTCGCCGTCTCGCGATCCAAAATCACATCCTCGGTATCGCCAAAACGAACGCAGTCGATGCCCGGAAAATCATTCTTATCCGCCAAAATCACCGCGGCATTGGTATAGCCATCCTTGCCGAGCAAGCGAAGCGTACGCATGATATCCGGTGTTAGCTCTGAAATGCCGAGATGTTCAACACACTTATGCTCAAGCGTGTGAAAACTCATGTCCTGGCAAGCCGACGTGAGCGCGTCGAACGTTATGTTGCTGCCTTCGAGCGTCAGTCTGCCATACTCAAACCGGTCGACCTCCACCGTCGCCGAATCGTTTCGTCTGTAAGCCTTTCCCTTGCTTCGATAGGGTTTGTCCTGGCCCTCATAAACCGTAAGGATTACGGTCCCGTGTTTCTCATCGGGCTCAAGCGAGTAACGAGGCGCGGGGTCCAAACTGTCATTAATCATATTTTCGATGCGCAGGCATTCAGCAATCGGATCTGCAAGACCGATAGCAATACCCTCGTCATTAACGCCAAACTCAATCTTGCCCGTCCCGTAGTTTGCATAGGCGCTCACCGTTTTAAGAAACGTCGGCGTAACGCTTTCCTTGTATTCGACCGTAGGGCTTTCTCTAACAACCATATGCATAACCCCTTCATTTCATACTATCTGTGACCGTATTATAAGACGAAAACCGTTTGCGTACTGATTTTTTCCAGACGCAAACGGTTTTCGTCTTGATTTGCGTCCGGAATTGAGACGTAAATTGCGCTTTCATACGGTTTTGAGCCAGACGCAACACGCTTTCGTCTGTCAATACGTCCGCAATCCAGACGAAAAGAGCCCCGAGCTCGTATGAACTCAAGGCTCTTTATGCCACGCATCTATGAGGGGAAAATTCGATGCGTACGGGCGCTACTCCATGTTGCCCCCCCCCTGAATGGCGGCAACCTCATCGTTCCCCGCCTGATGGGCGTGCTCAAGGCATCCGTTCCCCTCTTTATCGATGTTACGGACGAAAAGCGAGTAGCGGACATCGCAACAACCGATTTCAACCGTTCACCTTATAAAAGTGAACGTTCACCTATTTTTAGGAGAACAAGAGCGCTAATTCCTCCGCTTCTCCTATACTGAGCTTGTATTAGAAGCAAGACTTATATAGATGAACGTTTCTTTTGAAAGGATCGCTATGTCTGATCTTATGGACAGCTTCCGCCTTGATGGCAAGGTCGCGCTCGTGACCGGTGCCACTTATGGCATTGGCATGGCCATTGCCGAGGCGCTCGGCGAGGCCGGCGCCAAGATCGCCTTTAACGCACGTCACGCCGACAAGGTCGCCGAGGCCGAGAAGCACTACCGCGAGCTGGGCTTTGAGGCTCGCGGCTACGTGGCCGACGTCACCGATGAGGCCGTCGTCGCCGAGCTCGTCGCCAAGATCGAGGCCGACTTTGGCACCACGCCCGACATCTTGGTCAACAACGCCGGTGTTATCCAGCGCACCCCTATGCTCGACATGAGCGCCGAGGACTTCCGTCGCGTCGTCGACATCGACCTTAACGCCCCGTTCATCGTCTCCAAGGCCTGCCTGCCCGGCATGATCGCCAAGGGTCACGGCAAGATCATCAACATCTGCTCGATGATGAGCGAGCTTGGCCGCGAGACCATCGCCGGCTACGCCGCTGCCAAGGGCGGTCTGAAGATGCTCACCAAGAACATCTGCTCCGAGTTTGGCGAGGCCAACATCCAGTGCAACGGCATTGGGCCTGGCTACATCGCCACGCCGCAGACCGCGCCGCTGCGCGAGACGCAGCCCGACGGCAGCCGTCACCCGTTTGACCAGTTCATCATCGCCAAGACCCCGGCCGCCCGTTGGGGCACGCCCGAGGACTTGAAGGGCCCCGCCGTGTTC
>UQZH01000031.1 GCA_900545445.1 uncultured Collinsella sp. | reverse complement strand
CCTTCCGGGCGCGGGCGTACAGACGGTCGACGGCCTTCCCGTCTACAACGTCTGCGTGCGCATTCCGGGGACCTACTCTCAGACGCCCGGCGCCAAGAACTACAAGGGCCAGTTCCCGAAGGTTCTCATCGAAGGCCACATCGACACGGTGAATCCGCCCGACCTCCCGCCCGAATCCAAGCGCTACGCCCCGATCAAGCTCGCGCCCGCTTCGGACGCCGTGGTGAAGACCCGCGACGAACTCGCCGCGATCAAGGATGAACTCCACTTCGACGACAAGGGCTATCTCATCAAGGACGAGACCTTCCGAAAGGCCTACAAGCGCTTCACGAATCTGGAAGACGCCCAAAAGAACGGCGGCACGCGCTTCTCGTCCGACGACTGGCGCGACTGGTGGTGCTCGGACGACGCGCAGATCTACCAGTTCATCGGCCAGGACAACATCTACTTCTACTGCATCGCGCAGACCGCCATGTGGGAGGCCCTGGGCTGGAACCTCACGCAGAGCACCGTCAGCGCCTGCTACCACCTGCTCTACATGGGCAAAAAGGCCAGCTCGTCCTCGCAGACGCCTCCCCCGCCGGCAGACGACCTGCTCAACCACTACACCTGCGAGCAGATGCGCGCGCATTGGCTGTCGCTCGGCCTGTCCGAGAAGCCGGTGAGCTTTAGCCCCAAGGCATATGACACGCGCGTGACCGGCAAGGACAAGGACGGCAACGAGGTGCGCGCCTGCGACGACAAGCGCGTTATTGACCCGGCTCTTAAGGAGAGCGCCCTTTTGACCGGCGTGTTCAACCGCCTGGCCCGCAGCTGCTTCTACGGCGTCGCCGTCAAGGAGGGCGACGAGAGCCCCTATCGCAACGGTTGTATTCCGGCCGGCGCCGCCTCTGCTGCCGTGGTCGAGGCTGCCGAGCAGGCCGCCCTTGCCTTTGAGCAGGCCATGTACAAGTTCGAGACGCACCGCGCGCTCGCCGTGTGCGACGACTACCTGCGCGCCGCCAACAAGCGCTGGAGCGACGCCTCCAAGGCTGCCAACAAGCTCGAAGACGAGCCGGCCAACACCGCCATGACGCAGGCCCTGGTCGACGCCTTTACCGAGCTGCGTGTGGCGACCGTCCTGATGCACGGCATCGTCCCGGCCGGCTGCGAGCTCATCTGCGAGTACTTCGACGTCGACCCGGTCGCCTTCTTTAGCTGGGACAACATCTTTGCCTCAACGGACGAGTTTGTGGAGAGTCTGGGCGAGAAGCCCGGCGAGCACCGCGTTAAGCCGCTGCCCCCGCGCTTCGACTTCTTTAGCAAGCACGAGAGCCAGTACTAGGCAATCGCAACGCGCCCGGGAATGATTATTCTGGGACGGGGATTCAAAAATCATTCCCGGGCGCCACAGCACAGTCTTTATGTGACGGGGGTCATGGAATGATTTTTTAATCCCCGTCCCAGAATAATCATTTAGGTGGAAGGAAAGACGGATGTCCAAGCCGCGTCGTCGTAAGCAGAAAAAGCAGGTTAAGCCCGAGCTCAAGCTCAGGCAGTTTGCCGCCACCGAGCTTTCCGATCAGCTTGCCGCCCTTCCCTGCGCCGCCGACCTGCCGCGCTTTATGGTCGACACGGTTGCCGGCGCCTATACGCCTGCCGATGCTGAGCGCATGATCGAAGGCTTTGGCGCCGCAGCCACGCGCCCGGTCACGCTGCGCGCCAACACGCTCAAGGCGACCGCCGAGGACATCGCCGCTGCACTCGACGCCGCCGGGATCGCCCACCAAACCGTCGCATGGTATCAGGATGCCTTCATCCTGCCCGAGGCCCAGGTTTCCGATCTGTGGGATCTCGACATCTACCGTGACGGCAAAATCTACTTACAAAGCCTGTCGTCGATGATGCCGCCACTCGTGCTGGACGCACGTGCCGGCGAGGACATCCTGGACATGTGCGCGGCCCCCGGCGGTAAGACAACGCAGATCACCGCCCTCACCCAGGGACAGGCACACCTCACCGCCTGCGAGATGAGCATTCCCCGTGCCGAAAAGCTCGAGGCCAACTTGGGCCGCCAAGGCGCAAAAAACGTGCCCGTCATGCGCATCGACGCACGCGAGCTCGACGAGTTCTTCCGCTTTGACCGCATCCTGCTCGACGCTCCCTGCACCGGCACGGGCACCGTCATCAGCGGCAACGAAAAGAGCTTGCGTGGCCTCACCGAGCAGCTGCTCGTCAAGTGCGCCCGCTCGCAGCGCGCACTTCTGGACCGCGCCATGGGCGCCCTCAAGCCGAGCGGCACACTCGTCTATTCCACCTGTTCGATCATGCCGCAGGAAAACGAGGACGCCCTGCAAGAGGCCCTCAACAAGCATATGGACTGCGAGCTTATCCCCCTCGACGGCACGCCGAGCGAAAGCGAAGCGCGCCGCGCCCAGGAAGCTGATGAGGAGCCGCGCATCGAGTCTAACGCTCTCACCGAGGCAATCGCCGCGGGCCACGTCTCGGCCATTGCCAACGGCATGCCCGGCACGCTGACCATTCCGCCCAGTCGCGACTTTGAGGGCTTCTATATCGCCCTAGTCCGAAAACGCAGTTAGCGCACGGATTCAAAACTCAACAAGCTATCTCCGTGCGCGCCTGTCCTGCTGGTCCTTATGCCGCGCAAGCGCTTCACGCTCCTTGCGCTCGGCCTTTTTGCCCTTAATGGCCGTAACCGCAAAGTAGATGACCGCGGCGGCAACGATTGCGCCCACGCATAGGCCAATCGAGCCCAACATTGCCGAAAATTCCATACCGCGTCACCTCTCTTTTTGCATACGGGACATTCAAGATAGCACCTCGATTCCCGCCACCACAGCTCCTTCACGTTCACCGGCCCTTCAGTCTAACGGATGGCACAGCGGGGAAAAATCAACTCGTCAAACGATTTAGCACTCGCAACGCCGGTCGTACACTGTCGACCGCAGAACATAGAAACGGACCGCCATGGATTCTCTCAACGATTTGAACGAGCGCGTCGACGCCTTTGTCGGCACCAGCTCCTTCGACACGCCTGCCGCGACGAACGACCAGGCTCCCATCGATGTTCCCGCCGAGGTTCACGAGGACATCGTCGCCTCGGTCGACTTCTCCGAGGTAGAGCTTGCAGACGAATATACCGAACCCCAGGTGGCCGTAACTCCCAACGGCCTTTTGCCCATGGAGCCGCTGCCCATCGACGGGCGTCTGCGCAAGGCGGCTCTCCGCATGCCCGATGAGATTGAGGAGGCCAGCGGCTTTACGCTCTTTGGCCGACGCATCAAATCGCTCATCTACACCACCGACGTGGCGGTCATCCGCAACTCCAATGCCGACGCCGTGTTTGCCGTCTACCCCTTCACGCCGCAGCCCGCCATTACGCAGGCGCTGCTGACTGTTGCCGAGTGCCCAGTCTTTGTGGGCGTTGGCGGCGGCACTACCACCGGCAAGCGCTCCGTGCAGATGGCGGCCGTCTCCGAGATGCAGGGTGCGGCGGGCTGCGTGGTCAACTCCCCCGCCACTGCCGAGATGGTCGAGCACATCACCAACATCGCCGACATCCCCGTCATCGCCACGGTCGTTCGCTGTGACGACGATGCTCACGCCAAGGTGCGCGCCGGAGCCAAGATCCTCAACATCGCGGCCGGCAAAAACACGCCCCAGGTCCTGCGCGAGCTGCGCGAACACTATCCCAACCTGCCGCTCATCGCACCGGGCGGCAAGACGCCCGAGAGCATCCGTGAGACCATCGCCGCCGGCGCCAACGCCATCATCTGGACTCCGCCTTCGGCCCAGCAGCTGCAGACCGACATGATGCAGCGCTACCGCAAGATGAAGGAAGACGCCACACCTGTCATCTCGCGCGACGATGTGCCCATTATCGACCAGGTCGCCGCCGCCGAGGTCAGCCAGGTCGAGAACATGAATCCCGACGTGCCGATCCCCGACGAAGTCATCGAACGCGTCGCTTCGATCCACGATCATATCGAGGAACGTCGCGCCAACCGCGGACTCAAGCCCTCGCTGCACGGCTTCTTCTTCCGCGGAAAAAAACGCTAGCCGCAACAGAAAAAGGCCCGTCCCGCAAACAACGGGACGGGCCTTTTTCTGTTATCAAATATCAGGAGGGACAAGCGCAGCCGTTAAAACCGTCAGCCAGCCTACAAACGTTAGTCCACGCGCTTGTCGCCCATAAAGAAGACGGCCACCGTGCCGGGGCCGGTATGCGAGCCAATCAGAGCACCGATGCTATTGATCTCAATCTTGCCTTTGAGCTGCGGAACCTGTTCCTCTATCAGTGCCGCAACGGCCTCGGCGTCCGCGCGGCACGCCGAGTGCGACATGATGCACTTGCCCGAATAGTTCGCACCGTCCTGCACATGCGCCATCACGGTCTTGGCCATCTCGGAGATCGCGCGCTTCTTGGTGCGAATCTTCTCACGCGGCGCCAGCTCACCTTCGCAATCGACCGTCATAAGCGGGCAAATCTTGAGCGCCGTGCCGATGATCGCGCTCGCGGCCGAAATGCGACCGCCGCGCAGGTAGCTCGACAGATCGGTCGAGAAGAACCAGTGGTGCAGGTTGAGTTTATGCTCCTCAATCCAAGCGGCCGTCTCGTCGAGCGAAGCGCCGCTATCGCGAACGTCGGCGGCACATTCCGCCAGCAGGCCAAAGCCCGAAGACGCCGCCAGCGAATCGATGACGCGCACCTTGCCGCCCTGGGGATAGCGATCCGCAAGCATCTGCGCCGCAACGCAGGCCGATCCATACGTGCCCGAAATACCCGACGACAACGCCAGGTGCAGCACGTCTTTACCCTCGGCAACAAACGGCTCCCAAAACTCCTCGTACTCACCCACGCTCACCTGAGACGTCTTGGGCATGGCGCCCGCGGCAATCTGGGCAAAAAACTCGTCCGGCGCAATCGACTGATACAGATCGTCCGTATAGACAACATCGTCGATCTCGTAATGAAAACACACGACAGGGATATTGCGCGACGCAAAGAACTCACGGGTTCGATCGGCGGCGGATTCACAGGTCAGGACAAAATCACTCATATGAGGCTCCTTACTTATTGCTGCGTAAATTATCGCACAGCAAGCGTAAATACGGTACAAATGTCCACTATTTACCAAATTGAACCAAAGGTAGTGAACATCTTTACCGTCATCCTCTCTATCGATCCAGGAGGCATGCGCCTGCAAAACGACCCAGCGTCTCCATTCAACCGCCATATCCACCTCAACTAAATCGATTTACCAAACCGTTCGGCCAACAATTCGACCTCCTATCTCCAATCGAAACAAAAGCGGCGCATACTGATAAACGCTTGACGCTGTTTTATCAGTTTTACCAACCACATCGGAAGGTGCCCCATGGTCGCATTCGATCGCAATCCGCAAGACTTCAAGTATCTGCGCCTGCTGTCGAGACAATTCCCCACCGAGCAATCCGCATTCACCGAGATCATCAACCTCTCGGCCATCCTCAACCTGCCCAAGGGCACCGAACATTTTATGAGCGATGTGCATGGCGAGTACGAAGCCTTTATGCACATCCTCAACAACTGCTCGGGCGTCGTGCGCGAGCATGTCGACGAGATCTTTGGCGACACGCTCTCCTTTGACGAAAAGGGCGAGCTGTGCACGCTCATCTACTATCCGCGCGAGAAGATCGATCTTGTCCGCAGCCGGCGCGAGGACTCGCCCACCTGGTACAAGACCATGCTCGACCAGCTCATTGTGGTTGCCCGCTCGCTTTCGAGTCGCTACACCCGCTCCAAGGTGCGTAAGGCCATCCCGCGTGATTACGCCTACATCATCGACGAGTTGCTGCACACGCATCCAGACGAGAACAACTACCGCGTGCGTTATCACGAGCGCATTATCGAATCCATCTTGGAGACCGCCAGCGCCGACGACTTTATCGAGTCGCTTGCCTCGCTCATCAAGCGCCTCGCCGTCGACCATCTGCACTTGGTGGGCGACATCTTCGACCGCGGTGGCGGTGCGGCCAAAATTATGGACCGTCTGCTCACCTATCATTCGCTCGACATTCAGTGGGGCAACCACGACCTGCTGTGGATGGGCGCCGCTGCCGGCGAGCCCGCCTGCATCGCCACGGTGCTGCGCAACAACCTGCGCTACGACAACTATGAGATTCTCGAGAACGACTACGGCATCTCGCTGCGCGAGCTTGTCGCCTTCGCCGACGCCACCTATACCGCCGGCGAGTCCATCAGCCCGCTGATCAAAGCCATTAACGTCCTGCTCTTTAAGCTCGAGGGCCAGATTATCCAGCGCCACCCCGAGTTCGATATGGCCGACCGCCTGCTGCTCGACAAGATCGATCATGACGCCGGCACAGTCACCCTCGCCGACGGCAGCGTATGGCCGCTCACGACCAACGACTTCCCCACCGTCGATCCGGCGGACCCCTACACGCTCACGCCCGAGGAGCAGCACATCATCGACAAGCTCGTATCCGAGTTTGTCACCGCCGATCACCTGCATCGACACATTGATTTCCTCTATACCCACGGCTCTATGTATAAGGTCGCCAACGGCAATCTGCTCTTCCACGGCTGCGTGCCGCTCAACGAAGACGGCACCTTTAGCAGCATGAACTGTCTTGGCACTTGGCACGCCGGCCGTGATTATTTTGATTTTTGCGACCATATCGCGCGCCGTGCCTGGCGCGTCGGCGACCGCGATGCCCTCGACTGGATGTGGTACCTGTGGATCGGCTTTAACTCACCCGCCAGCGGACGCGTGGTGCGCACGTTCGAGCGCGCCTACATCGCCGACAAGAGCACGTGGGTCGAGCCGATGGACCCGTACTATACGCTCACCACGTCCTCGTCCGTTTGCGACGATATCATGCGCGAGTTTGGCGTCGCACCCATGGCCTGCTCGCCGACGGGCCACATCATCAACGGCCACACCCCGGTCAAGACCACCAAAGGCGAGCAGCCCATCCGCGCCAACGGTAAGTTGCTGGTCATCGATGGCGGTTTCTGTCGCGCCTACCACCCCAAAACAGGCATCGCCGGCTACACGCTCATCTCGAGCTCGCGCGGCTGCCGCCTCAAGTCACATCAGGCCTTTACCACCGTCGCCGAGGCGCTCACGCGCAACGTGGACATCGAAAGCGAGACCAACCGTTTTGACCAAGCAGACCGTCGCCGCATGGTGAGCGACACCGATACCGGCGTCAAGATTCGCAGCCAGATCCAGGACCTGCGCCAACTGCTCGATGCATATAGAAACGGTGCTATCGAGGAGCGCGCCTAGCCCCGCCTGCGCGGATTGGCTAAACTTGCTGAGTTTGTCATCCCCGCGGCGCTCCGGCGCCACCCTAAGGCAGGTACCATGCAAAAGCTCCTTGCGCAGATCATGAAGTTTGGCGTCGTCGGCGTCGTCGCCACGGTCATCGACTTTGGCATCATGAATCTGCTCCACTACGGCCTGGGCCTTAATATCCTGATCGCCAATACCAGCGGCTTTATCGTCTCGCTCATCTTTAACTACGTCGCGAGCATGAAGTACGTATTTGCACACAAGGAGGGCATGAGCCGCCGCCGCGAGTTCATTATCTTTGTCGTGCTGTCCGTGATCGGCTTGGCTCTCAACGACGGCATCGTGCTGGCCCTCAACGCCGGCCTGGGCCTCGAGGCCAATATCGCCAAGATTTGCGCTACCGCGCTGGTCATGGTCTACAACTTTGTAACGCGCAAGATTTTCCTGGAGGGCGAGCAGACCAAGTAGCTCGGCCTCCTCGTTGCACTACGGGGCCCACGAACGACGTGCTTCGAACGCCGCGTTGTTCGTGGGCCCTGCTCGTTTGCGGGAAGATTTGCAACGTTTGCGGATTACCTCTTGAATATTTGGCGAGTTCGTATAGTTCTTGCCAAAGACCTTACGTTTCCCATGCAAAAGCTCTAAAGTATCTCGTTGCTCGATTCATCAACGCATTGGATGTGATTACGTGCGCAAGGCACTGGCACAACCTCATACCAAGCAGTTCCTCAAGTTCGCTGTCGTGGGTCTTATCTCCTTTGGCATCGACTGGGGCATGCTCATTGCGCTCGTCGAGCTGTTCCACCTCGACTTTTTGATGAGCACCACGATCTCGTTTACCACGTCCGTCGTGGTTAACTACTGGCTCAGCATGAAATACGTGTTCGACCATCGCGAGGGCATGAGCCGCAAGCGCGAGTTCACGATCTTCACCATCCTGTCGGTGATCGGTTTGGGCCTCAACGATCTGTACATGTTTGTGGGCGTCACGTTTTTGAGCATCGGCTACCAGGCCATGAAGGCAATCGCCACGTTCTTGGTCACCTGGTACAACTACTTTAGCCGTCGCTTTTTCCTCGAGGGCGCGCAGTCGTAGTTTGTTCGACATTTGCTTGAAGGTATAACCGGTTGGAATTCTCGTTCCAACCGGTTTTTTTGTTTGCCGAGAGACCCGGCGACCCAGTCCTCTACGCATGAAAAACGGGCGGCCCGGATGTTTGTCCGAACCGCCCGTTTGGCGTGTTATGTCGAGGCCTCTAGCCTGTAACGTAATACCAGACGACACTGTCGCCGTTGGATAGGACGTAGTTGCTGCACGCCGTGTTGGGCGCCACACCGTTGACGGAATACATCCAGCCGCTCGTGGCGCCATGCTCCTTCTCGGCCAAACCGCCAATGGCGGTGACATACGTGCCGAACGATGAGCCATGCGCATTCACGGAAAGGCCCAGAGCGCACAGGGCATCGTAGACCGTTGCACCCTCGTTAAAGGTGAAGGTGCCACTAGAAGACACAGGATTGCCCACAGCGCTCGATGTGACCGAAATCGTCACCGTGACGTAGCCAGGCTGCTGCGAGCCGCCCTGATTGCCCGCAGAGGCGCCGCCACTGTTGGATGCAGACCCACCGCCGGTCGCCGAGCCAGCGCTCGAAGAAGAGCCGTCAGAAGAACTCGATCCACCGGCGGATTCAGAGTCCTGTCCAGCAGACGCGTTGTTGGACGTCTTGCCGTCCTTGCTTTCGGACTTTTTCTCCTTCGAATCCTTTTTTGAGTCCTTCGACCCGTCCTTCGCATTGTCCGAAGATTTGGAGTCCTTGGACGCAACCTTGCCCGAAACGGCAGTCGAGCCGGAACCCGATGCGTCCTTGGCAACGACGCTCTCCCCTGTCACAGCCTGAGCGATCCAATCGATGGACCATGCACCGCTGGAAGAAGGTTGGATAAAGCCTAGCGACACAACGATCAAAACAATGCAGACGGCCGTCAGGGCACCAACAAGCGCCTTGCGCCGCGGGACGGACGCCGCCGAAGCGGCGCCCTTTTGCTTTGCATCGTCGAGTTGAATGAACGATGAGTCGGGCTGCTTGGACTCGGCGTCCTGAGACTTATTGGACACAGCCCTCACCTACCGACGCCTGGTGAATACGAACACACCGATGACGGCGAGACCGATCACGCCGGCCGCCACACCAGCGATGGCGAGCGGATTGAAGCCAGACTGCTGCACAGGAGCCTCAGCGGACTTCTTATCAGACTTCTTGCTGTCCTTCTTGTCGGACTTGTCGGAATCCTTCTTGGAATCCTTGCCGTCCTTGGCTTTGGTCTTGGTCGTGGTCGACGACACAGGCTTCTGCCCAGGCGAAACGGCACCGCCGCTCTGCTGGCCACTCGTTCCGCTGCCGGAGCCGGCGCCATTGCCAGAGCCGCCCGCGTTGCCATTGGAGCCACCGTTACCGCCAGGGTTAACGGCATTCTTGATCCACTTGGCATACAGCGTCATATCGGCCGTCACGACGTCCTTGGCGAAGTCCCACTTCTCGCCTTCGGCAGTGTACCAGCCGAGGAATGTATATCCGTCGCGGGTAGGGGCGGCCGGCTCGGAAACCATCTTGTTCTTGGCAACATAACGCGGTGCGACGTACGAACCGCCCTGTACATCGAATGCAACTCTCCAGGACTCGGCACCCGCTAGCTTAAAGAGGCGTCCCGAGTCATTGGCGTAGTACAGGTTGCCCTTCTCGTCACAGATGATAGAAGCGGTGCAGTATTCACGATACTTTGCGTCGGGCATGAATATCATTTGCGCCGCATCGTCGCCCAGTTTATAAGCGTAAACGCCGCCGGGCAGAGCGTTGCAGGTGAAGTACACGTACGTGTCGTTTCCTTGAACCGAGACGAGCGGGGTACTCTTGGACTCGCCCTTGTCGGCGCGGATACTCTTTTTAACGCTCATAGTGCTCAGATCGATGACAGAGAGCGTTCCGTAACCCTCCATGTCCATGCCACAGACATACGCCAGGCCGTTGCTCACTGCCGGCGTAGAGGTGGAGATGGCCGCGAAGGCAACGGGCCTGCCCTCGAGGGTCAGCTTGTCCCCGCTGCGACGAATCTTGTAGAGCGTTCCGTTATCGCGGGAGACCGCGAGATACGTGCCGTCGCCGTTCTCGCCAACCTCGACGGCAATGATGCCGGAGCGAACGGGCGTGCCTACGCTTACGCTCGAGAGCTCTTTGCCGTTGAAGCCATCAATGAGGGCAACCTTACCGGACTCGTTACCGATGATGATGTCGTCACCGGAGGCCGCAGCGCCCGCCCAGTAGTAGCCCTCGTTCTCGTTGGTCTCGGACTTCTTTTTGTCTGTTGTCCAGTCCACTTTGCCGGAAGCCAGGTCAACGCACACGAGCGCACCTTCTGAACCGTCGACAACAGTGAAGCCTGCGTAGGCCTTGCCGCCGGAGATGGTCACAGACGTGAGAGCTTGGGTATCTTTGATCCCGAGCGAAGGGGTCTTGTATCGACAGGCTATCGAGTACTGCCCATCCTTCTTGTCCAGAACAAAAATGCCGAGCGAGCCGTCCTCAAAAGGAACAACCAGATAGCCGTCTTTATAGGCGGGACGGCAGAAGTAGCCAATGTTCGCACCAATAGAGCAGCTCGCAAGCTCCTTCTTTCCGGTTTCAGAATCTATGAGCACAATGCGGTCGCCCTTAACCGCGCAAATATTACCGTCGATAATGAGCAAGTCCGAAACGCCTTTTGCACCGCCCTTGATATCTGCGGGCTCATCCCACGCAGATTCAGCTGCACCAGACGGAGTCGGCACTTCGACAACCGAGCCATTGGCTTTGCCGCCGGCAAACGCAGACCAGGCAGAGTCGAAGTTAGACTTAGGCGCGTTGGGGTCGGTCGTGAGGGCATCGGGGTCAGGCAGCTTGTCGTCAGCCGTATAGACCCAGGCGATAGACTTCGCGTCCTTCAGCTTGACGCTGCCCGCGCCCAAATCGGAAGGCTTGCCATCAATAAAGAGCTTCCAGTAAGCCCCAGTCGTAGAGTCCCATGCGAGCGTTCGCCCATCAAACGGCGATGTAATTGAGTTGAGGAACCAGCCCCATGTGCCCGTACCATAATCCGCAAAGATGCCGCTCTGCTTGAAGGCAAGTTCAGTCGCATCAGCCACGGTCGCGGTATCAACCATGGTGTAGTCAGCTGCAGGCACCCACGTCTGAACATTACCGCCGCTGTCAACACCGATAATCTGCAGGGAAGCCTTTGTCTGCCCAGGCACGGTACCGTCAGAGCCGTAGACCCAGGAAACTTTGTCACCGGCCTTGAGTGTGTAGTTACCGGCACCCACATTTGCGAGTTTGCCGTTGACAAAGAACTGCCAGTAATTCCAAGTGGAGGCGTCAACCTTTTCGGTCGAGAGCTTTACGTCCTCATCAAACGGAGAGGTGAGCGAGTTGAGGTACCAGCCGTAGGAGCCCGTCCCAGTGTCGGCGCCAATGCCAGCCTGCTTGAACACCTGCTCAGAGAGCTCCGCCGCGGTCGAGCCCTCCTTCACCTGGATGGTCGTGGGCTGAGCCCAGGTCTGCTGGCCGCCGTCCTTAGCCTGGCCAACGACCTCGCAGCTCACGGAGAGCTGGTCGGTGGGCGCCGGGTCGCCGTACTTGGAGTAGCACCAGACGACCGAGTCGCCGGCCTCGAGCACGTAGCCGCCCGCGCCAACCGATGCGGCCGTGCCGTTGATAAAGAGCTGCCAGTACGCTCCGGTCTGCGAATCATAGCCAAGCGTTCGGCCCGCGTCGACGGGCGAGGTGATGGAATTGAGGTACCAGCCCCAGGTTCCCATGCCGTAATCGGCGGTGAGCCCGTGCTTCTTGAAGAGCGCCTCAGAGAGGTCGGCGGCGGTAGATCCCGTTTTGAGTGTATACGGCTCGGCGGCAGTCCAGGTCTGCTGGTTGCCATCGGCATCGATGCCGATAACCGAGCATGTTGCTGTAACCTTAGGAGCGACCTGACCGCTCGTTCCAAGCACGGTCACCGTCGCAGAGACGTCCTGGTTGGCAAGCTTTGCATACGTGGCGTTATCTGGATAGCGCTCGGCGTAACGCGCGTACTTCTCACTGGAAAGGCGAGAAGTAATGGTGACCTTGGTGTTGTACTCAGGCTGCGTAACAAGAAGGCTCTCCGCAGAGACGACACTGGTGTCGCTCGACTTGAAGAGGCGCCACTGCTGGCCGCTCATGTCGTCGTAGCCCTCGAGCTCAACCGGGACGATGCCCGAGTCCGCGGCGTCGGTAGTCGCCTTGTCGTAGCTCCACGCGAGCTTACCGTCGGCGTCGAGATACGCCTTCTGGAAGGCGTGCATATTTGCGGTCACGCCGGCGGCGTCCTGGCCGTCGAGAATGGCCTCGGCGTAGCCCGCCTTGGCGGCCTCCATGAGCTTAAGCTCGTTGTCGAGGTCGGCCTGATCCTGCGGCACAACCGTGAAGTCAAGCGTCTTTGTGGCAGTGACCTCGGGGTTGTTCTTATCCGTAACCGTACAGGTGAGCTTCGTGGAGACGGCGCCCCTACCGGCCTCGGGACGGAAGACCGTGCCCTTATAGCCGTTGAAGGTCACGTCATCGGTGCTCGCGGAGTACTCGACCTTGTAGTACTTGCCGTCGATATTGAGCGTGCTCGTGCGCGGCATCTGCAGGTCGGCGGTCAGGCCGTCCTTGTTGGCAACCGTTTTGGTGTCGAAGTACTTGATATTGTCGTAGGTAAAGGCCGCATCGACCTTCTCCTGCAGTGCCTTCTTGTCGGCAGCGACCTTCTCGGGGTCGCCCTTGACGGTCACGGTGAAGTCGTGCGAGCCCTCGACATCGCTCGGGCCGCCGCTCACAAACGAAACCGTCGCGGTCAGCGTAACGGCGCGATCGCTCGAGACGCGCGTCACCTTGCCGGTGTAGTCGTCCCAGCCATAACCGGACGGCCAAATGACATCGCCGTCGGAACTCTTCCAGCTAACCTCGAACTTGTTCTTGGAGCCCGCGCGATACGGAAGCGTGAGGTTGGACGTGACGGACTCAGCCGAATCGCCTGCGGCGTAACCGATGGCAACCTGCTCGGCCGCATCGTCGAGCATCTGCTGCACACGAGCCTCGTCCCAAGCAACCTGCACCGACTTACTGGGCTGGTAATACTCGGTCTTGCCATCGCGCGACAGCTCAAACACGACGTCGGCGCTACGCAGACCGTCAATGTTGTAACCGGTGTAGTCGTTGGGGTCAATGAAGAAGAACGTCACATCGCCGTTGGTCTTATCCTGAGCGTCGGAGATACCGACCGTGGCCTTGTCATCCTCTGCATTAAAGGCAACGCAGCCCTCGGAGACCTTGACGTCGATGTCGTTGTAGCCGAGCTCGGCAAGTTGCGCCTTCAGAACATCGTTGACGTTGCCGCCCTTGGCGCTGTAATCAACGGCGATCTGTTTATTGGAATCGTTGAGCTTTTGGACTGCGGCCTCAAGAGAGCCTGCGGCGATCACGGGATTGGCAGAGACAAGCTCGACCGTCGAGCTGCCGCTCGTAGCGACAGCCTTCAGATACTTACCAGCAGCAGATGCCGAGACCGTCGCCTCGGCGCCCGACATATCGGACAGCAGCGTCCAGTCGGCCGCGGGAGCCTTCGCGTCGTCGGCCGCATACCAAGCAACAGTCGCCTGACCGGTGACGTCGATACCATTGGTGGTCGAACCGTCGGCGCGCTTGGCCTGCGCCGTCGCCTTAACGCTATCACCCGAGACGAGATGGGTCGATTCGCTATTGATCTGCGGCGTAGTGGTCACGCGCAGCAGGTCATACTCCCCCGCCGCGGTAACGCTATCGGGCGAAACCCACTCAACGGTGTTGTCGAGGGCGCTCGCCGTAACCTTGATCTTCTTGCCAACAAGCGCGTCCGAAATAGTCAGGCTGCCATCGGTCGTATCGATGCCGTCGGTAAGCTCGGTCCAATCGGCATCGCCCTCGCCCTTGGCATACCACGCCATGGTGAGCTCGGCATCGTCGGGCACGTCCTTGGTCGTGCCCGACCAGCTTCCCGGCACCTGCACACTCGGCGTGATCTTTGAACCCACGCTGAGCGTAACGTTCTTATCGGCAAGCTCGATGCCTGCCAGCTTGTACTGGCCCTTGAGCGTCACGGGGCCGAGCGGGGCAACGGACTGCGTACCGTACGAGCTCTTCTTCTGCGTGCTGAAAACGGTATTTTCGCTCGTCACCTTCACGCGCAGATACTTGCCGGCATAGGCAGCGTCAACGGTATAGGTGGCCTCGGTAGCACCGGGGATATCGGTATAAGCGGAGTCAGAGCTCGAGCTGGTATTTGCATACTGCCACTGATAGGTCACACTGTCGGTACGTTCGATATAACTGTAGTTCGAGCCGTCCTTTTTACGCACCTTGGTCTTGAGCGTATCGCCCACGTGCACGCCATTGGTGGCGGGAGAGCCCTCAAACTGTACGTCGTAAAGCTCAACTTGGCCAGCGACGGACACAGGACCCGCCGCATGGTACGGCTTCTGCTCGCCATAGCCGCCGTTGGCCTTGGCCACGACGTAGTAGCCCTTGAGGGCGGCGGTCACCGTCAGGGTGTTGCCAGTCTCACCCTCGATAGGCGTGTTGCACGAGCTCGCGTATCTCGAGGTGCCCTTGTACCACTGCCATGTGACATGTGAATCGGCGGTAACGTCAGTGGAGCCCGCCTTTGCGGTCGCCGTAATCGTGGAGCCAACCTCGACTTTGCCCGAAGTCGGGCTCATAGTCACGCTTATGCCATTAATTGAACCGGCGGCAGCAACGAGAGCACCCGTCGAGTTGGTCAAGCTCGAAGAGCCGATCTTCGAAGACACCTTACACTTGAGGTACTTGCCACCCAAAGCGTCGATAAGCTCGAGGGTCTCACCCGTGGCGCCCGCAATGTCGGTATACGTGCCACTCTTGGTGTCAGAGCACTGCCACTGATAGTTGAGCTTGCTCGCGTCGACGAATGCGCCGTACGCGCCGCCCTTCTCCTTGGCGCGGGCCTTAGCGGTATCCCCCACCGCAAAGACACTCGTGTTGTCCTTGGTGTTGATGATGGACACGGCCGAAATCTCGACCGCACCAGCCTGTTTGACCTTGCTGGAAGTGGTCTTGCTCACCGTGTTGACGCCGGCAGTAGCCTCGACCTTAATGTACTTGCCCTCGAGGTCATCGGTTACCGTGAGGGAAGCGCCCGTCGCGCCCTCGATCTTGGTGAAGCCCGAGGACTGCGAGGTGGATGCGGACCACGTGTAGGTAACCTTGGCGTCGGAGCCCGCGGGGCTCGACCAATCCTTGTACGGCGTCGCCGTAAGGGTATCGCCTATGCTCGGCGTGTCGCTACTGAGCTTGACGCTGCTAAGCTCCATCTGCCCGGCGCCCAACACGGGACCGGGGATGAAATTGGCATTGATGCCCGAGCCGGAAGAAACGGACGGACCATAGTAGTCCTTGCCATCAACCGTTACCTTGCAGATAAAGTATTTGCCTTCCATCGCGGCGGTGACAGTGAGCGACTGCTCGTGGCCTACGACCTCGGTGTAGTCGGCGACATTGCTGCTGGCCCTGGACGTGCCGGCGAGCCAGGCGTAGGTCCAGGTGCCTGGATTGGCAACGGACTCAGTCGAAGTGCCGTACCAGTCGTCCTCGACCTCATCGTACATATTGGCCCAGAGCGTATCACCCACATTGAGCGCGCCGGACTTCGTCGAATACGAGTTGTCCTTATCCTTGGCGTCCTGGATATAGACCTTAGCCTCGCTCGAAAGCGTTGTGGCGGACGCGGCGGCAACGGCGTTCTTCTGCTCCGAAGCAGCAGGCATCGCAGCAGAGCTCTCGGACTCAGTCGCATTGCCTGCGGCGGTGTCAGCACTATTCGCGGAACTCGCAGTTGCGCCCTGATCCGCGTCGGCGCCATCGGCAGCAGCGCTCGCCGGCGCACTGTTCGCGCCGGTATCGGCGGCAGTAGTGCCCTCGTCGGCCGTCGCGCCCTCGCCACCCGTCGTAGCCTGAGCCACGGCCTCGGCAATGCCCTCAGCGCCCTCGGCCCAAAGTTGCGCCGGCGTAGTGCCAAAAGCCATGGCAAAAGCCAGGAACGCCACCAGACCACGCTTGGCTACGCCGCGGGCAATCGCTCCATGACGACGCCACGAGGCGCGCTGGCACTCGTCCTCAAACATATCCATTTGTCTCCTATTGTCTGCACTTGGAGCATTGCCCAGCGGCTGCCCCACGTCATCGCGCATATTGCGCCCGAGTACCCCCATCGGGGTCCCCCTTCCCTCCAGAGCCCAACGCGTACCGGCGGCATGCACCGCGGCCACGTACAAGATGGGAGGCGATCCGACTTAACCTTACCGACCCGGGCGCGCCGTCCGATCTGCGACGCGGCCATCCCGGGCCAAGAGGAATTACGGTTACTGGTACAGCCGGGGACTTGCACCCCGATTCTCCCAAACGCGCAGGAAAACCGCGCATTCGTGCGTCTCCGCACCACCATCTAGGCCATCGATTATTACTGTCATTATGGTATCACGCAAAAGGGCCTCGCACGCAGGCGAAGCCCAAGGTAAAAGCTATGGTTTGCGATAGGAGAATGCGGTGACAGTCTCAGCCTCTAGCGCTTGCCGCCGTGGCTGTTGCGCCAGATCTCGCGGCCCAGCATCAGCGCCAGCACCAGCGCGCTCACGTAGCCCATAAAGCCAATGACCGGGATGCCAAACACAACCGGTTCGATGCGCGCGTAGTACACCACCGACGAACCGATAAACAGACCGGCGATCACAATTGCCATCGACATGCGGTCGATAATTCCACCCAGCTGCCGCAGTGCCTTATCGCTGCTCATGATCTGCGTGTTTACCTTAAGCTGGCCGCGCGTGAGCATGCGCGACGCCAAGCCCAGATACTCAGCCGCCTCGAGCGAGCCTTTTACCGCGCGATAGCTGCTCGCGGCAAGGTCGCGTCCCATTTCGCGGACGCGCGCATAGGCGCTCTTCTCGTTTTTGATGTGCGTCTGGATGATCTGAATCATGTTGACGTTGGGCATGTACTCGGTCAGCAGACCCTCGAGCGTCACCATGCCGCGGGCGAACATCGTCACCACGCTCGGCAGCTCAACGTCGTTTTTGCGCGCCAGGTTTAGCAACGAGGTCAAAAACTCGCCGATATCAAGATCCTTAAGATCGAGCCCCGCAAAGTCGGCGACGATAAAGTCCAAGTCGGACAAAAAGGCCGAATGGTCGAGCTCGGCCGAATCGCCGCGCGTCACGGCAAAGCGCATGAGCGAATCCTTGAGCTTGGGCACGTCGCCCTCGGCCACGGCGAAAATCATGTCCTTGACGATACCGCGGTCGTGACTCGACATGCGCCCGATCATGCCCAGGTCGATAAAGTAGACGATGCCGTCCTTGAGGATGATGTTTCCCGCATGCGGGTCGGCATGGAAAAAGCCGTCGTCGAGCACCTGCGTCGAGTAGTCCTCGACAATCGCCGAGCCGATCTTTTCCAGGTCATAGCCCTCAGCCACCAGGCGCTCGGGATCAGCAATCGAGATGCCGTCAATGTAGTCCATGACCACGACGTGCTCGGTGCAAAGGTCCAGGTAGGACTTGGGGCACGACACGCCGTGCACGCTTTTGTGGAAGTCGTAGAAATCGTTGAGGTTTTTGGCCTCGGCCAAAAAGTTGGTCTCCTCGCGAAACGAGGTCCACAGCTCCTCGACCACGCCGTGCAGGTCAACAAACTGATCGGTGTTGACAAACTTGGAAACGATGCGCACCACCGAGCGAATGATGTCGATGTCCTGCGCCATGACCTGTTGCGCGCCGGGGCGCTGCACCTTAACGGCCACGTCCTCGCCGGTCACCAGGCGGGCGCGGTGTACCTGCGCGAGCGACGCGCTACCGAGCGGGTTGGGGTCGATCGCGTCGAACATCTGCCCCAGGCGCTGGCCGTACTCCTCTTCCAGACAGCGGAGCACTACCTCATACGGCACCGGCTCTACGTCGGAGCGCAGGCGACGCAGCTCGTCGCAAAACCGCTGCGGCAAAATCTCGGAACGGTTAGCCAGAATCTGCCCCATTTTAACGAACATGGGGCCGAGCTCTTCGAGCAGGCGGCGCAGGCGAACCGGCGTAAGGTTATCCCACACGCGGTACTTTTTGATCAGGCGAACGATCTGCCCGATGCGCTCGCGGCGGCCCGCCGGCGTGAGCTGGTATTCCTCGTCCGGCGCCATCGCGTCGGGCTCCTCGGGCACCATATCGACAGCGCGCGGCTTCTTGCGAGCGCCCGAGACGGCGGCATCGACCTCGTCGACAACCGCCGCCTCGTCACCCAAGGGATCTAGATTGTTGTAATCGGTGGTGGAATCTGCCATCTGCGCTGCTACTCGGCCTCTTCGGTGTCCTCTGCATCATCGGGCTCAACGGACTCGACGGGCACCGAGGTCACGTTGTCCTCGACCGAATCGACGATGTCGCGTACATGGGCCAGGAAGGCCGTGCGCTCGGGGGCGGTCATAACGCGGACGCGGGCCAGGATGAGCTCGTCGAGCACGCGCTGTGCCGCAGTCTCGCCCTGCATGCCCAGGCGCTCGGTCAGGTCGGAGATGGTGCCGCCGGCCTGCTCGAACATGTCGGACACGCTGCGGGCGATATCGGGAGTGCCGGCGTCCTTGCGCACCTGCTCACCCTTGGTATTGAGGTCGTCGAGGACCTTCTTGCCGCCCTCGACGGCAACGGCGGCGGCACCGAAGCCCACGTTGATGGCACCGTTAACAAGCTGATCGAATTTCATAACCATGGTTGGCTCCAATCATGAACAACTGCATTGGCCTTCTTGTACCCAAGATTGGGTGAACGACACAAAATCGTTTTATCGCCGGGATAGAAATCGAGCGGGGCAAAGCCTTTGACGGCGTTTGTCCCGCTCGTTCGCCGCAAGGCCGTCTTTACCTCACGTTGTCGTTCATCGCGAAGGAGTTCTTCATGGCACAGCTCGTGGTGTAGAGCACCTTGCCCAACAGAGCATCGGTTTCCACGCGCACGCGCTCGGCAAACTCTTCGTTGGCGCGGGCGAGCTCGGCGGGCACCTCGGCCTCGGGCAGCGCGGCCACGACAGCGTCAACGTCGTGAATCTGCTTGTGGCCCATGCCGCCGACCTTCTCCTGATAATCCTCAACCGCGCGACCGCACTCATGGAAGCGAACATCGGCCAAGGCGCCGATCAGGCGATTTGCCCAATAGAAATTCTCGGACGTCACGCGAGCCTGCGTGTCGGCATAGTACTCGGGCATGGTCTCGACATTGGCGTACAGCGGCACGAGCGCGTTAAACGAGTTGGAGCCAAACGCCATCCACTGCACGGCGCGATACGCCGGCTGCGCATAGGGGCGCAGCTGCAGCACGGCGAGCTGGCTGTTGCGGTTGATGCCGATGGGACGATAGGCACCGCGCGTGGCGGGCGTGCCCTTGCTGCCGTAGCAGTCGTACTCCGTGCCCTGGTAGTGGCTCGAAAGCACGTACTTGATGTCCTCGATGGTCACCTTGCGCTCGGGCACGCGGCTCCAGGGGATATCGTCGCTCTCGGGCGTGTAGTCGGCCTCGGGACCGTCCCACACATCGCTGGGGTTGAGACAGCGCTGCATATACCAGGCACGCGGCGTGTTGTAGACGTGGTCGCTGTCGCTGTGCGAGCCAAAGGCCTCGCGCGGGTTAAAGACCGCGGCGGGACCGTCGCCCTCGACGCCCAGCGTCAGGTCCAGATGCCACTCGGCCATCCAGGAGCGCAGGTCGGCGGAGCACATGTGGTCGGCTTGGGCGCCCTCGGCATCGTCCAGGTCAAAGCTGTCGATACCCAGTTGGTTGGGCATGGTCACATAGGCGTCGTCGGGCACGCGCTTGGCGATCCAGTGGTGGCCGCCGATGGTCTCGAGCCACCAGATCTCGTCAACGTCGCTAAAGGCGATGCCGTTGTTCTCGTAGGTGCCGTAGCGCTCTAGCAGGTCGCCCAGGATACGCACGCCGCCGCGTGCGGACTTGGCATACGGCAGCACCAGGGTCACCATATCCTCCTCGCCCAGGCCACCGGGCTGCGCCGGAACATAGCCGTCCTCGCCCTCGTTACCCTTGGCGGGCACGTAGTCCACGAGCGGATCGGCGCCGCGGACGCGCTCGTTGGTGGTAAGCGTCTCGGTTGCGGACATGCCAACGTTGAGCTCGTTGAAGCCGGCCTCGGCCCAAATGCCATGACCCGGGACAACGTCGGGGACGCTTGTATAACGCATGGGATTATCGGGCAGCTCAACGGTCAGGTGGCTCAAAACGCTCGTGTAGACACGCGGCTGCTCGTCGGGGTGCACAACACGCATGCGCTTGGGCTCAAACACCCCGTTGGACGAGTCCTCGTTGCGGGCAACCAGCGTCGACCCGTCGTAGCTCGCGTTCTTACCAACCAAAATCGTTGTGCACGGCATGCGCATCCTCCTTGAGCGAAGAAATCAAACGGCAACAGTGTATCGCTTCGGCGAAAAAAGGTCGAAACCATGACCCATCGAGACCCCCTCGGGACCCCTGTGGTCAAAAACGACTATTTGGATGCGCGCTCCGCCGCCTCGATCACGTGCTTGGCGAGAATCGCGGTGGTCACAGCCCCCACGCCGCCCGGCACCGGAGTAATTGCGCCAACGATCGGTTCCGCAGCATCAAAATCGACATCGCCGACCAGCTTGCCAGCGGCCTCGTCCCAGTTAATGCCCACATCGATGATCGTCTGGCCCTCGCGAACCGCATCCGCGCCAATCGTGCGTGCGCGTCCAACGGCCGCAACCACAATATCAGCCGCACGGCACTCGGCAGCCAAGTCGCGCGTATGCGTATGGCACATCGTCACCGTGGCATTGCGAGCCGTAAGCATGGCGGCAACGGGACGGCCAATCACGAGCGACCGACCGACGACCGCGACCTTGGCCCCATCCAGCTCAACGCTGTAATGGTCCAGCAACGCCAACACGGCTTCTGCCGTGCAAGGAGCAAAGCCCTCGCCTCGCCCCGAAAGCGTGGTGAGCAGCGAGGCCGGCGTCATGGAGTCAACATCCTTGGCGGGCTCGAGTGCCGCGGCAACTGCATCCTCGTCAAGCCCAGCGGGCAACGGACGAAACATCAGGCAGCCGTGAACAGCGGGGTCGGCATCGATGTCCTTAATAGCCGCCAACAGCTCGTCCTGTGAAACATCGGCGGGAAGCAAAACGCGGCGAGCCTCAATGCCAATCTTCTCGCAGCGCTTGAGGGCGCCGCGCCCGTAGGACAGGTCGTCCTCGCGCTCGCCCACACGAACGATGGCCAGTGTCGGCACGATGCCCTGTTCGCGCAGGGCGGCGCAACGAGCGGCAAGTTCCTCGGTCAAAGCGCGGGCAACGGGAGCACCCTTGAGCAGTTCGGCCATGGCTATCCCCTCTTCCTTGCGGCGTCAGCAGCACGGCGCGCCAGTGCATCGGCGCGCGGCAGCCACGTATCTAGTAGTTCATCGCACGCCGCCTCGAGTTCCTCGGCGCGCGCCCGGTCTTTCATAGATGTGGTGTTGGCAAAGAGCGTCAGGCTCGCGCCTTGCATGGCGGCGCGGCAGAACACGGCGCCGCATGCCACGTCGGACAGCAACTGGCGCGAACCCTTGTCGGCCATGTCCTCGAGCAGCGCCAGCGCGCGCCCGCAGGCATCCATGATCCGGTACGGCGGCATGGCCGCCACGCGCAACGCGTCCTGAATCGCCGCGGGTCGAGCCGGGTCCTCGCGCGGAACGCCGTACGACGCGGACACCTGGCCGTATGCACGAACATCCTCGGCAACCAGACCCACTAGTTCCTGCGCCAACTCGTCTGCCTGGGCAAATGCACGCGTCAGATCGTCCGCCCGATCGCTAAGCGCGGGATTGGTCGCCCCGTAGCGAGCGACCATCCCGCAAAGCGAGGCGCCCAGCGCGCCCACAAAGGCGCTCGCGCTACCGCCGCCGGGAACCGGCTCGCGCGCGGCCAGCGCCTCGGCAAACCCACGGCAGGTCTTGTCCATCATCTCTTGGCTCATACGTATGCACCTTCAAGTCATATAGATCAGTCGGGCGGCAACCGCCGACCAACCGCATCAAACACGTAATGATGCTAAGTCTAGCCCATAAGCACATGAGCGTCAGCACACCTGGCCATCGCGGATTTCTATGACGAACGATAGGCGTCGGCGCCGCAAACATGGGACACATGGCCCACCTTTCGAGACTCCCGAACGGCACAAACTGGGGCATATCTATAAGTAAGGAACCCGTTGGGGCACGGCCGCGCAACGGCCACAAGCGATGAACGGAGGTATCGCCGCACCGTACGCAAAGACATCCGCCGCAAACGGAAACAACGCCCTGACGCCCCGCGGCACCGCGATGTCACCAAGAGACAAGGAGGACGCCACCATGAAGAAAAAGACCCTATCGATCCTTTCCCTTTGCATCGCCCTCTTTGCCGCACTCGCCCTTGTCGGCTGCGGCGGGATCGCATCAGGCGGAGGCGGCAGCACCTCAAAGAGCGAAGGCAAGGAAAAGGCCCCCGTCGCCGAAAAGACTGACTTTATCTGGTTTAAGGTGGAAATGCCCGAGGGCGTTGGCGTAAGCGATTCCGCTGGCAAGAATGCCGACAGGGTCCAGCTCACCTTCCCCGAAGACGAGAACGGTTCGGCCGATCGCTTTATCCCCGTTTGGAAAAAAGCGCTGACGGCAGAGGAATCCCACGCCGACCAGGCAGAAAAGAAAGGTGATACGTTCCAGTGGAAGGATGGCGGGTCCGTCGAGTATAACGGCAGGACGTGGCTCGTCGGAACGTACGAGGACAGCAGCGGCGTCTCAACCCTCCTCTTTACCGACGTTGAGCCGGGAAGTGTCTACGTCCTCATCTCGAACTTCGATCTGCATAAGAAAGAAGCCGAGGCACTCCTCAACTCCATCGAGTTTCCCGATGACATGGCGAAGGCAGTTGCCGAGGCACGCGAAGTCGAGATTTCGAGCATCGAGATCAAGCATTAGAGGCTCGTACGCAGCGCCGCATGCGCAGTCATTAAATGATCGGACGCCCAGCCAGGGGAGGATCGGATCGGCCGGCCCTCCCCTCTTTTGCGCCCGGACATATTGCCACTTAACGGCGCAAATCCGGTCCTCAGAATGGGACACATGGCCCACCCGAACGAGCCGCTCGCGCGTACAGTAAAGACAGGTAATCCATGGGCGGTTACAGATCGAGGAGGACACGACCATGAAAAAGAAGGCCTTTGCGATTCTCACCCTCTGCATCAGTCTCTTTGCCGCGGTTGCCCTGGTGGGCTGTGGCGGAAGCGGCGGCGCTACCGGCAGTGGCGGTGGCGGCGGAGCAGAAAAGCCAGCCGTGGATATGAGGACCGACTTCATTTGGTTTAAGGTCGAGGTCCCCGAGGGCGTCGAGGTCACCGACGTCGCAGGCGATACCGCCGACAGGGCCCAGTTTAAGT
>UQZH01000030.1 GCA_900545445.1 uncultured Collinsella sp. | reverse complement strand
GTCGCCGCGGACGGGTTGATATAGGGAGAGGGCCTGACCCCATATCGTTGGGGCCGGGCCCGATTTTGCCTCTTGACAATGTCCTGCTCATATTAAAAGGAACGTCCCTAGCTGCCGGGCATGGGATACCATGGTGGCACCCTAGCGAAAGGACGATGTATGGCACATGTCGATGACCAGCGCGTGGCGCGCGTGCTCGATGCGCTCGAGGCTCAGCACCCCGGCGCGCAGCTGCTTGTGAACGACCCGTGGTCGATCTACTATCTGACCGGCTTTTATGCCGATATGTTCGAGCGTTTTTGCGGCGTGCTGCTCGCACGCGATGCCGAGCCGGTGATCTTGGTCAACGCCCTGCATCAGCTGCCCGAGTACGACAATGCCCGCGTCGCCTATCACACCGATACCGACGTCGTGACCGACACCATCGCGCGCGAGATCGATCCTGCCAAGCCTCTCGGCATCGACGCCGTTATGCGCTCCGGCTTTTTGATGCCCCTTATTGATCGTCACGCCGCGAGCGAGTTCTTCCTGGGCGACTTTGCCGTCACCGCCGCACGCACCCACAAGGATGCCGCGGAGCAGGAGCTCATGCGCATGTCCTCAGCCGCCAATGATGCCGTGATGGCCGACGCCATCAAGCTCGTTCACGAGGGCGTGACGGAGTGCGAGATTGCCGACCAGATGCTCGGCTTGTATCGCAAGCACGGCTGCGAGGGCTTTAGTTTTTCGCCTATCGTGAGCTTTGGCGCTAACGCCGGCGACCCGCACCACGAACCAGACGACACCGTGCTCAAGCGCGGCGACGTGGTGCTGTTCGACATTGGCGGACGCCGCTGCAACTACTGCTCGGACATGACGCGCACATTCTTTTGGGGCGAGCCGGACGAGGAGACGGCACGCATCTACGATATCGTGCGCCGTGCTAACGAGGCCGCCGAGGCGCTCATCGCGCCGGGCGTGCGCATGTGCGACCTGGACCGCGCCGCGCGCGATGTGATTGAAGACGCGGGCTATGGGCAGTACTTTACGCATCGCCTGGGTCACTCGATCGGCCTGCAGGATCACGAGCCTGGCGATGTCTCGCTCGTCAACGAGCAGGTTGTCGAGCCGGGCATGACCTTCTCCATCGAACCGGGCATCTACCTCCCCGGCAACACCGGCGTCCGCATCGAGGACTTGGCCCTGGTGACCGAGACCGGCGTCGAGATTCTCAACGCCTACCCCCACGATCCGGTCCGCCTAGACTAGGCAATGCGGCAAAGGGACAGCCCCTTTGCCGCATCCCACCAAAACCGCGCCACAAAAACGGGCTATCTACTACGTTTAACCCGCATGGGTCGACCATGCGGGTCTTTTTTGAAAACCAGTAAGCCGTTTACCTGCGGTTTTAATTTCGCGATGTTCCGTGTGCTCGAGGGTAGTCGGTAAAACGTAGTAGATAGGCCCATTTCATGGCAAGCAGGTCAACTCGGGGCACAGGATAGCTATTTGGAACGGGCTAGCGGAGCAGGCCTGCTACTTCGCCGGCTAGGGTGATGGTGCCGGCTGCTACGAAGGACTCGCCCGCGGCATCGAGGGCCGCGAGGGCCTCGGGCACGCTGGGGTACACACCGGCAAGCTTGTTGGCGTCCACCAGGGCAGCAAGCTCCTCTGCCGGCAGGGCGCGGTCGGAATCGGTCTGGGTCACGACCACGCGCGGGAAGGCCGAAATCAGCACGTCAACGATGCCCGCCACGTCCTTGTCGGCTAGCGCAGCGCACAGCAGCGTGGGGCGATTCTCCACGCACGGATCGATCTCGTCCAGCGCGCTCACAAAGTTCTCGCAGCTCTGAGGGTTGTGACAGGCGTCAATCAGCTTGAGCGGATCGGTCCCCAGCACGTCAAATCGGCCCGGTGTGGGGCAACCCATAAGCGAGGCGTCGAGCGCATCGTGGTCGAGCTCGCGACCCAGATACCCCTCGCAAAGCATAATCGCGCACGCGGCATTCTGCGGCTGATAGGCCGGCTTGACCATGCTCGACGTATAGATCGCACGCGGCGTGGTGCAGCTAAACTCAACCGTGTCGCCCACATGCGCCGGCACCTTAGTCGTGGCGTGGCTCACCACCAGCGGCACAACGCCGCACTCGCGGCAACGGGCATCCATCACACATTGAACGCTCGCCTCATGCGTGCCCTCGCCCAAAACAACCAAGCGCCCGGGTTTGATAACCGCAGCCTTCTCCCCCGCAATGGCCTCGAGCGTATCGCCCAAAATACGTGTGTGGTCGAGCCCAATGCCCGTAATGGCAACGGCCACGGGATCGGTCGCGCTCGTAGCATCCCAGCGTCCGCCCATGCCAACCTCGAGCACAGCAACATCCACCGCGGCCTCGGCAAACACGACAAGTGCGGCGGCCGTCAGCAGGTCAAACGGCGTGATGGTATAGGCGCGCTCCCCCGCCGCCACACGGTGTGCATTCACGCGACGCCCCGCTTCGACAGCCGCCGAAACGCCACGGGCAAAGGCATCGTCGCTCACAACTCGCCCGTCAACCTCCATGCGCTCGGGATAGCGCACCAGCTGCGGCGACGTATACAGTGCGGTCTTGAGCCCCTCACCACGAAGAATGGCAGCCGAAAAACGCGTAGCCGAAGTCTTGCCATTGGTACCGGCAACCTGAATGCAATCAAAATACTCATCCGGACGCCCCAGCTCATCGAGCATATCGATAACCGTCTCGAGCAGCGGACCAGCATCCCCAGAAATCCGCCCCGTATCAGCAGCTAGCCCAACAGCCTCATCAAACGAAAGCAAATCAAACGAGAAAGGAACGACATACGACCCAGAACGCTTAGCCATAACCCAAAGTCCCCCATAACAGAAAAAGAGGCTCATCAAAAAGAATGAGCCCCTCGCGTTGACAATTTCAGCCTTTACCCGATTGCAGCAAGATCAAGGCCACAACCAAGTGACCTCACCAGGCAGCGGACGCTCCCGTAACCGCTATGGGAGCGGTTTGGGGCTTTGCTCGATACAAGTTCCGCACGAGCCGAAGGCCACTTAATGTGGCCTTCGTGCGAGCAGGACTGTCCGCAGTAGCGAGCAATGCCCCAAACCGCGTCCCCCAGTAAGACCTACGAGAAATCAGCAACCTGGGCAGTCAGCGCCGCCAGGATCTCCTTGAGCTCAGCTGCACGGTCCCTCTTCTTCTGGACCACCGCAGGCGCGGCCTTGGCCACAAAGCCCTCATTGGCGAGCGTCTTCTCGCAGCCGGCCAGCTCCTTCTGGGCCGCGGCAATCTCCTTCTCCAGGCGAGCCTTCTCGGCCGAAAGGTCAACCTTGCCCTCAAGCACCACAAAGACCTCGACGCCGCTGTCAACAACAGCGATGCTCGCAGCCGGCTTCTCAACGTCGGTACCCATGACCAGCGAAGCCGTGTTGGCCAGCGGCTCAATCGTGGAGCGAAGGCTCTCGAGCTTCTCGATGTCCTCGGCACCGGCGCGCACGACCACGTCGAGCTCGGCCTTGGGGCTCAAGCGATAGCGCGAACGCGTGGCGCGGGCGGCGGAAACGACGGCGCGGCACAGCTCAAACGCGCGCTCGGCGTCCTCGTCGACATACTTGGCGTAGTCGGCGGGCTCGGGCCACTTGGCGATCATGAGTGCCTCGGCGCGGTGCACGTTGCCCTCGGCGTCCAGATCGAGCACACTCGCCGGCATGTTGTCCCAGATCTCCTCGGTGACAAACGGCATAAGCGGGTGCATCAGGCGAATGGAGGTATCGAGCACAAAGATCAGGTTGCGCTGCGCCTGCAGACGGCCCTCGCCCTTCAGGCGGGCCTTGGTGACCTCGACGTACCAGTCGCAGACCTCGTTCCAGAAGAACTGCTGTACGCCGCGGGCCATGTCGCCAAAGGTGTAGTTCTCGATGCCCTCGGTGACCATCTTCACGGCCTTGGCCAGGCGGCTGAACATCCAGGCGTCGGCCGGCGTCTCCACGACGGGCTCGCCGGGCGTGTAGCCCTCCATGTTCATGAGCAGGAAGCGGCTGGCGTTCCAGATCTTGGTCACAAACGACTTGGCCTGCTCGGTGCGCGGGCTGTCGATGAGCTTCTTGGTCTTCTTGTCGATGTTCGCGTCGAACTTGACGTCCTGGTTGTTGGTGCACAGTGTGAGCAGGTTGAAGCGCATGGCGTCGGCGCCGTACATACCGATGAGGTCCATGGGGTCAACGCCGTTGCCCTTGGACTTGGACATGCGGCTGCCGTCCTTGGCCAGGATCGTCGGGTAGATGACGACGTCCTTAAACGGCACCTCGTCCAGGAAGTACAGCGAGCTCATGACCATGCGGGCGACCCACAGCGCGATGATGTCGCGCGCGGTGACGAGCGCCGTCGTGGGGTGATGGCCCTCGAGCAGCTCCGGCTTTTGCGGCCAGCCCTGCGTGGCGAAGGTCCACAGCTGCGAGCTGAACCAGGTGTCCAGCACGTTCTCGTCCTGATGCACGTGATGGCCGCCGCACTTGGGGCACACGTCGGTGTCCTCGGTAAGAGCGTCCTCCCAGCCGCAGTCCTCGCAGTAGAACACGGGGATGCGGTGACCCCACCACAGCTGGCGGCTGATGCACCAGTCCTTGAGGTTCTCCATCCAGGTGGTGTAGGTCTGCGTCCAGCGCGCGGGGTGGAAGGTGACCTTGCCAGAGTTGACGGCGTCGAGCGCCGGCCCCTTGAGCTTATCGACGGCCACGAACCACTGCTCGGACAGCCACGGCTCAAGCGCGGCGTCGCAACGGTAGCAGTGCATAACGGAGTGATCGTGTTCCTCGACATGGTCGAGCAGGCCGTGCTCGTCGAACCACTTAATGACGGCCTCGCGGCACTCGTCGCGGTTCATGCCGGTGAACTCGCCGTAGCCCTCGACGACTACCGCGTGCTCATCGAAGATATTGATCTGCGGAAGGTCGTGGGCCTGACCCATGGCGTAATCGTTGGGGTCGTGGGCCGGGGTGACCTTGACAAAGCCAGAGCCAAAGTTGGCGTCGACATGCCAATCCTCAAAAATGGGGATCTCGCGGTCGACGATGGGGAGCTTGACGGTCTTACCCACAAAGGCGGCCTTCTCGGGGTCCTTCGGGGAGACGGCGACGCCCGTGTCGCCGAGCATGGTCTCGGGGCGCGTGGTGGCGACGACGATGTAGTCCTGGCCGTTGACCGGCTCGGTCAGCGGGTAACGCAGGTGCCACAGGTGACCCTTCTCGTCCTTGTACTCAGCCTCGTCGTCCGAGATGGCGGTGGTGCAGTTGGGGCACCAGTTGACGATGCGCTTGCCGCGGTAGATCAAACCGTCGTGGTACCAGTCGCAGAAGACCTTACGCACAGCCTGGGCGTAATCCTCGTCCATGGTGAAACGCTCGTTATCGAAGTCGACGGAGCAGCCCATACGCTTGATCTGCTCGACGATGATGCCGCCGTACTCGTGGGTCCAATCCCAGCAGGCGTCGACAAACTTATCGCGACCGATTTCCAGGCGGCTAATGCCCTCCTCTTTAAGCTTCTTGTCGACCTTGGTCTGCGTGGCGATACCGGCGTGGTCGGTACCGAGCACCCAGCGCGTGGACTTGCCGCGCATGCGGGCCATACGGATGATGGCGTCCTGGATAGAGTCATCGGTGGCGTGGCCCATGTGGAGCTTGCCGGTCACATTGGGAGGCGGAATGGTGACGGTGCAGTCGCCCACGCCCTCGCGGCGCTTGTAGTAGCCGCCGTCGAGCCACTTCTGCAGGATCGCCGGCTCGTTGGTCGACGGATCGTAGTTCTTGGGCATTTCTTCCATATATCTCTCCCTGTCCCACCGGGGAGGAATGTAGGCCCGATTTTCGCTCGGTCAAGTCCTGGCTCGCGCGAAGACCACATTAAGTGGTCTTCGGCTCGTGCGGAATCTACGAAAATCGGGCCTACATTCCTCCCCTTAGGTATCGATTACTTCAGTCTGATATGACTTCGCTGAGACTTAAACAAACACACAGAATAGCACAGGTAGTTGGGGTTATTGCGTATATATAAAATAGCCTCCGGCCGCGAGCGGTCGGAGGCTATTTGCAAACACGTTTTAGGCTGGTTTACCCGTAGATACGCTGGGGCTGCTCTTCGCCCCTTACGGAGGCTTCGGTCACGATGACCTTGGTGACACCCTCCTCGCTGGGGAGGTCGAACATCGTCTGCTGCAGCACGTCCTCGCAGATGGAGCGCAGGCCGCGGGCGCCGGTCTTGCGGGCAAGCGCCATACGGGCGATCTCGTGCAGAGCGGCGTCCTCAAACTCAAGCTCAACGTCCTCGAGCTGGAACATCTTGCGGTACTGGCGCACCACGGCGTTCTTGGGCTCGGTCAGGATCGACACCAGGTCGTCCTCATCGAGCGCCTGCGTCTGGGTGACGACAGGCGTACGCCCCACAAACTCGGGGATCATACCAAAGGCGTTGAGGTCCTGAGGGAGCACCTGACGCAGCAGGTCGTTCTCGTCGACCGAGGTGGGGCCGGCGATCTCGGAGTTAAAGCCCACGCCCTTGTTGCCCACGCGATCGGCGATGATCTTGTCCAGACCCACAAAGGCACCGCCGCAGATGAACAGGATGTTGGTCGTGTCGATCTGCAGCAGCTCCTGCTGGGGATGCTTGCGACCGCCGGTGGGCGGAACGCTTGCCACCGTGCCCTCAAGAATCTTAAGCAGCGCCTGCTGAACGCCCTCGCCCGAAACATCGCGGGTAATGGAGAGGTTCTCGGCCTTGCGGGCGATCTTGTCGATCTCGTCCACGTAGATAATGCCAACCTGCGCGCGCTCGATATCGCCATCGGCGGCATTGATGAGCTTGAGCAGGATGTTCTCCACGTCCTCGCCAACGTAGCCAGCCTCGGTGAGCGCAGTGGCGTCGGCTATGGCAAACGGCACCTCGAGGATGCGCGCAAGCGTCTGGGCGAGCAAGGTCTTACCGGTGCCGGTGGGACCGAGCAGCAAGATGTTGGACTTGGCGAGCTCTACCTCGTCCATATCGTCGTCGAACTGCGAGCCCATGCCGTCGTCAAAGGCAGACACCGCGGCGCCGCCCTCGATCACGCGGCGATAGTGGTTGTACACGGCAACCGACATGGCGCGCTTGGCGTCCTCCTGGCCCATGACATAGGCCGAAAGCTCGTCATAGATCTCGTGCGGCGTCGGCACGTGCGAAATGACCTGACGGGCGTCGTCCTCCAGCTCAAAACCCTCGGCCTCAGGATCTACAGCAGGCTGGCCGGCAGCCTGGCCGTGGTCGTTGAGGAAGCCCGGCAGCTTGCCGTTGCGGGCAGCGTCCATAAAGTCCGAAGCCAGCGACTCCTCCAAGATCTCGGAGCAGGCGGCGACACACTCGTCGCAGATAAAGATGTTGGTAGGGCCCTTTACAAGACGGCGAACCTGCCCCTGCTCTTTTCCGCAGAAGGAGCAGCGGATGGGGTTGCCGTTCTCGTCGAAATTGCCCTGCATGTTACCGGCCATCCTAGGCGTCCTTAGCGGCGAGATCGCGCGAGGTAACGATACGGTCGATCAGGCCGTAGTCGAGGGCCTCGGCAGCGGTCAGGTAGTTGTCGCGCTCGGTATCAGCCTGGACCTTCTCGATGGGCTGGCCCGAGGCATCGGACAAGATCTGGTTGAGCTCGCGGCGGGTCTTCTTGATCTCCTCGGCCACGATCTCGATCTCGGTCTGCTGGCCCTGGGCACCGCCGCTGGGCTGGTGAATCATGACCTTGGAGTGCGGCAGGCAGAAGCGCTTGCCCTTGGCGCCGGCCGAAAGCAGCACGGCAGCCATAGACGCGGCCATACCCACACAAATGGTGGAAACCTGCGGCTTGATAAAGTTCATAGTGTCAAGAATCGCCAGACCGGAGTAGACCTCGCCACCGGGCGAATTGATATAGAGCGAGATATCCTTCTCGGCATCTTGGCTCTCAAGATGCAGCAGCTGGGCAACGACCAGGTTGGCGCTGACGGAGTTAATCTCCTCGCCCAAGAAGATGATGCGGTCGTTGAGCAGGCGCGAATAGATATCGTAGCTGCGCTCGCCGCGCGGCGTCTGCTCGATAACGTATGGCACGAGGGCGGAATCGAACTTAGCGATCATACGCATCTCCATTTCTCTCTTGCGGACCAAATTGGTTCTAGATAAACGTACGGTGCCCGCATGCTATGCATTGGCTGGCACCGTACGAAGCAACCGGATAACCGGTGTATAACTTTACCCCATCACGGGCACACGCATGCGCTCGCGGGCAAGGTGGCGAGAATTACTCGGCGTCCTTGGCGGTCTCGTCGACCTCGGTCACCTTGGCGTTCTCGACCAGGTGGTCGACGGCCTTGGAACGACGGATGGACTCACGGACGGCAGGCATGCGGCCGTCGGCGATGAACTCAGCCTTGGAAGCCTCGACGTCCTTGACGCCGGCCTTCTCGAACTCGGCGTTGATGTCGTCCTCGGTGACCTCAATCTTGAGCTCACGGGCGAGGGCGTCGAGAGCCAGGGACTCACGGGCAACGTCGTTGGCCTGCTTGTGCAGGTCGCCGATGAACTGCTCCATGGTCAGGCCGGAAGCGGGCAGCCAGGTGTCGAGCGTCATGCCGCGAGCAGCGAGGTTGGACAGGAAGTTCTGGCCAAGCTCCTCAAAGACGGACTGCTCGTAGTCGGCGTCCATCTCGTCGAGCTGCAGACGCTCGGCGAGGGCGGCGACGCAACGGTTCTCCTTCTCGGCCGGGAGGCGGGAAGCCTTGTCCTGCTCGATCTCGAGCTTGATGGCGTCGCGCATAGCGTCGATGCTGTCGAAACCAAAGTCGGACTTGACGAGCTCGTCGGTGAGCTCGGGGGTGTTGCGGACCTTGATGCCCTTGACGGTGACCTCGACGGTGTGGGTCGCGGCCTCCTCGCCCTCCTCGACCTCGTCGGTCCAGGTGACGGTCTTGACGTCGTCAACGTTAGCGCCGATCAGGGCCTCGTTGAACTCGGCGGGGTTGCTGTCGCTACCGGCGATGAGCATACGGCCCTCGGCGGCAAAGTTGTCGGCGTTCTCGACGGCCTTGAGGTCGACGGTGACGTAATCCTCGGCCTCGACGGCGCGACCCTCGACGTCCTCGAAGGTGGCACGGTAGTTGAGGAGCATCTCGACCTGGTTGTTGATCTCGGACTCGGTGACCTCCGCAGGGGGCATCTCGATCTCGACAGCGTCGAAGGAGGAGAGCTCAGCGGCGGGACGCAGGGAGAACTCGACGGTGTAGGTGTAGTCCTCGTGATCCTTGGCGAGGTCGAGCTCCTTGTAGTCACCGCTCTTGGTGGGGACGATGTCCAGCTCGTTGAGGACGGCGGGCTCGTTGGCGGCGATCAGGTCGTTGGTGGCCTGAGCGAGGGTAGCCTCGGCGCCAAGAGCGGAGTCGATGACCGGACGGGGAGCCTTACCGGCGCGGAAGCCCGGGAAGCGGTACTTCTTGGCGGTATCCTTGTAGGCCTTCTTGATCGCGGCGTCGACGTCGGCGGCCGGGATGGTGACCGTAGCGGTGAGCTTGGCGTCCTTGACGTCAGAAGCGGTGATGTTCAACACGTTCCTCCTCATACTGCCCAGCTTATCTGAGGTGCTGGTACCTTTATGCAACAAAGAGTCGCGACGGCCAGGGCCGACGCAGATGCGTTGGTGCGGGCGAAAGGACTCGAACCTTCACGGGAATCCCACCAGAACCTAAATCTGGCGCGTCTACCAATTCCGCCACGCCCGCATGAGCGCACAGATTAGGAATGATAGCAGATACGAGCGATAAGCGCACGCACACCTTTTACAGGCTCACGACCTCACCACGAGTGCAAAAGGCGGGGCGAGTTGCCCCGCCCCGCCATTTACGGCTTGTTCGCTAACCTGCTACTCCCCCAGCAGGGCCTTCTCGGGCGTGATCGGCAGCGAGCGAACCTGATGTCCGGTGGCGTGTGCCACGGCCGAGGCAACGGCGGCGAGCGGCGTGTTGATGACGACCTCGCCGATCGACTTGGCGCCAAACGGGCCCGTCGGCTCGTAGCTCGGCTCAAAGGCCACGCGAATGCTGCCGATATCCAGGCGCGTGGGCAGCTTGTAGCTCATAAAGTTGCCGGTGCGCAGGCGGCCGCGGTCATCGTGCTCGACAATCTCGTAGAGCGCGTGGCCGATGCCCTGGGCAATGCCGCCCTCGGCCTGGACGCGCGCGAGCGCCTCGTTGATCACGGTGCCGCAGTCGACGGCCGCCGCGTAGTCCACCACGGTCACCTTGCCGGTGGCCTTGTCGACCTCGACCTCGGCAATGCCGGCCATAAACGGCGGGGGCGAAACGGGCAGGCAGGCAGAGGCGTGCGAGGTGAGCGCGTCGCCGCCCGCGATGTTCTTGACGCACAGGTTAGCGAAGTCGCGCAGCGTGAGGTAGCGGTTCTGCTCGCGCGCGGCACGCTCGTCGGACAGGCGCACGTACTGGCCGTCAAAGACCACGTCGGCGCCGTCCACGTCCCACATCTGGGCCGCCTTGGCGCAGATTTTCTCACGCAGCTCGGTCGCGGCGTTCTTGGCTGCCAGACCTGTCACGTACGTGCCCGAGCTCGCGTACGAGCCGGCATCGAACGGCGACACGTCGGTGTCCACGCCGCGCACCACGATCAGCGAGCTCTCCACGCCCAGCTCCTCGGCAGCAATCTGCGCCAGGATCGTATCGACGCCCATGCCGTTGTCGGTGGCGCCGGTCGAAATCGTAATGAAGCCGTCCTCTTCCAGGCGCATGTCGATGCCGGCGATATCCACGTTGGAGATGCCCGAGCCCTGCATGGTGAGCGCGCAGCCCAGAGCACGCACGCGATCGCCCAGGTCGACGGCCAGCGGCTTGTCGCGCCAGCCGATCATGTCCATCGCGCGCAGCAGGCAACGGTCGAGCGCGCAGGCGTTGAGCTTCTCGTTGTAGTACTGCGGCATAATCTCGCCCTCGCGCACCATATTCTTGAGGCGCAAGTCGGCGGGGTCCATGTGCAGCATGTCGGCGAGCTCGTTGACGGCGCTCTCCACGGCAAACTGTCCCTGGGTGGCACCGTAGCCGCGATACGCGCCGCCGCGGTTGGTATTGGTGTAGACGGCGTCCCAGCTAAAGCGGCTCGCCTTCACATGGTTGTAAATCGGCAGGCTCTTGTGGCCCGAAAGGCCGATCGTCGTGGTGGCATGCTCGCCATACGCGCCGGCGTTGGACAGCGTGTGCAAATCGATGGCCGTGATAGTGCCGTCGTTCATGGCGCCCAGCTTAACGGTCATCTGCATCTGGTGGCGCGAGTTACCCGCGGTGATGGTCTCCTCACGGGTGTAGCAGCAGTAGCTCGGACGGCCGGTCTGCTGGGTGACGAACGCCACGAAGATCTCGCAACAGCCCGTCTGCTTGGAGCCAAAACCGCCGCCGATGCGCGGCTTGATGACCTGCACCTGCGACTGCGGAATGTCGAGCGACTGCGCGACCATGCGGCGCACGTGGAAGGGCACCTGCGTAGAGGTGGTCACCGAGATACGCCCAAACGCGTCGGTCGTCGCGAAGGCGCGGAAGGTTTCCATGGGCGCGGTCTGCGTGGCTTGGCTGGTGTAGGTGCGCTCAAAGACGATGTCGCTCTGGGCGAAGGCCTCGTCCAAGTCGCCAAAGTCGCTGGTACCGCTGCACACCAGGTTGCGAGCAACGTCGCCGCCTTGCGGGAACATAAAGGTCACGTCGCCCTCGGGATGGACCACGATGTCGTTATCGAGTGCCTGGGTAAAGTCGAGCAGGGGCTCAAGCACCTCGTAGTCGACCTTGATGAGCTTGAGCGCCTTGTCGGCGGCCTCCTCGGTCTCGGCGGCGACGATCGCCACCTCTTCGTTTTGGTAACGGACGAGGTTCTCGAGGATCAGGCGGTCGTAGGGACTCGGTTGCGGATAGCTCTGGCCGGCGATGGTAAAGCGGCGCTTGGGCACGTCCTCGTAGGTGTAGACGCCCACGACGCCGGGCACCTTCAGTGCGCGCGACGTATCGATGGAGCGGATCCTGGCGCGGGCATAGGGGCTGCGCTTGAGTTTGACGATGAGCGCACCGGCGGGCACCATATCGCCGGTGTAGACGGGACGACCCTCGAGCAGGGCCTTCGAGTCCTTCTTGGGCTGCTTGTGGGTGATCTGCTTGTACGCGACACCGTCGCAGCTGGTGTCGTTGACCGGCAGCTCGGGCATCTCAAAGCCCACCTGCACGCCTGACTCGTTGAGAAAGCGCACGATGGCACGCAGCTGGCTCTCGTAGCCGCTGCAGCGGCAGAGGTTGCCGGCGAGCTGGCGCGAGAGCTCCTCGCGCGTGGCGACGAGGCTCGGATCCTCCTTGGCGGCGCGGGCGAGCGCCAGCACGTTCATAATAAGGCCGGGGGCGCAAAAACCGCACTGCTCGGCGCCTTCGGCAGCCATTGCGCGGGCGAGCGCCTCGGACTCGGCTTTGAGCCCCTCGAGCGTGGTGATGGAGCGGCCCTCGACGCGCGCGGCGGGAACCGAGCAGCTCAGCACCGGGTCACCGTCGAGCCACACCGTGCACAGGCCGCAGTTGGTGGTTTCGCAGGCACAGCGCACCGACGCGCAACCCTGCTCGCGCAAAAGCGAAAAGAGCATGGTATCGGGGGCAATCTGAACCTTGACCTTGCGGCCGTTGAGCGTAAAGGAGAGATCGATGAGTTTGGCAGCCATTAGCGCACCTCGCTAGAATCGACGCCGGGCACGCGGCGGCAGGAATACTCGTCCGTGGCAAACTTAGGCACTTGCACGCCCTCGAGCTCGCGGGCAAGCGCGGCCGAAAGCTCGATGCCGGCGGCGCGGCGCACAGCCTGGATGGCGAGCGGGGCCGAGATGCGGCGGCGGTAGTCGGCCGAGCCCCACAGGTTGGTGCCGTAGCTCAGCGAGCGCACGGATGCGGCCAAGGCGCGAAGCTCGTACTCGGAAGGATGCTCGTTGGTAAGGCCGCATGCCTCGCCCTGCAGCAGGGTCGCGCACAGCGGGCGGGCGCCCACGGTGACATGCCAGGTGTTGTCCCACCAGGCGGCGGTGACGTTTAAGGAGGGGAAGTCGGTCGCGGCTTTGCGCACGGCCTCGTAGCTGGCGCGGTAATCGTGCTTGACGACCACAACGTGCTCGATCACGTCACGCACGTAGCCCATGTCAACGAACTCCGCGAGCGGCACGCGGCCGGCGCCCGTCAGCTCAACATAGGAATCGAGCGCGAGGAAGGCGGAGAGAACGTCCGAGAAGCCAAAGCGGCCGTAGATGCTGCCGCCCACCGTGGCGGTATTGCGCAGCTGCACGCCCACGATGTCGTGGACGGCAAACTCAAAGACATTGTTGACAAGCGCGTTGAGCTCGGCATGACGCTCGAGCTGGCGCAGGGTGCACATGGCGCCAATGCGAAACTCGGTCTCGGTCTCCTCGATCTGATCGAGTCCGCAGGCCGAAAGGTCAATCGCCGTCGCCACACGACGCGAACCCAGGCGCATCCAGATGCCGCCGCCCACAATCTTGTTGTTGCGGTTTTTCTGCAAGAGCTCATAGGCTTCGGCCGCGTTTCCAACACGGACGTAGGTACCGAACTTGAGCACGTTCTCCCCCATCTCTTCACTTGTCCAGTACCTTTAAGTGTACCAAACGAGGGGCCGCACACCGTTTTAGGACAAAATCCACCCACCCATCCATAACTTGCGGTGATATACGGACTGATTAGCCGTTCTGGAACGCAAAACAGTCCGTATATCACCGCAAGTTATGAGGACTCCTCCGGGATAGAAAAGGCTCCCAGCCAGATAGCTGGGAGCCTCATCACATGCTATGTCGAGCGAAGATTTAGCAGACGCCCTGGGCGAGCATGGCGTCGGCGACCTTCAGGAAGCCGGCGATGTTGGCGCCCATGACAAAGTTGCCCTCCTGGCCGTACTCCTTGGCGGTGTCGTCCACATTGTGGAACATGCCGCGCATGAGCTGCTCGAGCTTGCCGTCGACCTCCTCGAAGGTCCAGGACAGGTGCTCGGCGTTCTGGCTCATCTCCAGGCCGGACACGAGCACGCCGCCGGCGTTGGCAGCCTTACCGGGCATAAAGGCGACGCCGTTCTCCTGGAAGTAGGTTGTGGCCTCGATGGTCGTGGGCATGTTCGCGCCCTCGCCGACCACCTTGCAGCCGTTGGCGACGAGCGCCTGGGCGTCCTCGAGCAGCAGCGTGTTCTCGCGAGCGCAGGGCAGCGCAATGTCGCAGGGCAGCTGCCACACGCCGCGGCCGTCGCCCTCGTGCCACACGGCGTTGGGCTTCTCGTCAACGTACATAGCGAGCGTAACGCCCTTGTCGTGGCCGGAGCGCTTCTTGTTGTAGACGTGCTCGAGCACGGTGTAGTCGATGCCGTCGGGATCCTCGACCCAGCCATGGGTGTCGGAGCAGGCCAGCACCTTGCCACCGAGCTGGGAGACCTTCTGGACCGCGTAGATGGCGACGTTACCGGAGCCGTGAACGACGACGTTCTTGCCCTCGAAGGAGTCGCCGCGGCTCTTGAGGTACTCGTCCACAAAGTAGGCCAGGCCGTAGCCGGTGGCCTCGGTACGGGCGAGCGAGCCGCCAAAGGAGAGGCCCTTGCCGGTGAGGACGCCGGTCCACTCGTTAGTCAGGCGCTTGTACTGACCGAACAGGTAGGCAACCTCGCGGCCGCCAACGCCCAGGTCGCCGGCGGGAACGTCGGTGTTGGGGCCGATGTGGCGATAGAGCTCGGTCATGAAGGACTGGCAGAAGTGCATGATCTCGTTGTTGGACTTGCCCTTGGGGTCAAAGTCGGACCCGCCCTTGCCGCCGCCCATGGGAAGGGTGGTCAGGCTGTTCTTGAGGATCTGCTCCAGGCCCAGGAACTTGAGCATACCCAGGGTGACCGTCGGGTTAAAGCGCAGGCCGCCCTTGTAGGGTCCAATGGCAGAGTTGAACTCGACGCGATAGCCGCGGTTGACCTGGACCTTACCCTGGTCGTCGACCCAGGGAACACGGAACATAACGATGCGCTCAGGCTCGACGAGGCGCTCCAGCAGGGCGGCCTCCTCGTACTCGGGATGGGCGTCGAGCGCCGGCTGGATGGTGCCGAGGATCTCGGTCGCGGCCTGGATGAACTCAGGCTGCTCGGGATAGCGGGCCTTGAGCTCTTCGAGAACTTTCTGCGTGTAGCTCATGCTTCCTCCAATGATGGGAAACGAAAAATGTTGGTCGCGGCACCCTATGCGCCGCGAACTTTATCGAGTATGGATAATATCGCACTGTTGCGGGAAAGTTTCGCATAAGCCGACGAGCAGATGTTTCGTTTTGATTACGATGCAGGTAGAGGCGTTTTTGAGTGCCTGACATGCAAAACCCGTGTTTCAAACCTGTTTCGTCCACGTGTTCCAAACCACCACATTGGGGACAGGCACCTTTGTGGTGGTTTTGGTGGTTAGAGGACGAGCTGATGGTAGTCGGCGGGGGTTATGCAGCCCTCGGTGGCGGCGCGGAAGGCGGCGAGGGCATCGCCCGAGAACGGCATGGCCCAGCACAGCCCGCAGCCGGCGGTGATGGAGCCGGGCAGCGGCATGATGCGCCCGGGCACACCGGCGGCAAGGCACAGCTGCTCGCATTCCATCACATCGAAGGTGCTATCGAACGAAACGATGATCTTGCGTTCATGGTCGAGAGCATCACCGGACGGGCCTTCGCGGTGTGCATCACGATACGCCGCGGCGGCCGCTTCCTCTTCCGCAGTATGTCCACAGCCACTGCAACCGCAGGTACAGGGTTCGGACCCATCGCAAGTGCAAGGTTCTCCCGTGTCGGGACAAATATCGTGAGACATGGCAACTCCAATCGTCTAGGCGAGTAACTCGGCCGCCGCAAACTCCTCGGGCGTATTGACGTTCTCGAAGCAGAGCGTCGAGCCTGCGACCGCGACAATCTGAGGCTCGTCCAAATACCCGGCGTTCACCCGGTCGATCAGGCAGCGGATTCGCTGACGGTCACCGGCGAGCAGCTCTTGGGCAACCGGCGCACACGCGTCACGGCGCCAGACGGCGCAAAGCGGCTCAATCCCCCGCTCCTCGCGCGGCACGCAAACGTCGAGCGCCTCGGCCTCGACACAGCCAGCAAGGGCACCGATTAGCTCCGAAGAGACAAACGGCATATCACAGGCGACGATAGCAACGAGAGGCAGCCGGGCCGCAGTCAGCGAACTCGCGATGCCGCGCATGGCGCCCGCCGGCCCCTCAAGGTCCGCCACTACACGCGGCACCAGGCCGCCAAACGCGCGCTCCTCAAGGTAGGCAAGCTCGCTGGGACGCGAAGTCGTCACGACCAACTCGCCGGCAACTGGCGCCAGCCGACCCAGTACGCGTTCGATGAGCGGCTCGCCGCAAAACGCCATGCGAGCCTTATCACAGCCCATGCGCGAGGACAGCCCACCCGCTTGGACGACACAAGAAAGATCGGCACGTCTTACGGTAGTCATACGGCAAAACACCTCCATCGGCATGCTCGAAACCCGGTGCACGAAGCTAAATACAGCTACCGAAATAGCAGCGCTACGAAAAGCTCGTGCAAAAACAAAACAGCGCCTTTGCGGCACGCAGCAAGACCGCGAGCACAAAAGCGCTGGTAGCGTATGGCGGGAACGTATGTGAATCGAACACATCCAAGACGTTTTGCACGCCTCGCAACGGTTTTGAGGACCGCGGAGCCCACCGGAGCCCATCCGTTCCCAAGTGCGGCGGTATTTTACCAAACCGAAACGGCTCCATCCCAAAAAGACGAACAAGAAGTTGCGGTGGAATAGTTCCTGTATTTGCTGCCAAAGCCTCCAAATAGGAACTATTTCACCGCAACTGAGGAGGCGGGGCGGGGCGGCCGATCTAGCGCAGGGACCTCAGGCCGCCGGCGTCCTTGTCGAGCACCGTAAAGCGCACGCTATCCAGGTGCTCCAAGATGCTGATGGCACGTTTGCGCGACACGCCCAGAGCCTCACGCAGCACGCTCGTGGTGGCAGCGCCGCCGGCTGCCTCAATGGCGGCGGCGACGAGCTCACGCGCATGGGCCTCGGCGGCGGCAGACAGGGCAACGTCGCGCTCGACCTTAACGATCGAGCGATTGAGCGAAAGCTCGCGCAGGGCACGCGTCATGGTGTCGCGATCGAGCTGCAACTGCTCGCCTACTTCGGGCAACGTCGGTGCATCGAGGCCGGCTTCGTCCAGCAAGGCAACGATACGTTCGCAGGCCTCGCGCACCACACGCGCCGCGGCGGCAGCGGAGTGCGGGTCGAATACCTCGGCACCCTCGGCGGCACACACGCCACGCGAGCAGCCCTCGGCAATCAGAGCCGCGGCAACGCCATCATCAGCGGCAGGCCACGCAGCATGGGCAACAGCGCCGGGCGTAAATCCCGTCTCCTTGGGAGCCGCCGCGTGCATGGCGGTCAGGGTCGCCGCCAGTGCATCCATCGCGACGTCGAGCACCACGGCGTCCGCCAAGTAGTCCGCATCACCCACAGCAAGCTTGCGAACAGAGCCCTGCGACACCAACCCGCGCAGTGCGGCATCGACCTCGCCTACACCAAGATCCAAAGCGTCGGTAACATCAACCGCCGTAACCGGCAGCATCTGCAGCGCCAGCCAAGCGCCCACACCGCCCGCGGTATCGCCGGACTCAAGCGCCACAAACAGTGCGCGCTCTCCGGCAGAAAGCTCGCGCGAGCGACGGCAGCGCGAAAGCAGCACGCGCCCGCCGCCGATGAGCATAACGGGCGAATACGACAGCACCACGGCATGGTCTCCGGCACACAGCGGCAGCGAGTTTTCTAAGCGCACCTGAACAATACGGGTTTCGCCCACCGCCATGGGGGCCTCGCCCTCCATGAACATGATGCGGCCGACGACCTCGGCCGTGCCGGCCATCACATGCACGCGCGCGCCCGACTCGAGCACGCGCGGCTTGGTGCCCTCGCGGCCCAGGTAGGTGAACGTCATCATAAAGCGCAACGTCTGGCCAAAGCGGTCCGCCACGCCCAGCATCTCGCCACGGTCAAGCGCCGCGACACCGTCACCAACTAGGTTGAGCGCCACACGCTGACCAGGCAGCGCGCGCGGCGTATCGCCATGCACCTGAATCCCGCGCACGCGACAGACCGTACGCGACGGCAAAGCCATCAGCTCGTCGCCCACCGCAACCGGCGCATCGTGCAGCGTTCCCGTTACGACAGTGCCGACGCCCTTAATCGTAAAGCAGCGGTCAATCGGCAGGCGCGGCGCGGCATCGGTGCGCTCGGCACGGTCGCGGCAGGCATCCCAGCAGGCGCTTACCTGCTCGTCGAGCACCGCAAGCAGCCCGTCGATCCCCTCGCCCGTCTTAGACGACACGGGCACAATCGGCGCGCCCGCAAACACGGTACCCGACAAAAAATCATCGACATCGAGCTCGGCAAGCTCGGTCATCTCGGCATCGGCCAGGTCACACATCGTCAGCGCCACCACCATATGCGTGACACCCAGCAGCTCCAGCACGTGCACGTGCTCGCGGGTCTGCGGCATCACGCCCTCGACGGCCGAAACCACCAGCACGGCCACGTCGATGCCCGTGGCGCCCTGCACCATGGCGCGCAAGTAATGCGCGTGGCCCGGCACGTCGACCAGGCCAACGATCTTGCCACTCGGCAGCGCCAGCTCGCCAAAGCCCAGCTCCACGGTCATACCGCGACGGCGCTCAACCTCCAGACGATCGGGATTCTTGCCAGTCAGTGCCTCGATCAGTGCCGACTTACCATGGTCAACGTGACCCGCCGTGCCAACGATAACGGGGCACTCCACCAGCGCCTGAACCTCACTCATCGAGCAATCGCCTTCTCAACGCACGCGACGAGCGTCGACGCCGCCGTCTCGATATCGCGGTCGCCCACGAGCGTACGGACGTCAAACAAAATGCGATCGTGCGAGGTTCGCGTGACGACCGGCGTGTCGAAGTCCTGGACAAGCGAGCGCTTGAGCGTATCGACCGTCAAGCGCGCGTCAACAAGACGCACGGCAACGCACATCGTGGGCAGCTCCACGGTAGGCAGCGAGCCGCCACCGGGGGTCGACGACTCCTCGACGATTTCCACCTGCACGGCACACGGGCAGCCAGCCTTATCGAGGCCCGCCACCATCAGCTCGCACAGCTTGCGTGAGCGACGCTCCAGATGAGCCTGCGGCAGCGTAAGCATGCTGAGCACCGGAATATCACGATGGGCAACATCGGCGCCGTCCATGTAGATACGCAGCGTGGCCTCGAGTGCCGTGAGCGCCAGTTTGCCCGGGCGCAGGGCGCGCATAAGCGGATGCGACCCACAGGCCTGGACCAGATCGCGACGGCCCATGATAATGCCCGCCTGTGCGGCACCGAGCAGTTTATCGCCCGAGCACGACACCAGATCGAGCCCTGCCGAAACCGAAGCCGGCGTGGGCTCCTCACCGCCGCGCACCAGGATGTCATCGGGCAAAAGCGCGCCCGAACCCTGGTCCTCGTAGAACAGCAGACCATGCTTGTGGGCCAGGGCGGCAAGCTCCCGAGAGCCCACTTCCTCGTGAAAGCCCTCGATGCGATAGTTGGAAGGATGGACCTTGAGGATCATGGCCGTATCGGGCGTGATGGCGCGCTCGTAGTCGCCCAGATGCGTGCGGTTGGTGGCGCCGACCTCGACGAGTTTGGCGCCCGAGGCCGCCATGACGTCGGGAATACGAAAGCTGCCACCGATCTCGACGAGCTCACCGCGGCTGACGATAACCTCTTTGCCCGCGGCATGGGTGGCAAGCACTAGCAGCACCGCGGCCGCGTTATTGTTGACGACCAGCGCGTCCTCGGCACCGGTAAGCGAGCGGATGAGCTGCGCGGCATGCTCCTTGCGCGACCCGCGCGAGCAGGTGTCCACGCTGTACTCGAGCGTGCTGTAGCCGCGCGCGACCTCGGCCACGGCCTTGGCGGCCGACTCCGCGAGCGGGGCTCGACCAAGGTTGGTATGGATAACCACACCCGTGGCGTTGACGGCGGGACGCAGGCTCGGCAGCGCGGAGCGATGCGCACGCCACTCAATGGCCGAGGCCAGTTCGCGCTTGGAACGCGGGGCGGCGCCGGCACGAATCGCGGCGCGCTCCTCATCGAGCTCGGCCGTGACGGCGGCATGCACCACCGCGTCGCAGGTCTCCCCCGCCGCCTTCACAACCGGCCACTCTGCGAGCAGCTCGTTGACGGAAGGAATAGCGCGAAGGCGGGCGCGTACCTCATCGGACATGTTCTGGCTATCGCTCATGTGCGGCCTTTCAAAACCAAAGGTGAATCAATCATTCGAACGTCAAACTATCAGCCAATTCGATCGGCTGAGTCAATCAATCGCTATTATCCTCGCGCGCCGCGATCTTTTCCACACGAACGGCGTTTTCCTGGGTGAGCGCGGCACCCGTCAACGGGTCCCAGCGCAGCGGCGTATGGTCGAGCGGGCCCACGCCCAAGGCTTGAGCGCCACCGGCATCGGCGCCAAACGAACGCCCGCCGGGGGCGGCCGACGTAAAGATGCACGCCGGATGCAGATACGGCGTCGTCTCCACGCGCACGCGGTCGCGGCCCATATCGCTCACGAGTTCGACGATCTCGCCGTCGGCAATACCCATGCGAGCGGCGGCATCGGCATTCATCTGCACGGCATCCAGGTCCGATCCAGCCTCGGCGGCACCTTGAGCCGCAAGCCTGCGCGAGGTGTGCGACTCAAAGGGACGGTTGCCACTAATGAGGCGAAACATCCCCGGGCCGGGCTCCACCATGGGCGCAATCCAGTTGGGCACACGACCCATGCCGACTCGTTCCCATACGTCGCTTGCCAGCGCAATTTTGCCGCCGGCAAGCGGAATCACCGGCTCTCCCGTGCGCGACGGCAGCGCCACGCCCGTATCGGCCCAGCCGCGCTCCTTGAGCTCGTCCAGATCGATCCCAAAAGGCGCCACCTGGGCAGCCGCCAGGTCGTCGGACGTAAAGTCGAAGCAATCGCCAACGCCGCAGGCCACAGCCAACCCGGCAAAGATCTCCCGCCCCGGTCTCGTGTCGTCATGCAAAATGGACAGCACGGCGTTGCGGTAGAACACGCGCGCATCGTTGGCGCCTGTCACCGTTCCCACGCCGCGGTCAGCCTCCAGATACGTCACGTCGGGCAGCACGAAATCAGAAGCACGCGCCGTCTCGGACCAGCGAATATCAATCGTCACGAGCAAGTCGAGCTGTTCCAGAATCGATAACCACGCCCCGGCGTTGCCATAGCCCGCGCCGGGATTGCTGGCGTAAACGATCAGCCCGCGCAGGTCCCCGGCCAGAATCGACTGACCGATGGTCGTGCACAGGCCGCGCACCGGATCGACCAGTGGATAGCGCTCGGACCCCAGCTTGGATATGCGCGACACCGGCGGCGTCGCAAAACGTGCGGGATCAAGGTCGCCCAGCACAAGCGGTGTAGGTGGATTGAGCGCGCCGCCTGCGTGTCCGATGCAGCCCAGCAGCACATCGACCAGACAAATCGCGCGCGCGGTCTGGGTGCTGTTGGCATACGCGATGCCAATGCCGCCATGAAAGCCGGCGTCCACCACCGCAGCAGGCGCCGCGGCAGCTAGATCGCGCGCCGTGGCGGCGATCTCTGCGGCCGGCACGTCGCACATCGACTCAGCCCACTCGGGCGTCCAAGCACTGGCCGTCTGTGCCAGCTCGTCAAAACCCGTGGTATAGCGGGTCACGAACTCGTGGTCATACAGGTCCTCGGCAATCAAGACATGGGCAATACCCAACAGCAGCGCCAAGTCGCAGCCCGGGCGTACGCGCAGCCAGCGGTCGGCAAGCGCAGCCGAGCCACTGCGCCGCGGGTCCACGACAATGATTTTCGCCCCGCGCCGGCGTGCGTCATTCAAGGCGTCGACTGCCCCCATCGAAGACGAGTCCACCAGCGAACGCCCCAGATACATGATGCAATCGGTGTGCGCAAGGTCGGAGGCGGGACTATAGCCCAAGCTGTGCTCCCAACCGGTAAGTCGGCTTACCTCGCAGGCACCGTCGGCACCATACACGTTGGGCGAACCAAGCGCATGCATAAAACGATACGCCCAGTAGCGGTCGAACGAGGGCACGCCGAGCGTCATACCCAGCGCACGAGGCCCGCGCTCGTCAACAATGCCCAAAAGACGCTCGGCAATCTGCGCGAACGCCTCGTCCCACGAAATCACATCGAACCTCGAGCCATCCTGGCGGCGTCGCATGGGGTGCACAATGCGGTCGCGCTCGTCAAACGGCATTGCCAGGCGATGCCGTCCGCGGGCACACAGGGCACGCGCCGCGCACGGATGCCCCGGCACCGGCAACTCGGCCACCACACGCCCATCCTCAACATGGGCCGCAAAGGCGCAATCGGCATAGCATCCCCCGCATGTCGTCACTACGGAGCGACCATCACGCTTCACAGCAGATGCCATCTCGATTACCCCTTTCATCAGCCAAACACAACAGGCCAAAAGCCCGGCAACGAGCCCCAGACCCAAAAAGCCTCCCGCACGGCAACGCCCCGCGGGAGGCCCAACGTCAAACAGACGGTACCTTACGCCTCGGACTTCTTAGCGTAGATAAACCAGTAGCCGAGCGCGATCAGAACCGCGCCGCCCACGATGTTGCCCAGCGTGGCGGCGGACAAGTTAAACGCAATGCCCGCAGCGTTGAGCGCATCGGCGCCGGCGACGTCGGCACCATAACCGCATGCATGCATCACGGCACCCATGGGCAAAAAGTACATATTGGCAACGCAGTGCTCAAAACCGCAGGCCACAAAGGCGGCGATGGGCAGAAGAATGCCCACAACCTTATCGACCACGGTCTTGCCGGCGGTACCGATCCACACGGCCAGGCACACAAAGATGTTGCACAGGATGCCACGGAAGAAGATCGTCACCCAGTCGACCGTCACCTTGCCAGCGGCGACGCTCACCATGGAATTGGCGACCGCCTCGCCGTTGAGCTTGTAAATGCCGGCCATGTACACCAAAAAGACGATGAACAGGGCACCGACAAAATTGCCGACCCACACGACGACCCAGGCCTTGAGCATCTGGACCAGGGTGATCTTTTTACTCTTGAGCGCGCAGACCATAAGCGAATTACCGGTAAACAGCTCGGCGCCGCACACCAGCACCAGCACCAGGCCCAAGCAAAAGCACAGGCCGCCCACGACACGCTGAGCGCCCCAGCCCAGCGTGCTATCGCTCAAGAACACGGTAAAGAACAGGCCGCCGAAGGCAATGAACGCACCGGCGAACATTGCCAACAGAAAGGCCTTTGCGACCGGCAGGTTGGCCTTGGTCACGCCGGCGGCCTCGGTCTTGGCCTCGATCGCGGCGGGCGCCAGGCAATCGGGAGCGGGGTACTCCACCTTGGAATCTGCCATGTCAATCACTTCTTTCCTAATCAGCAGGGACAAGCGCTCCTATTGCTCTTGCCCCAAGCGGACAAAGTTGGAAAAGTCGTTGGCGGCCACGGCGTCGTACACGGCGTCGACGGCGTCAAAGACCTCCGGGGACATGGGGTTGTAAAACTCCGTATCGCCCGGCTGAATCCCAACGAAGACGATATCTTCGCACGATTGCTCGATTTCCTCGATCAGAATCGACAAAGGGAGCGAATGCGTGGTGAACATCGACTTGCGGGCCACATCGCGCTTATCGAGCAGGCGGATAGACCCGACGGGCAGCGCCATGTCGGCGGCATCGACCAAAACCAAACGCGGCGGACGCTCGCGCTTGACCTCGATGATGTCGTCCTCGGGCGTTTGGCCTCCGTCGATGGTGTACCAACCGGCGATGGGTGCGTCCTCCATCTTTTTGGAGAGCACGGGGCCGGCGGCATCGTCGGCACGCAGCACGCTTCCCGCCGTGAGCACGATACCCGCAAACGGGGCGCCGTTCACACGTCCATCCACAACGTGACCCATTACTGCAACCTTCCCGTCAGATACACGCCCGACACATCGCGCACGCGCTCCACCAAATCGTGAAATTTCATTAAGAACGCGACCTGCTGGGCATGCAGGCCAAAGTCGTCATCGAACACCGAGATGCCGGCCTTGGCAGAACCGCGAAAACCGCGCTCGTCGAGCAGCGCATCACAGGCCTCGAGCAGCGACGGCACCGCCGCCTTGTCGAGCTGGCACTCGCCAAAGGAGCGGATGGCCTCGAACTTGGTCTTGGCCTCCCCCTCCGGCAACGCGTCGATAAGCGTATAGAACACATCCACCGGCACCGACAGGCGCGGCTCAAAGCAATCGAGCACGCCGGTGTGGTGGCCCACGGCGAGCGTGTAGTACAGCACGTCGCAGGCCTCCTGGGGAACGTCTTCCTCGGTCTCCACAAACTTACGCGTGAGCTCGTAAAAGACCACCTGGTCGGGCGCATGGCCCAGGCAGGGGTCGGCGACGCCCTCGGCGGCCTCGTCGCTTGCGCGCGAGGCATCGCCAAAGGAGCCGCCGAGCATACCGGGGCCCGCAAAGTAACCAGAGCGGTCCGTGAGCTCCATCTAGCGACCTCCGGCCAGCACCAGATCCTGCAGCGCCGAGTACACCTCGACGCGGCGCGGATCGTCCTGCTTGTCGATGAGCAGCGCCATGGCACCGCGGATATCGCCCTTGGGCGCGCTCTCAAGCGTATCCATAAACTCGTTGGCCAGGTCGCGGCCGTAACGGTAGCCGCTCATGGCGCGAGCTTCGCGCTCGATGGCAACGCGCAGCTTGTACGGCACACCGGGGTGCAGGATATCGGCCTGCTCGCCGGCGGCCTCCACCGTGGTCTCGGCATGGAGCTTTTGGTCCAGCAGACCGAGCGCCATGGCAAAGCCGTAGATGGTCTGCGCGGGGCTGGGCGGGCAGCCGGGGATGTAGACATCGACCGGCAAGATCTTGTCCGTGCCGCCCCAGACGCAGTAGTTATCGTAGAAGATGCCGCCGGTGCAGCCGCACGCGCCATAGGACACCACAATCTTGGGATCGGGTGCGGCCTCAAAGGCGCGCAGGGCCGGCATGCGCATGGCACGCGTCACGGCGCCGGTGTACAGCAGCACATCGGCGTGACGGGGCGAGGGCACGACCTTGATGCCAAAGCGCTCGACGTCGAAGACGGGCGTGATGGAACCGAAGATCTCGATCTCGCAGCCGTTGCAGCCGCCGCAGTCGACACGGTAGACGTACACCGAGCGTTTGATCTTCTTAAGAAGGGTCGCCTTGGCCTTCTCGATGCTCTCGTCGAGCTCGATCTTGGTCGGGAGGTACTGGAGCCGCTCGGGCAAAAGCGTGGGTTCGGCCATGGTTACTCCTCCTTCGTTTCAAAATCCATGATGATGCCCTCGACCGGTGCCGGACCGGCGGGAATCTCGGGCGCATCGGGGTTGAGCTCGCGGTCGATATACTCCGGGTTCACGCCGTGGCCGCCCAGATACTCCATGCTGGGGCCCTGGGGCTCACCGGACGCAAGCGTCTCGTTGGCAGCCATGCCGTGCGC
>UQZH01000029.1 GCA_900545445.1 uncultured Collinsella sp. | reverse complement strand
GCCTTGGTCGTCGTCGACTTCGTAGCCGTGGCCTTCTTGGCGGTCGCGGTCTTGGTCGCGGTCGTCTTCTTGGTAGCAGCCGTCTTCTTGGAAGCGGTCTTAGCCGGAGCCTTTGCCGCAGGCTTAGCCTCGGCAGCGGTGGTCTCGGCCTTTACCTCGGGGGTAACCTCGGCCTCGGCGGCCTTCTTGGCAGCGGCGGTCGTACGCTTGCGCGTGGTCGTTGCCTTGGCAGTAGTTACCTTGGCAGCGGTGGTCTTGCTCGCAGCGGCCTTCGTGGTCGTGGCCTTCTTAGCCGTCGTCTTGCGGGTCGTCGTCTTCTTGGCGGCAGGCTTTGCTGCGGGCTTTACCTCGGCCTCGGCAGCCGGCTTCTTCTCGGCCCTGGGCTCCTCAGCAGCAACCGGCTCCTCGACAGCCGCAGCAGCCTCCACAGCCGCCGGCCTCTCAATCTCCGGGTGCATAAAGAAATACAGGTCCAGATACTTGTCGGCCGAGCGCGTCCAGCTAAAGTCCTGGCTCATGGCCTGCGTGACCAGCTGGTTCCAGGCATCGCGGTTGTCCCAGAACAGGCGTGCCGCGCGGAACACGGCGTCACCCATCTCGTCGCCGTTAAAGTTGCTAAACGAGAAGCCCGTGCCCTCGCCGGTAAACTCGTTGTACGGCTGCACGGTGTCCTTCAAGCCACCGGTCTCGCGCACGATGGGCAGGGTGCCGTAGCGCATGGCGATGATCTGCGACAGACCGCAGGGCTCAAACTTCGAAGGCATCAGGAACATGTCGGCGGCGGCGTACATACGCTGCGACAGTGCCGGATCGAATTCGATGCGCGCGGCCATGGTGCCAGGGTACTTGTCCTGGAAGTAGCGCAGGCCGTCCTCGTAGTCGCGGTCGCCTGTGCCCAGCACGGCCACCTGAACGCCGCCGGACAGGATGCGGTCGAGCGCGTACATGACCAGGTCCATGCCCTTCTGGCGCGTCAGGCGAGTAACCATCACCATAAGCGGGCGGTCGTCGCGGACCTCGAGCCCCAGCTCTTCCTGCAGCTTGGCCTTGCACACAGCCTTGCCGGAACGGTCGTCGACCGTGTAGTTTGCGGCAATGCGCTTATCGGTTGCCGGGTCAAAGCCCGCAACGTCAATGCCGTTGAGGATGCCCTGCAGCGCGTATGAGCGTTCGCGCAGCACGCCGTCCAGGCCCTCGCCAAACTCGGGCGTCTGGATCTCGCTCGCGTAGGTGGGGCTCACCGTGGTGATGGCATCGGCATAGTGTAGCGCGCCCAGCATGTAGTTGATGCTGCAGGCGTCGCAGCGCAGCTGCGTAGCTGCCGCCGGAATATGCGCCACACCCAGGATGTCCTCCATCACGGTGTCGCTAAACTGGCCCTGGAACGCCACATTGTGGATCGAGAACACGGTCTTAACGCGGTCGTACAGCGGCAGGCCCTGGTAGAACTCGCGCAAGAACACGGGCGCCAGTGCCGTCTGCCAGTCGTTGCAGTGCAGGATGTCGCACTCAAAGCCCTCGGGCAGGTGCTGCAGGCTCTCGGTGATGGCCTTGGAGAAAAACGCGAAGCGCTCGCCGTCGTCAAAGAAGCCGTACGGATAGTCGCGCGCAAAGTAGCGCTCGTTGTCAACGAACATATAGGTGACGCCGTCGCGCTCGAGCTTCTCCAGCCCGCAGTACTCATTGCGCCAGCCCAGGCTCACGTAAAAGTCGGAGAAGTGCTCCATCTGCGCCTTGTACTCGTCCTTGATGGTGGCGTACTTGGGCACCATCACGATGACCTCGGCGCCGGCGCGCACAAGCGCCGCAGGCAGCGAGCCCGCCACGTCACCCAGGCCACCGGTCTTAATAAACGGTGCGCACTCGGCCGAGGCAAACACGATCTGCATCTTTTTGCTGGAATCTGCCATATTGTCTCCCATGATGTAATTCGAGAATAGCCGCCTGGCGCTAACCGGGCGGCTATTCTACATGTTACGAGCGATGTTGCGGCGTCAACGTTAACGCACGATGGTGGTGTCGGAAGTTAACGGAGCCTTGCCCAGCACCAGAATGTTCTCGGGCGTGCCGCGAAGCTCGGTATTGGTGGGGACCACGTTGTTCTTATCCAGGATGGCATTCTCAACGCGTGCGCCGCTCTTGATGATGCAGCTCTGGTTGATGATCGAGTTGGTCACCGAAGCGCCTTCCTCGACCACGACGCCGCGCGACAGGATCGAGTTGCGCACGGTGCCTTTGATGATGCAGCCGGCCGAGATGATCGAGTTGCACGCGTGGCTGCCGGTCGCATAGCGCGAAGGCGGCACGTCGTGAGCCTTGGTCAGGATCGGGCGCTCGGGGTCAAAGAGCTGATCGGCCACGGTCTGGTCGAGCAGGTCCATGCTGCGGCGGTACAGCGACTTCTCGCTAAACACGCCCACGACCTCGCCCTTGTACTCGTAGCTGCACACGTCGATGTTGCCAAAGTCGCCCTGGAGTGCCTCGAGCAGGTCCAGATAGTCGGCGGCCTGGTAGTGGTCGATAATCTCGAGCAGCGTCTCGCGGTTGACGATGCAGCAGTCCATAGAGGCGTTGTCGCCGTACACGACGCCGGCGCTCACGCCCGTCAGGCGGCCGTTCTCGTTAATCTCGAGTTTGGTCTCGTCATCGACGTTGCGCGTGGCCTTGCAGTACACCACGGTCATCTGGGCACCGGAGTTCTCGTGCGCGTCGATGATGGTGTTGAGATCCATGTTAAAGATGATGTTGGTGCCCATCATCACGACATAGGGCTTGTCCGAGCGCTGGAACAGCGTCTTGTTGGAGATGATGTCGCGCAGCAGGAAGCGCATGCCGCCCTTGGTGGTGCCATACGCGTTGCCGGGCACCATGAACAGGCCGCCCTTCTTGCGGTCCAGGCCCCAGTCCTTGCCCGAGCCCACGTGGTCGATCAGCGAGCGGTAGTTGCCCGGCATGACGACGCCGACGGTCTTAATGCCGGCATTCATCATGTTGGACAGCGGGAAGTCGATCAGGCGGTAGCGGCCCAAAAACGGAACGGACGCGATGGGGCGATCCTTGAGCAGCACGCTGCCGTAGGTCGAAGAGTAGTTAGCGGTGATATAACCGATGGCCTTGCGATTGATCATCGGATCATTCCCCCTTCCCGATAACGACGTCATTTCCAACGACGGCCGTATCCTTGGTGGTATCGACAGAGCCGAGCTTCACGCCCTCTTCGACCGTGGAGTTCTCGCCCAAAATAGCGCGGCAGATGTGCGCGCCGCTCTTAACGTGCGCACCCGGCAGCAGCACGGAGTCCTCGACCACGGCGCGCTCCTCGATGATGACATCGGTCGAAAGGATCGAGTGGCGAGCTGTGCCGTAGATCTTGCAGCCGTTGGAGACCAGGCAGTCGTCCAGGCGTCCGTCCGGGCCAATGTAGTGCGGCGGACGCGTGGTGATGTTGGACATGATGGGGAAGTGCTTGTCGAACAGATCGAACTCGGGGTTGTTGCCCAGCAGGTCCATCGAGGTCTCGTGGAAGCTGGCGATGGTGCCGACGTCCTTCCAAAAGCCGTGGAACTCGTAGCTGTACAGGCGCTTGCCCTCGCCGAGCAGCTTGGGGATGATGTCCTTGCCAAAGTCGTGGCTCGAGCGCTGGTCCAGAGCGTCCTCTTCGAGCGCCTCGATCAGCACGTCGGCCGAGAAGATGTAGATGCCCATGGACGCGAGGTTCGAATCGGGCTTATCGGGCTTCTCGGTGAACTTGGTGATACGGCCGTCCTCGGGGTCGGTGGTTAGGATGCCAAAGCGGCTGGCCTCCTCCCACGGCACGGGCATAACGCTCACCGTGAGGTCGGCGTTGTTCTCAATGTGCGTCTTGAGCATCTTGCGGTAGTCCATGCGATACAGGTGATCGCCCGAAAGAATCAGGACGTACTTGGGGTCGTTGGCCTTGATGTAGTCGAGGTTCTGTGTAATGGCGTCGGCCGTGCCTGCATACCAGGCGCCGCCGGTCTGCGTCTCGTACGGCGGCAGGATCGACACACCGCCGTCGCGGCTGTCCAGATCCCACGCCTCGCCGGAGCCCACGTAGGCATGCAGCAGGTAGGGGCGATACTGCGTCAGAACGCCCACCGTGTCGATGCCCGAGTTGGAGCAGTTGGAGAGCGAAAAGTCGATAATGCGGAACTTGCCACCAAAGCTAACCGCCGGCTTAGCGATCTTTTGGGTGAGTGCCCCCAATCGGCTGCCCTGTCCTCCTGCGAGGAGCATCGCGATGCATTCTTTCTTACTCATCGATTTCTCCTTCTGTCATCGATGTTCCTAAACCCATTAGCGACGGGCGCGGCGCAACGTCACGCCCGTCGAGTAATGCCGTGCTGGCATAGGGGAGCTCGCGCGCCTTTATGCGTGCCAGATCTCGTCGCGGTACTCGCGAATGGTGCGGTCGCTCGAGAACCAGCCGCTCGAGGCGGTGTTGAGCAGAGCCTTGCGGTTCCAGGTCTCCTGGTCGCCATAGCTGCCGGTGAGCTTCTCCCACGCATCCACGTAGCTGCGGAAATCGGCCATGACCAGGTCGGGGTCGTTGTTGTTCATGAGCTCGTTGTAGATGCTCTCGAAGTTGCCCGAAAGACCCGCAAAGGTGTTGTCCTTGAGCTCGTCCATCACGCGGCCCAGACGCTCGCGGTCGCCGTTGAGGGTATCCCACGCAAAGTAGCTGTTCGACGCCCAGAGCTGCTCGACCTCGGGGGCGGTCAGGCCAAAGATGGCCTCGTTCTCGCGGCCGGCCAGGTCGGCGATCTCGATGTTGGCGCCGTCGAGGGTGCCCAGCGTAATGGCGCCGTTCATCATGAGCTTCATGTTGGACGTGCCCGAGGCCTCCTTGCCTGCCGTGGAGATCTGCTCAGAGATCTCGGCGGCGGGGTAGATGAGCTGGGCGTTGCTCACGCGGAAGTTGGGGATAAAGCAGACCTTCATGACCTCATTGACGCGCGGGTCGTTGTTGACGACCTCGGCCACCGAGTTAATGAGGCGGATGGTCTCCTTGGCAAAGGTGTAACTCGAGGCGGCCTTGCCGCTAAAGATGAAGGTCGTCGGCGTCACGTGGAAGTTGGGATCGGCGATGCGACGGTTGTAGATGTCCATTACCTTCATGATGTTCATGAGCTGGCGCTTGTAGGCGTGGAAGCGCTTTACCTGGACATCGAAGACGGTGTTGGGATCGATGACCAGACCGGTCTCGGCCTTGACGTAGGCGGCCAGGCGCTCCTTGTTGGCGCGTTTGGAGGCGCCCACGGCCTTAAGGAACTCGGTGTCGTTCTGGAACTCCTTGAGTTTCTCCAGCTCAAAGGCGTCCTTGAGCCAGCCGTCGCCAATGGCCTCGGTGACGAGCTTGGCGTAGGTGGGGTTGGCCTCGGCAAAGAAGCGACGGTGCGAGATGCCGTTGGTCTTGTTGTTGAACTTCTCGGGCGTCAGGGCATAGAAGTCCTTGAGCACGATGTTCTTGATGATGTCGGAGTGGATCTTGGCCACGCCGTTGACGCTGTGGCTGCAGATCACAGACAGGTTGGCCATGCGAATCTCGCCGTCCCACAGGATAGCGGTCTGGCGCAGGCGCTCCTGCCAGCCCTCCTGCGTGGTGTCGAACGACTCGTGCCAACGACGGCTGATCTCGTCGATGATCTGGTACACGCGGGGGAGGAGCTTGGAGAACGTGCCGATGGGCCACTTCTCCAGAGCCTCGGGCAGGATGGTGTGGTTGGTGTAGCTCACGACCTGCGTCACGATGTTCCAGGCGTCGTCCCACTCGAGCTTCTTCTCGTCGATCAGGATACGCATGAGCTCGGGGCCGCACATGGCGGGGTGGGTATCGTTGGTATGGATGGCCACAAACTGCGGCAGCAGCTCCCAGTTCTCGCCGTGCTCCTTCTCAAAGGTGTCGAGCAGGCTGTAGATGCCGGCCGAAACAAACAGGTACTCCTGCTTCAGGCGCAGCAGACGGCCGTGCTCGCCGGCGTCGTTGGGGTAGAGGATGGCGCTGATGGCCTCGGCCTCGGCGCGCTCGGCGTCGGCCAGGGCGTAGTCGCCGCGGTTGAAGGCCTCCAGATCGAAGTGCTCCTCGACCGGCTCGGCAGCCCAGACGCGCAGCTTGTTGACGGTCTCGCCGGCATAGCCCACAACGGGGATGTCGTAGGGGACGGCCAGGATATCCTGCGTGTCCACCGTGCGATAGAACGTGCGGCCGTTCTCCTCAAAGCCCTCAACGTGGCCACCAAACTTAATGGTCACGGCCTTGTCCTGACGACGGACCTCCCAGGGATAGCCGTGGGTGAGCCACTCGTCGGTGGCCTCGACCTGGCTGCCGTTGACGATCTCCTGCTTAAACAGGCCGTAGCGGTAGCGCATGCCGTTGCCGTAGCCGGCAATGCCCTCGGCAGCCATGGAATCTAAGAAGCATGCGGCCAGACGGCCCAGGCCACCGTTGCCCAGAGCCGGATCGGGCTCCTGGTTCTCGATGACGGACAGATCAAAGCCCATGTCGTCGAGCGCCTCGGCGACCATGTCGCGCACGCCAAAGTTGAGCAGGTAGTTGTCGAGCAGGCGGCCGATCAAAAACTCGATCGAGAAGTAGTACACGCGCTTCTTGCCCTCGGCGGCCACACGGGCGTCGCTCTTGGTGGCAACGGTGCGTGCCTTCTCGGCCACGAGCTTGGCCAGGGCGTTAAAGCGGTCCAGGTCGCTGGCGGCCTCGACGCTCTTGCCGCTGATGCTCATGACGGCATCGCGATAGAGCTCGGTAAACTCCTGCTTGTTGTCGAAGATCTTATTCATACGTTCCTTTCCCCCGGGGATGTTTCTCCCGGAACGGTTATGACTTACATCCTACGCCCCGGCGGTGCGGGTAATTACAGCTGTAACGGTTTTGTTACGCATCCTTGGCAGACGACTTAACAGAAGCAGACTTTGCCTTGGTAGCGGCCTTTTTGGCAGCCGGCTTCTTGGCCGCGGTAGCCTTAGCACCGGGCTTTGCGGCGGTCTTGGCCTTGGCCTTGGTCGTCGTGGCCTTCGTCTTAGCCGGAGCCTTCTTGGCAGCCGCGGGTTTGGGCTTCACCGAGGACGCACGCTTGCGCGTCGCCTTCTTGGTCTCCTCGACCACGGGCGGCTTGTAGCTGCTGGGGCCGCGGCGCTTAAGCACCACGCCGGCCAGGCCGGGCACCTTGATCTCAATAGAGTCCATCTGCCCGTTCCAGGGATAGGGCTCGCTCGAGCAGGTGTAGGGCTCATCACCGGCATAGCCGCTGCCGCCAAACTCGGGACGGTCGGAATCGAAGATGACCTCCCAGTCACCTTCGCGCGGCACGCCCACGCGGAAGCTCTCATAGCTCGCCGGGTCAAAGTTGATCAGGATCACCAGGTCGTCGTCAATGTCCTCGCCCTGGCGCACAAAGCTCACGATGGACTGCTTGGAGTTATCCGCGTCGATCCAGGTAAAGCCGTCGTCGGTGTATCCGCGCTCATACAGGGCGGGCTCGGCGGTGTACAGATGGTTGAGCGCCTTGATAAACGCCTGATGATGCTTGTGAGTCTCGTACTCCTCGGTCAGGAACCACTGAATGGACTCGTAGTAGCGCCACTCGATAAACTGACCGATCTCGTTGCCCATAAAGTTGAGCTTGGCACCGGGATGCGTCATCTGGTAGAAGGCCAGCGTGCGCAGGCCGGCAAACTGGCGCCACCAGTCGCCCGGCATGCGGCCGATGAGCGAGCACTTGCCGTGTACGACCTCGTCGTGGCTCAGCGGGCAGATGAAGTTCTCGGTAAAGGCGTACATGATGGAGAACGTGAGCAAGCCGTGGTTGCCGGGGCGCCACGGAAAATCGGTCTGCATGTAGTGCAGGGTGTCGTTCATCCAGCCCATGTCCCACTTATAGTGGAAGCCCAGGCCGCCGTCCTGCGGAGGATAGGTCACGAGCGGCCACGCGGTGGACTCCTCGGCCATCATCATCACGTCGGGGTAGTGTGCCTCCACGGCGCAGTTGACCTGGCGGATAAACGCGCTGGCGTCCAGGTCCTCCTCGGTACCGTACTTGTTGAACTTCTTTTGGCCCGGATCGTCGATGCCAAAGTTGAGGTACAGCATGCTGGACACGCCGTCCATGCGAATGCCGTCCACGTGGAAGTTCTCGAGCCAGTACAGCACGTTGGAGACCAGGAAGGAGCGGACCTCGCCGCGGGCGAAGTCAAACTTGTGCGTGCCCCAGTTGGGGTGAATCTCGTGCTCAAACAGCATGTGGCCGTTAAAGGTGGCAAGGCCGTGGGAGTCGGCGCAAAAACCGCCGGGCACCCAGTCCATGATCACGCCGATGCCCGCTTCGTGGCACGCATCGATAAAGTGCATGAGCTGCTGCGGGTTGCCGTAGCGCGACGTGGCGGCATAGTAGCCGGTCGTCTGGTAGCCCCAGGAGCCATCGAAAGGATGCTCCATAAGCGGCATGACCTCGATATGCGTGTAGCCCATGTCGCGGACGTAGTCCACGAGCTCAACCGACAGGTCGTCGTAGGTGTAAAACTCACCGCGCTGCGCGGGGAAGGGATCCATGGGGCCGGGGTAGTTGCCGTACTCGTCCGGCTCGCCCTGCGGCGCGTCGCCGTGGCGCTTCCACGAGCCAATATGCACCTCGTAGATGTTAAGGGGCTGCGACATGTGGTTATGGCTGGCGCGGCGCTTGAGCCATGCGGCGTCGTTCCACTGGTAGCCATCGAGGGTCCACAGCACGCTCGCGGTACCCGGAGGGCACTCGGCCTTAAAGGCGTACGGATCGGCCTTGTAGAGCTTTTCGCCCTCGTTGGTCTCGATGAGATACTTATAGAGCTGACCCTGCTCGGCGCCAGGAATAAAGCCTTCCCAAATAGCGCTCGTATGCACGGGCACCAGCGGGTTGGCTTGCTCATCCCAGTCGTTAAATTCGCCAATGACATGGACGCTTTTTACGTCGGGCGCCCAAACGCAAAAACGCCAGCCGCGCGTACGGTTCTGCGTGTCGGGGTGCGCGCCCATCTTTTCCCAACTGCGCTCCCACGTACCGATGCCAAACAGATAGACATCGTCTTTGGTGAGCTCCGGCGCGTGCGGGGCGGCTTTACGGGTAGCAGGCTTTTTAGTTGCTGGCTTTAGCTTTGTATCGCTCACGTTTGATCCCATCATGACGCGGCAGCGTGTTGCCTTGGTGACTAGATGCGAAAGGTCCAAGGCTGCACGAATCGAAGGGACGGCGAAGTTTCAGTGATTCGTTCCACCTCGCGTGCTCGGTGGAACTTTCGGCAAAAACTACGATAACACCTGTACGTTACTTATATGAACGAAAGTGGATTTGCGGTGGCGTTTAATCGGTAAGCGCCATGTTTATACCACTGGCAGAATTGCGATGGTAAAACTCTTGACAGCTTTATCAATTAGGGTTTCTAGATTGTTAGGTTTACGTTTGGTAAAACGTTTTTAGCAGGTTGTTTACCATTTGACATTGAAAGGCTCGTTTATGGACCGCATCGCTGCCCCAAGTGTTGCTTTTATTTTCGATTGCGACGGCACGCTGGTTAATAGCACCCCCGTTTGGGCCTATGCCCAGCCCGAGTTATTGCACCGCCACGGGGTTGACGTGACGGTCGACGATTTTGCCCAGTTTGAGCATTTGTCGCTCGAGGACGAATGCCAGGCCTACCACGACATCTGGGGCATTGGTGAAAATGGCGAGGAGCTGTATCGCGAGCTGAGCGACATCCTGATCGATGGCTATTCCAAGGTGCCGCCGCGCGAGGGTCTGCTTGCATTTTTGAATCAGGCGCAGGAGGCCGGTATTGCCATGTGCGTTGCCACGTCCACGCCGGCCGAGTTGGTTACGTCTGCGCTTGCGGGCGCCGGGCTTAATGCCTACATGGAGTTTATTACCACCACGGGCGAGGCGGGGCGCTCCAAGCAGTTCCCCGACGTATACGAGATGGCGCTGCGACGCCTAGAGGAGCGTCACGGGCATAAGTTTGAGCGTGCATGGGTGTTTGAGGACGCTGTCTTTGGCCTTAAGAGCTCTGGCACCGCCGGCTTTAAGCGCGTGCGTATTTATGACCCGCTCGGTCGCATGGAGCGCGACGAGGTTCGTGACAACTGCGATATCTTTATCGATAGCTATGAGGACCTGGATCTGGCCCGCGTGCTTGCGTTTAAGGGATAGGCGAGAGCTGTGGCTTGCAACGTATTGGTGGTCTGCGGCTCGCCTGTGGTGGCGAGCGCGGGTCTGCTACGTCAGCTGGCGGGGGAGTGCGACCACGTTGTCGCCGTGGACCGCGGGCTCGACGCGTTACTGGGCGCGGGACTGGGCTGCGACGTGTATGTGGGGGATGCCGATACGGTGAGTGATGCCGGCCGCGCGCTGTTGGATGCCGCCACGGAGTTTGAAGTTGAGCGCCACGACCCCTACAAGGACTATACCGATCTGGCGTTGGCGCTCGATTCGGTCCGCCGTCGCTGGCCGGGTGCCGAAGTGGTTGCGACTTGCGCCACCGGCGGCCGTCCGGATATGGCGCTTTCCGTACTGGGGCTGCTCGCGGGCTACGAGGATGCTCCCATCTGGATTGCCGAAGACAAAGTGGTCGCTCGCGTCCTTCACGCAGGCGAGTCGTGGACCATCGAAGGCGCCGAAGGTAAGACGTTTTCCATCATCGCCATCGCTTCCAACACAGAGATAAGCGAGCACGGCCTAGAGTGGGAGCTGGACCGGAGCCCGCTGGGTCTGCTAGCCGACACGGGCATCTCTAATGTCATCAGGAATACGGCCAAGATCCAAGTCCACCAAGGCGTCGCAATCGGCTATTTGCTGCATTAGGGTTTTATCGGGACGGCGGATAATCAATCCAAAATTCCCTCTTGCATCCCCGCAAATATTCCCCTATAGTATCTCCTCGTCACGGGGGCGTAGCTCAGCTGGGAGAGCGCTTGACTGGCAGTCAAGAGGTCAGGGGTTCGATCCCCCTCGTCTCCACCATCGTGAACATATAGCCTCCGGGATACCGGAGGCTTTTTTCATATACAGACACCGCGCAAACCAAAGTGACGCTACGCCGGCACCCACGCCTAAAAAAGTTGCGCAATTTATTTCCCACTTCTGTACATAGTTTGTTAACCCAACATATTTCCTTTTTGCATTTCATGCAGTCAGCGTTGCAGCTCGGGCGGTGCGTGCCAACAGCTACACCCGCATAAACCTGCGTTAATGTGAACAAGTTTGCAAAATTACCCCCTTAAGCACTGCAAATGAACGATATGTTGTCGCGTGCGGCCTAAATCGGTTACTAGCCGCCTTGTGCTAGGATATCTATCGTTACATGGGTTCAACTGTGCCCACGGCTCCAGCAAGCCGCAAAGCGCAGGGTCGATCAGCATCCGGCCGTAACGGCGGTGCCAGAAAAACCACGAGCTCCAATAGCGTCATTATGCGTATCGCATCGAATGTATCTGTTCTTATCTATGTGCAGGCCGTTCTTCCGATTCGTTATTTCATGACAAATTGCAGCAGTCCTACAGCTGTTTGCGTGCGGTCTAGTTTTATTCCCGCTTGACTGGTTCGCACGCAGCCAGCTGGAGTCGCGGTCATTTTTGCGATACACGTCCGCGTCTCTAGCCACTGCGCTTATACATACCGTTCACGGTGGGGCAGAGCCACGTGCTTGTCTAACTGGGCTCAGGGTTTGAATATGGAGCGCCTTTGCGCACAAGCGCCCTGGCGAAGCCATACCCAAACCCCGTGAGCCACACGTAAGACAGCAAGGGGGTGGTGCTCGTGTGGTATGTGATCCAGGTCATTAACGGTCGCGAAGACGTAATGCGCGAGCGCATCGAGCGCATGGTGCCGGCTAGTGCCATGCGGGAGCTCTTTTATCCACAATTTCAAACCGAGATCAAGGTTCACGGCGAATGGGTCAATACGACCAAGCCGCTCTTTCCCGGTTATCTTATCTGCGATACGGCAGATCCCCGCACCGTGCAACAGTATCTACTGCGCATGGACGATCTTGCCCGGGTGCTTGCCCAGGACGGTCAGTTTGTGCCGCTGGCAAAAGAAGAGGTTCAGCTTATTGGCGGCTTTACGCATAGGGGAGACCGCGTAGTGCCCATGAGCGAGGCCCTAAAAGATGGCGACCGGGTCGTAGTAACGGCAGGCCCGCTGCTGGGCCACGAAGGCCTTATCAAAACCATTAACAGACGCAAGAGCACTGCTTATTTGGAGCTTGACCTGTGCGGCCGACGCGTAACCACCCGCGTTGGCCTTGCCGTTCTTTCAAACGAGCAGCGCGTCATGCGCAACTTTAAAAAGGCGATCGCCTAGCTGCAGACGGTCGCTACACAGAACAGGGGGATCCCCGACCCGGGGACGAAGTGTTGGAAGAGAACGTGTCGGATAAAACTGAATATATAACTGATGTTCCTTGTGGTACGCCAATGATCGGTCAAGTCATTGATCGGCAGAATGGCTCTCATGCTCCTGTGGCGACGGAATTTCCGCCTCCCGTCGAGAACCCTGCTCCGGCGCAAGGTTTCGTAGCGACAGGAAGCTATAAGGCACCCGCTGCCGATCCCAATGCTGCTGCTCCCAAGAAAGGTGGGCCAGGCTACTTTGCCTTCAAGCGAGCCTTTGACATCGTGTTCTCTGCTGGCGTCTGTGTGGTATTGGCTATCCCCGTCGTAGCTGCATGCATCGCCATAGAGATTGACTCTCCCGGCAAGCCGTTTTTTCGCCAAAAGCGAGTCGGTAAGGGCGGCAAGCCTATCTATATCTTCAAACTCCGAACCATGGTCTCTGATGCTCACGAGCATCCTGAGAAGTACATGACTCCCGAGCAGTTGGCGCAATGGCAGCGCGAGCAGAAGGTTGACGATGATCCCCGAATCACGCGTGTAGGCCGCTTTCTTCGCCGCACTTCGTTGGACGAACTTCCTCAATTCATTAACGTTCTCTCGGGTGATTTATCCGTCATTGGCCCTCGTCCCGTAACACTTGAGGAAACGTATGAATACGGCGATGCACGCGATGAGGTGCTCGCATGTAAGCCTGGCATCACCGGTTGGTGGGCTGCGACTGACCGCAATGAATCCACGTGGAGAAGTGGTCAGAGGCAAGCTCGTGAGCTCTTTTATGTGCGCCATCAGTCGCTCGGGTTGGATACCCGCGTGTTCGTAAAAACGTTCAAGGCGATGAGGAGGGGGAAGTAACGTATGACCGATTCTCCCCTGGTTTCAATCATTATGCCCCTCTACAATGCTGAGCCGTATCTTGTCGAGACCTTCGACTCCGTTCTTTCTCAATCCTATAAGAACTGGGAGCTCATCGTGGTCGAAGATTGCTCTTCGGACGCATCTCTTCGACTTGCGAAGGAATACGAGAATAAGGATCGTCGTATCTCGGTTCATCCCAACGAGCACAACGTTGGTGCGGCTAAGTCGCGCAATACCGGTATCGAACACGTTTCCGGCGATTTCGTCGCGTTCATGGACGCCGATGACGCATGGCTTCCGGATAAACTTGATCACCAGCTTGCGTACATGCGGGATTGTGGTCTGGGGATGTGTTTCACCTCGTATGAGACCATTGAGTCTGACGGACAGCATAGGAATTACGTACACGTACCCAAGAGCATCGACTACGACGGTTTTCTCAAGAACACCGTGACCTGCAGCCATACCATCGCGTTCGACCTCTCGAAAAAACCCCTGAGTCTTCTCGTTTGTCCCGATTTCGGGGATTCGTTCGATTTCCCTGAAGACATGGTCGTCTGGCTCCAGGTCCTCAAGAGTGGCGTTCCAGCCGGCGGCCTCGACGAGGTGCTTGCAAAGAACAGGAAACATGGCGGCTCCCGCTCCGCTAATAAATTCCGTGCAGTTTCCCGCACGTGGAACGCCTACCGAAAAGTGGAGAAGATAAACCCAGTCTATTCCGCGTATTGTCTGTTCTGGCAGCTGACGCACGCGGTGCTTAAAAGGATTTAGGATTGAGGCTGAATGAGGATTCTATTTCTCTCGAACCTTGAGTTTGAGGGCTTCGCGGGCCCTACGTACTGTGTGCCTGCACTGATCGGGGCCTTATCCGAACTCGAAGAGGTTGTCTGGTATAACATGAGACCTGTCGAGCGCGAAGAATGGAGGGGTCTTCCTTTCTACAGGAACCCTAACGACTTTGCTTTCAACATTGAAGATTTCACCAGTCGAATCTGGGGCCCTGACCTAATCGTTTTCGAGGGTTTTTATGCGTTTCATCCCAACGCGACCCTCTTGGGCGTGCTGTCTTCGGGTATACCATATGTGATTGAGCCGCACTGCGCCCTCACGAGCGGAGACCAGGGGAAGAAAACCTTTAAGAAACGAATCTGCAACGCCGTTTTCTACAACCGTTTCGCTCAAGGCGCCGCTGCGATCCACTACCTTACCGAGAAGGAACGCGATGAGTCCGGCGAGAAATGGAACCGGAACAGCTTCATCGAGCCGAACGGCATAGAAGTGCCCAAGGAGCGCCCTCATCGGGAGTCGTGGCATGGCGACGTGCCTGAAATTGTGTTCGTTGGCAGAGTGGAGCCCTATCAAAAGGGATTGGACATCCTCCTCGAAGCACTTACTCCGTTGAATGCTCGCGCGGATTCACCGCGCTTCCATCTCTCGATTTACGGCAACTCCGTCAACGGCTTCTCAAATGAGATGGAGAAAAAGCTACAGGCCGCGGGGCTTTCAGACGTTGTTGCCGTTCGCGGCCCTGTATACGGGGATGCGAAGGATGCGGTTCTGCGCGCCGCGGACATCTTTCTCCTCACATCACGCTACGAGGGGATGCCGATGGGTCTGCTCGAGGCGTGCGCCTACGGGTTGCCATGCGTGGTAACCCCGGGTACCAACATGTCTGACGTCATCCTCGCAGAGGGAGCCGGATGGGTCTGCGACCTTTCTCCCGAATCCGTGCGGGAAGCCATCGTCGCCGCCGCCAGCTCTGCTGAGGCCTATGCGGAGATGGCCCTGGCCTCACGTCGCGTTGCGGAGTTGTTTTCGTGGCCCTCGATCGCCAAGTCGATTCGAACCGATTATCTCAAGGTGATTGGGCGCGCATGACGATTTATCTGATGGAAATAGTCGTGATTCTCGTTCTCGGTGTAATCACGGGCGTGTCGCGCGGGGATGCTGAGAGACGATGCTTTATCATCTTGGCCTGCCTGGTCTTGTTCGCGTTCTCCGGCCTGAGAAGCTATGCGGTCGGAGTGGATACGCTCCAGTACTGGAACGCTTACCTGACGGCGTGGATGGCACACTCCTGGTATGAAACCGGGTTCCTGTACCTCCTCCGGGCCTTGAACGTGGTCAGCCCCAATCCGCAGCTCCTTCTTCTCTTCACCAGTGCGGTCATGACCGCCTGCGTCGGGTATGTGGTCTATAAGTCGGACTGCAATCCCGTGCTCGCACTCTTCCTCTATGTGACACTTCTGACGTACGCTTCCTTTATGAACCTCATGCGCCAAGGTATCGCCGCCGCAATCATCATCGCGGCGATACCTTGGCTGGAGTCCGGGAAGAGGATCCGTTTCGCTGCGGCGGTCATTTTCGGCTCCCTGTTTCACTCGACCGCCATCGTCATGCTCGCGCTCATTCCGCTCTCGGCGCTCGCACCGACAAAGAAAGTCATGCTGGGTTATGGCGTCGTCGCGTTGGCTTTGGCCCTTTCCCCTGATGTCGTGTGGAGCTTCGTTGAGAAGAACTTTGACAAGTACTCGACGTATAGCATGTCCTCGTGGTCGGGGGGGAATGCGCTCGCGGCGCCGATCATGACCGCCATGGACGCTTTGCTGATTGTCGTTTCCCATTTGTTTGGGGTGGGGGCTTCGGATGACAACAGGGAGGAGAGGGTTCTTTTTCATGGATCCATGCTCCAGGTCGTCTTCCAGTTCCTCGCTTGCTTCGTGAACATCTTCCAGAGGCTGACGACGTTTACCTCGTTTTTCCTTGTCTTATACGTGGCGCTGCGATTCCGAAAGATCGATACAAAGCTCAAGTTCCTCCTCGTTTACGGCATATGCGCAGTTACGGCCGTGTTTTTTGTAGTAATTATGGTCTACCGGCCGCAATGGCACGGTGTCGTTCCTTTTTCCTTTTTCTGGCAGCTTGTTTAGATTCATGAGGATTGTTAAATGGGACTAGTGTTGAACAATCTCGGGAGGATCGCCAAGCATTCGGTCCATCCGAAGCCCCTCGCGTACCACACGCGAGGGGCTTCGGATGGACCTCCTGAATCTGCGTGGCCAGGGAGCGCTTACCCGGGTTTCGGCCACCACTTAACGTTCCTCGCCCGAGCTCCACGACTTATGACCTGCAACACTTTTGGTCGACATCACCGTGATTATTCCCCGCTATATCAGCGAGCTCGGGCGGGTCATTTCTGTGGGGACGAAACACTCGAGCGGCGTTGCATGGGGAAGGATCTTCGATCGCGAGACGCGGCAAGGCCTAGAGCTTCTCAAAGATGGGTGGTTTGAGGACACTGTGCGGACATAAATGATCGTGCTGAGGTTCAGGGGTCGACCATCGACGAATTGGACTACTCATACCAAAAGCAAGTTGACTCGTTAACCTCGAACAGCCTGTCGAGCAAGAGGTCTATAGACAGGTACTTCACGATCGAAGCCATGCTTGCTTTGCGCCGGACATTGGCCTTTCCTTTTCACCAGAGGATGTATGACCAGACTCTCTATCAGCTCGGTATCTTGTTTGCAAACCTCACGGTCGCGCTCGTTGACGAAGAATCTCGCTGCGTTTTTGCTTTTGCTACCGAGTTGATGAAGGCGAATGGGCCATCCCGAGAATGTTCTTTTGGAAGTCGATAGCGTCCTCTGGCGGCTGGCGTCGCTTTCGCTTTAAGGGCTCAGGCACCCGCTCTTTATTGCCTTGCGCTTTAGCTCGAATAGAAACGAAAACTGAAATTTGTTTGGGTTGATATAGATATTGAAAAGCAGTAACACACTCGCCAAAAACATAATTTGGCAGTACGGATTACAAGTACTTAAGTACGTATTCCCCCTCATCCTCGTGCCGTACCTCACGCGCGTGCTGGGCACGGGTGGCTACGCCGTCTATGCCTACGTGTTGTCGTTCATGGGAATCGTCCAGACGCTCGCTGACTTCGGTTTCATGCTTTCCGGAACAAAGCAAGTCGTCGACCTGAGGGACAACTGCGAGGTCCTTTCACGCCTGCTCGGCTCCATAGAGCTCGCTCGTCTTCTCCTCGCCGCCGGCCTGTGCGCGGTCGTCGTGGTCGTCGCCCAGTTCATCCCACTGCTCTGGGACAATATGGGGTATGTACTGATTGCCTATGTTTCCACCGTGCTCAGGGCCTTGCTACCGGATTTCATGTTTCAAGGTTTTGAGGACATGGAGCCGCTCACCACGCGTTTCTTCGCGGCAAAGGTGATCACGGTCGGCCTGACTCTTCTGGTGGTCCATGGACCGCAGGATCTTCTGCTCGTCGCAGTTGCGGATGCCCTGGGCGGCTTGGTAGCGCTTATCTGGAGCTTCATGACCGTTCGAACCCGCTACGGCGTGCGGGTTTCCTTCGGTGGCTTCCGAAACGCCTTGGCTGAGCTAAAGAGATCTGCCGTGTATTGCGTGTCGAACATCGGCACCACCCTTGTCTCGGGGTTCACCACTTTCGTCGTGGGAATCGTGCTCACCGACCCGACGGAAATCGCGTACTGGTCGCTCGCCCTCACAACCGTGAGCGCGGTTCAAGCGCTCTATTCTCCAATATCCAGCAGTCTGTATCCCCATGTTGTGGCGCATCGGGATCTGGGCGCTGTTAGGAAGATGGCGATTATGGCAGCTCCCGCCCTATTGGTCGGCACCGTTGCGTATTGCCTGCTGTCCCCGCAGGTGTTTTTTCTACTTGGCGGACAGGGCTACGTTGCGGGTTCTTGGGTCATGGTTGCCCTCAGCCCTGTCCTGCCGCTCTCTTTCTATTCGATCTTGATTGGCTGGCCGGTACTCGGCGCTTTGGGTAAGGTCAACGAACTTACCGCCTCGACTGTTGCCTCAGGTGTTATTAACGCTGCTCTGCTCCTCGCGATGGCGCTTCTCGGCCGGTCATCTTTGCTCGCGATCTGCGTAATCCGCTGCATAGCCGAGGTCGCGCTACTTGGAACCAGGGGGTTTGCGCTGATTGAATGTTTAAGGAAGGGAAAGTTGCATGAGTAACATCACCCCGCTCTCTATCGAAGAGCTACACCAGAAGGAGCTGGAGCTTCTTGAAGCGTTTGATGCCTTTTGCTCCGAACACGGCCTTCGATACTCACTTACAGCCGGCACTTTGCTTGGCGCTATTCGCCACAAGGGATTCATCCCCTGGGATGACGATATCGACGTCTGTATGCCGCGCCCCGATTACGATCGTCTTGCAACGCTTGCTGGCGAGTTGCCGGCTGGACTCAGGCTCGTTGGCCCCGAGAACAGCCCGTTTGTTTACCCCTGGCGCAAGTTCTGCACCGAAAGTATTAGAGCTCAAGAGCCTACCTATGAAGGGGTCATGGATCAAATGCTCTGGATAGATGTTTTCGTTATGGATGGCGTTTCTTCTGACGAGAGCGAGATTGAGCGCATGCAAGTCCGCATGAACAAGGCCTCGCGTGCAAGCGTTTGGTCGAGCGCCAATCATAATTCGGACTCAATGGGAAAACGCTTCATAAAGAACGCAGCCAAAGCGCTTCTTAATCCGGAGCACGCAAAGACGAAGATGATGGCAATGGCTGAGCGCGTTGCAACCGAGCCTGGTTACGACGCGGCAAGCCGCGTCAGCAGCGTACTCGGACTGGCCAAACACGGGTGGTCGCTTCCCAAGGAAGGCTACGAGGACATGGTCGAGGTTGAGTTCGAGGAGCACATGTTCGCCGCCATGGGCTGCTGGGACGAATACCTGACCAAGTGCTACGGGGATTACATGCAGCTGCCGCCGGAGGACAAAAGACAGACGCACTGCCTGAAGGCATGGTGCGTGAACGAAGACACTAAGGAGAATGCAGATGCTTAACTTCACCGTTGGTCCGGTTATGAGTCCCAGCGAGGTGCTGGAAGTTTCAGCCAAGAGCGCACCCTATTTCCGCACACCAGAGTTCTCTCAGGTAATGCTAGAGAACGAGCGCATTATGTTGGACTTGTTGTCCGCACCCAAGGATTCACGCTGCGTGTTTCTAACGGCTTCTGGCACAGGCGCTATGGAGGCTGCTGTGATGAGTGTCTTAGCGCCCGCTGAGCGAGTTGCAGTGGTCAATGGCGGCAGTTTCGGGCAGAGGTTCGTCGACTTATGCCAACTTCACGGGCACAACGTCAACGAGATTAAGCTTGAGTTCGGGCGTCAGGTCACGCGGAAAAACCTCGAGGATGCGGTGGAATCCGGCTGCGGTGCGTTGCTCGTGAACATGCATGAGACCTCGTCGGGACTATTGTACGACATGAGGCTCCTATCCGAGTTTTGCCGCGAACGCGAGATGCTCTTGATCGTCGACGCAGTGAGCGCGTTCATCGCCGAAGAGATTGACATGGCGGCTCTCGGCGCCGACGTGGTGCTGACGGGTTCGCAAAAGGCGCTAGCTTGCCACCCGGGCATCTCCCTCATGGCTCTCTCGCCGCGCGGACAGGAAAGGGTAGCGGAGAATCCCGAGGTTTGCTCCTACTTGAGCCTAAAGGAAGCCCTGCGCAACGGCGAGCGTGGGCAGACTCCCTGGACGCCTGCTGTCAACACGCTGCTTGAGATCAATGCGCGTTTGAGGTCGATCGAGGCGCGCGGGATCGACGCGGAGCGCGCCGAGATCGCGTCGCGCGCGAAGGCCGTGCGCGACGCCCTGACGAGCACCACACTCGAGATGGTCCCCGAGAACCCCTCCAATGCAGTGACGGCGCTCCGTTGCCCCGCGAGCAACGCGAAGGCAATCATCGAGCGCGCCAAAACCGGGTACGGCATGTGGCTGTGCCCAAACGGAGGCGCGCTGTGCGACGAGGTGTTCCGCATCGGGCACATCGGTGCCATCACAGAGGAGGACAACGACAGGCTTATCGACTGCCTGACCTCGCTATCGGCCGAGGGTCTGTTCTAGGTGGGGGCGCAGATGAAACAGGTAAAGGTCATAGAAGGAGAGGACTTCCGGCGCATGCAGCTATTGGAGCTCGACATGCTCGTGGAGTTCGACCGCGTGTGTCGCGCTCACGGGATTGCGTACACAATCTTCGGCGGGACGCTCCTTGGCGCAGTGCGCCACAAGGGCTATATCCCCTGGGATGATGATGCTGATATTGCAATGCTTCGTGAGGACTACGAGAGGTTCCGTTCTGTCGCCCATGAGATGGACCCGTCCATCTGTTTCTTCCAGGACCATCTGAGCGATCCTGAATACAGGTGGGGGTACGGCAAGCTCAGGCGCACCGGAACGAAGTACGTGAGGGTCGGACAGGAGCACTTGAAGTGCAAAACAGGAGTCTTTGTCGACGTGTTCCCCATGGACGACGCGCCTCTTGGTGTGGGCGGCCAAATTCTGCAGGACTTCTGGTGCATGTGCCTGCGCAAGGTCCTATGGTCTGAGGTCGGCAGACTCGACCCCCGCGTGTCGGCTCCGCTCAGGGCCTGGTTCTCGCTATTGTCCAAGATACCCGCAAAGGCGGTTTATGCTCTAGCCGCTCCAATGGAGCGCAAGAGCACGGACGACAGCCCCAACCGCGTGAGGACGCTGCTGTTTCCAGCTACCGGTACCCTCTATCGAGAAAATCCGCTCGAAGAGCGTTACGCGATGCCTAAGGAGTGGTTTAAGGACCTGTCGGAGTACGAGTTCGAAGGGAAACGTTTGATGGGGACACGTGACTTCGACGCGATCCTCACTTACATCTATGGCGACTACATGCAGTTGCCGCCCGAGGACCGCCGAGGGCAGCACTCGCCGGTATCGAGCTACGAGTTTTAAGGAAAACGAACGTGAATGTGAAGAAAGTGGCCTGCTGGGACGAGGGCTTGCGGCGTGTTCTGGAAGGTCAGCGCGTTGAAAACCCCTACGCACTTATCGATGCGCTGACCTACGGGTTCGAGGGCGACAACGTTGCGTGCTGGGAGGTCTTCGACGAAAGCCGACTCGAGGCGGTCGTTTACCGATATTATGACGGACTCCAGGTCGTCTTCTGCGGGCAGGCAGGCCACCGCGCAATCCGGGCCGTCGCGACCCTCGTTGAGAAAATGGACCCCTCCATGGTCCAAACCTCTTACAGTGCAGCGGCAGAGCTCGCCACCGTGCTCGCCGACTACAGTTTGTCTGAGGGGTGGGTTATGCGGGCTGACGGAACTCAGGTACCAGACCCCGCGGCGGTCAGGGCGACCGAGGCCGACTATCCTGAGATCGCCAGGCTCATCTGCGGCGACGAGGAGATTGGCAAGCACTACGATGTCAGCGCGCTCGTGGCTCAGTTGTGCGAGAGAGAGCGGCTTCAGGGCTGCAGGAGCATAGTCATTAGGGATAGCGAAGGAATTGCTGCGCATATGGCGACCTATGCCGAGTCCGACGATGTTGCCGTCTGCGCCGGGCTCAAGGCACGCCCTGGTGCGGAGAAGGGTGTCGGGGCGCGGGTGCTCTCATCGCTGGCCGTCGAAGTGGCCGCGCGCGGCCTCATACCTTTGCTGTACTGCTACATAGAGCCACTGTGGCCTTGGTACGAGGCCCATGGGTGGGAGAAAGCCTTCCACGTCGCGAAGCTCGAGCACTGCGGCAATTACTAAACAAGCCACGAAAGGGAAGGTGAGGCCCATGAGGAAAGTGATCACATATGGAACGTGCGACCTTCTGCACCGGGGCCATGTGCGCCTGCTGGAACGCGCCAAGGCGCTCGGCGACTACCTGGTCGTGGGCGTAACCGCCGATGGCTTCGACAAGGTGCGCGGGAAGATTAACGTTTCCCAAACCCTCAACGAGCGCATGCGTTCTGTCCAAGAGCTCGGGATTGCTGACGAAGTAATCGTTGAAGAGTACGAGGGCCAGAAGATTGACGACATCAGACGTATGGGAATTGATGTGTTCACCGTAGGCTCTGACTGGGTTGGTAAGTTCGACTATCTCAGGGAATACTGTGAGGTAGTCTACCTTGATCGTACGCAAGGCGTCTCGAGCACCGAGCTTCGCGCCGAAAGTGGACATCTACGAATGGGGTACGTGGGCAAGCGTGTGCTAGTGGAGAAGTATCTGCGTGAAAGTGCCTTTGTGAATGGCGTTGACCCCACCTGCGCGATGATCGACAGTGATGGAAGCCTCGCAGGCTGTGGCTTAGTCGAACAGGTTAATGATTTCGATGAGATAGTCGGTCGATGCGACGCAATCTACCTTGCATCGCATCCCAATCAGCACTATGGACAGATTAAGCGAGCGCTTGAGGCAGGCAAACATGTTCTATGTGAGAGCCCCATTGCCTCAACGCGTGAGGCGTGCCAGGAACTGCAGGCGCTCGCACGCTCAAAGGGCCTCGTTTTGGCCGACGCGATCAAGACGGCGTATTCAACGGCCTACCATCGACTGCTTCTGCTTGCCAAGAGTGGTCACATTGGACGAGTTCTTTCGGTGCGCGCTGTATGCACCAGCCTTGTTGATCTTGGCAGTGAGGACATCTCGAGCGTTGAGGGCAAGTGGTCGAGCTCCAAAGCCTGGGGTCCAGCAGCGTTGCTGCCCATCTTGCAGCTACTCGGAACTAATTATCAATCAGCCGATTTTGTAAGGGCCGACCTTGAAGGTCACGCTGGCTTTGACGCGTTTGGTGAGATCCGACTGGCATTCGAGGATGGCTACGGCGAGGCGGTTTTCGGCAAGGCGGCTAAATCTGAGGGGTCGCTTGTGGTTTCCGGCACGGATGGCTACATTTACGTACCCGCTCCCTGGTGGAAAACAGACTACTTCGAGGTACGCAAAGAGGATCCTTCTCAAAACAAGCGGTATTTCTTCCAGCTTGACGGCGAGGGAATTCGCAACGAGCTCGTCGAGTTCGCGCGAGCAGCTGAGCGTGGAGGCAAATGCGGTCTTTACATCGATGATAGTGTATCCGCCGCCATAGCTGGCCTGCTGGGTCAATTCGGCGCAAGTAAAGACCACATCGAACTGTCGCCTATCAAGCTCGGGAGCGACACCTGTGGTGAGGGCGTAGCGAGATAGCCGCGCTTAGATATACACTCGACACATTATTCATGCCGTAATCTGAAGCATGGGGGAGTGGTGACCATCATTCTTCTGGGTGATAGCGGTCTGTATCTCGATTGCATGCTTATCTTTCATTGATTTAATAACAACGCAAGCAGCGGCTTGCGAATAACGGAAGTCGAAATTTAGCTACTTTCACATAAACTCTTTCTATGTGTTTTGACTTACGTTGGTTCAAAAATTGACTAAGCCAACTTTTGAACCAACGTAAACCTCCGTAGGCACTTGAATGTGTCTTCGCTATTTGGTACTTGGCTAAACAAAACAAATGAAGGACCCTTTGCTAGGGTCATCATCACCACAAAATTTGATTTAGAATCAGGCTTAAATTTTCGGCACGATCTTCGGGGACCTTCCGGTCTCCGCATCATCAACTGTTTTCTAAACTGTTATATAAATTAAGATCGACCCCTGAGGAATGGAAAGAGATCCTCGGGGGTCGATTTCATAAATGGGAAATCAAATACATCCGGGCAGAAACTATCAATCTAATATTCGAAACAATGACTGAATTGCTATTACCCGTATATTACTCCTTGCTGGAGAACCATTGGACGATCCCATATGTTGACTTCGGTAGTGTTGGCCCAGGCTACGTCTTGAACCGCAACCTATGTTTAGGAGAATATCTTAACTAGAGCCGAGGGGTTATAATGGTATTTCCCAATGCTGAAAATTATTTACTTTGCATGCAGCACGGTATTTTTAATTGTCCACCAGCAGGAATAAAATTGCATCAACGTTAATTTGATCGCTTTAGGAGATGCTCTAATGCCCGGATTGTTCGCGATGCACTCACTTGTTGTCTATAGGCTTTGGGCAAATACCTATAGACACAAGGAGGAAAGACTCGATGTCTCGAATTACGGCAACAAACCTTTACTAGACTACATTTTTAGCTTTGTTAATGACAATAACGCACCGTTTCAAGTAAATGAAGGTGAACGGTTCATTCAGTTCGATTCTTATAGGCAAATAAATGACAGTGTTTTAGTCAATCTAAAATCTGGTCGCGCGGGACTTCATGTTGATGTCGTTGACACAAGAACAATGACCGATAGTGGCATTTCCTACACAGAGGAAATGGCCGGCATGGTCCCTTCTAGGCTACTCATTAAATGTACTCCTGGATTAGGCTATGCGTTGATTGGGATTGAATCAGTTCCGAATGGCGGAGGCGCCTCAGTGCCAGTTACAGCACTAAAGAATTATATTGCCAGTCATTCAACGGGAATAACCTTAAAATCAGAACGCGTACAAGAAAGGTCTGCACTTGACGCATTTACGGGAGTGGAGCAATTCGAACTTCGCCGTTATCGCCCCTCCAAAAACATTGAAGACGGTACCGTGGCAAACGTGGGAACTATATCATTCATTGCAAAACATAAAAGAGGTCTTCGCATCCCTCTAGCGACAATTGATATGATTAAAGACAAGAAAGCGGTTGCGGAGTATTTTGGCGTTACGAGCAACTATTCTGGTCGAGAAGAAGTTTTTGCCACGCTAAAGCAACGTGACGGAAAACCTAAGACGTTTATGCTTGATAAGGAATTCGCAGTTCCCATAACTGAAGTATTAAATGAATCAGGACAGCCGCCACTTTCTGATGATCGGTTTATCGCCGTTTGTCTTGATAGTTTCGCCAGAGCAGAGGATGTCTTCAATAGAGATAAATAGTCTATTAGGTTACTCCGGAAGGTCGGTAGCATGGGCAAAATTAGCTTCTGGCAACTTCTAATCAAATATATTGCTACACTCCGCAATTATCAAACTAATAAAATATCGCACGGCGATATATTTGTTCAGCTAATTGCGCCCGCTTTGCTGTCGGTGGCTCTATTTTTTAATTGGCCTGACAGCTGCATTAACCTTGAAGATTTAATATCTAATCTAATTAGCTGCATTTCTATAATTTCTGGCCTTATGTGTGGTGTTGCGGTACTTCTCTTTCAATTGCGCTTACAAATGAGCTCTCAAAAAGATCCAAAACCACTCGATCGCGAGCTTACAATGGTTGATGAATCTTTTCATATATCTATGTGGACTGTTTTGGACGGGCTCTTCGTTGTTGGCTTGTTATGCATTGCCCCATTGACCAAAAACATCAATGAGCTATTTTCCAGATTCTTATTCTGTCTCGCGGCCTTCTTTCTTCTTAACTTTTTAATTGTCACACTCATGACTCTTAAACGAATCAGCGCTGCATACACAACGTTTTCACGCGGCTGGAAAATGTAGCCCCAAGCCCATGAGCCTTTGAAGATAGTGTTTCACGGAGCCTCACATATGTAGAAGAATCCAAATCAAATTAGAGTTTTGCGGACGAAGCCAACGATCTCGGTTGCATACGCAATGACTTACGAGCATCGTTTGACGTGACCCGATCCATTCACCGATTGGCAAAACGATTTACACCTAATTATTGGCACTGCTCAGGGGCATTTTCTTTGTTTGCGGCTTGATCTCGTTAAACTAATAACTGCTGCTACCAGGGCATTTTCTGGTGCACATTCGATCGCGTCGAAAATGTTGGTGTAAGGGTGACGCCCTAGCGCCCGTTTAACGAAG
>UQZH01000028.1 GCA_900545445.1 uncultured Collinsella sp. | reverse complement strand
AATCGTAGCCCGAGACGGTCCCGGGCTGACAATTTCGACTGTAATGGACGTTCTTAAACGACTAGTCGAAAGGGACGCTCTTGCACCAAATTTGCCGGACCGCACCGGGCTTGCCCTTTACTTTACCGAGATAAAGTGAACGTGCAGATTCGTAACCCACTCGCAACCGTTCTATGGCACGATATTGAACGAATGTATGCTATGCGCCCGAGCTTTTCGGGCAGAGTGGGAGACAGTATGGTCAAGCTGTACGAGGACGGCATCTACCTGCGCGGCGGCAGCGAGGTTGTGCCTGCGGCCGAGGCTGCCGAGCACGGTATTACGCAGGCACCCGAGGATGCCAAGCGTGGCACCATCGCGTATTCGATCCTCCAGGCACACAATACGTCCGGCAATCCCGAGGCGCTCAAGATTCGCTTCGATGCCATGGCGAGCCACGACATCACCTTTGTCGGCATCATCCAGACGGCGCGCGCCTCGGGCATGGAGCAGTTCCCGCTGCCCTACGTGCTCACCAACTGCCATAACTCGCTGTGCGCCGTGGGCGGCACCATCAACGAGGACGACCATGTCTTCGGTCTCTCGGCTGCCAAGAAGTACGGCGGCATCTTCGTCCCGCCGCACATCGCCGTCATCCACTCCTTTATGCGTGAGAACTTCGCCGGTTGCGGCAAGATGATTTTGGGCTCCGACTCGCACACCCGCTACGGCGCCCTGGGCACCATGGCCGTGGGCGAGGGCGGCGGCGAGCTGGCAAAGCAGCTGCTGCGCGACACCTACGACGTCGCCTATCCCGGCGTCGTCGCCATCTACCTCACGGGCGCCCCGCGTCCCGGCGTCGGCCCGCACGACGTGGCGCTCGCCATCATCCGTGCCGTCTTTGCCAAGGGCTACGTTAAGAACAAGGTCATGGAGTTTGTGGGCCCCGGAATCGCGAGCATGACGACCGACTACCGCAACGGTGTCGACGTCATGACCACCGAGACCACCTGCCTGTCGAGCATCTGGGCCACCGACGAGGACACGCGCGCGTTCCTGACCATGCATGGCCGCGGCGACGACTACCGCGAGCTCAAGCCCGCCGATGTTGCCTACTACGACGGCTGCGTCGAGGTCGACCTGTCGAGCATCAAGCCCATGATCGCGCTGCCGTTCCATCCTTCAAACGGCTTCGAGATTGACGAGCTCAACGAGAATCTCGAGGACATCCTGCATGAGGTGGAACTCGAGGCCGCCAAGATCGGCGAGGGCAAGACGCACTTTAGCCTGCTCGACAAGATCGTCGACGGCAAGCTGCATGTGCAGCAGGGCGTTATCGCCGGCTGCTCGGGCGGCAACTACGACTCCGTGGTCCAGGCTGCCCGCGTGCTCAAGGGCGCTAACACCGGCTGCGGCGAGTTCTCGCTGTCGGTCTATCCCACAAGCCAGCCCGTGGCGCTCGAGCTTACACGCCGCGGCTATATCTACGACCTTATGGAGGCCGGTGCGATCGTGCGCACGGCGTTCTGCGGTCCGTGCTTTGGCGCCGGTGACACGCCTGCCAACAACGGCCTGTCCATCCGCCACACCACGCGCAATTTCCCCAACCGCGAGGGTTCCAAGCCGGGTAATGGCCAGCTGAGCGCCGTGGCCCTGATGGACGCCCGCTCCATTGCGGCGACGGCGGCCAACGGCGGCGTCCTGACGCCGGCGACCGACCTGCCCGAGGAGACTTGGGATGAGGCCTGCGAGTACACCTTTGACGACGCGCCGTACAAAAAGCGCGTGTACTGGGGCTTTGGCAAGGCGGAGCCTGCCGACGAGTTGGTCGAAGGCCCCAACATCAAGCCGTGGCCCGCGATGGAGCCCCTCGGCGATGACATCCTGCTCAAGGTGTGCTCCAAGATCATGGACCCGGTCACCACGACCGACGAGCTCATTCCCTCGGGCGAGACGAGCTCCTTCCGCTCCAACCCGCTGGGTCTGGCCGAGTTTACGCTCAGCCGCCGCGACCCGGCCTACGTGGGCCGCTCCAAGGAGGTCGATGCCGTGGAGAAGCGTCGCGTTGCCGGTGAGGCCGCGGGCGACCTGGCGGCGCTCGATGCCGAGCTTGCTGGTGTGTTTGAAGCACTGGCCGGCGCGGGTGTCGCGGCCGATGCCAAAACGACCGAGTACGGCTCCATGCTCTATGCCAAGAAGCCCGGTGACGGTTCTGCCCGTGAGCAGGCTGCGAGCTGCCAGCGCGTGATTGGCGGTCTGGCCAACATCGTCCACGAGTACGCCACCAAGCGCTATCGCTCCAACGTGATGAACTGGGGCATGGTGCCCTTCCAGATGGAGGCGGAGCCCAACTTTGAGGTGGGCGACTACGTCTTTGTGCCGGGTATCCGTGCCGCGCTCGATGGCGACCTGAAGAACATCGCCGCCTACGTGGTGCGCGCCGACGGCACGGTCGAGCAAATTGAGCTCTACATTGCCGATATGACGGCAGAGGAGCGTGCCATCGTCAAGGCCGGCTGCCTGATCAACTACAACAAGTTCAAGGCCGCTGCCGAGTAACTCTGCTGTACGCCCCGGCCACACCTTTCCCTCGTGCTCACGCGCTTCGCGAGGGTCGCCCGAGGGAAAGGTGTGTCCGGGGCTACTGCGACGTTCTCCTTGGGTCTTGAGGGGCGCTAATAAATAGACCTGCTTGATGCTGCCTCTGTTAATGGGGCGGCTTCTTTTTGTCGAAAACCGCCACAAAGGGGCCTGTCCCTTTCGTGGTGGTGGGGGAGCGAGCTCGATGCTGCCGCGCTCGCTGAACGACATTCTAATGAGCGTCTCTACAGGATTTCATCCGGGCTGGCGGGTTTGGTTGTTTTGGGGATGCCGAGTTTGGATGACGCGAAATCGTCAACATTGTCCTTAATTCCGTCTTTGGTGTAGACAGTGACCATATAGGTGCTGTGTCCGAATTCGCCCTTGTCGCGTGTTGCCCAGGCATCCCAGTAGGCGGCCCCGTTTCGCCCTTTGATTTTTCCGACACGGCGGAGTTCTGTTCGCTTTAATTTCTGGTTGCTATAGATGGTTCGACCGGCCTCCTCGGTGAGCCCGCACTGCCCAAGTAGCTTATCGAGGACTTGGTTCATGTGGCGCTCGTCGGTGTTTGGAGCATAGTCGTAGGCGAGGGTGATGGAGTTGAGGGGCTGGTCGTCGATCAAATAATTCATCGCCTGAGGTTCAAGGTAGAAATAAGGAGACCGTCCGTCGATCTGACCGAGCAGTGGCAACTTTGACCGCCAAATTCCGGTGGGAATTCCATCTTCGTAAAACACGCCGCGACAGATAAAGGAAAGCGAGGTGGCACGCGAGCCGGCGTCGACCATTCCGCATAAATCGAAGGGCGAGGCGATGCCAAGGGAAAAGGGCGTGATGACGATAAGGAAGAGCATCACGATGGGTACGGCGAGAATGGCGATGACGTTGCGACCGGTGGAATGAGGCGGCTTCATATGCGCTCCTCGAGACAAAGAGCAGGCAAGCTCGATGACAAATGAATAATCTCAGCTAACAATTCAATTTTAATCTCATAACGTGTGACAGCTGGCCGTCGAAACCGAGAACCATCACAAAGGTGCCTGTCCCCTTTGTGGTGGTGAGGAGCGCGCGGCTTCTTTTGGTAATAGTGTTAGCTGGCGATATCATTAGTGCAGGTGGCGAAGGTTTGCATTGTGGGGTGTTTTGCCGTGAGCCGTTCTGCCCGTATTGGATTGATTGTCTTGGCGCTTGCGATCGCTGTGGTTGGCGCGGGCGCTGTCGGTATGGCATTTCTACCTGCTGCGGTGACGGAGCCGGTGGTCAAGCCTGTGACTCAATCTGTCGAACTTCTGACCGGCGACGACAAGCCCGAGACCATTACCGTTGATTTTGATGAGCAGCCGGCTGTGCTGGGTATTAGCAATTATCCGCGTATTCAGCTTGGGGCCATGCGCTATACCACGGATACAAGCCTGATCGATAGGGCGTCCGAGCTACTCAAGGGCAAAACATTTAAGCGTTGGTACGGATATGCGTCCTATCGGGCAAAAGCGAACGACATGGTTGGCGGATGCCACTCTTCCATCGAGCTGGACACTGCAAACGGCGCAAAGTTATGTGATGTCTCGTACGATCCGGGCTACGAGGGCAATGAGGGTCCGGGCATCTACATCATGGACGGCGATGTCGCCTATGTCATGGAGGGCGACCAGACCGAGCTCAACGATTTTATGGGTCAGTGTATCCAAGATGCCTATAAACAGACCTGCTTGCCTGACCCGCAGACTGCACGCGATAGTGGGTCTGCCCGTACGTGGCTGTTCGAGGATGAGATGCCCTGGACCGTCGAATCGGGAAGTACGGGTTCGGCGAAGGAGTAGAGACCGCGACCACCACAAAGGTGCCTGTCCTCTTTGTGGTGGTTTTCGGTCTGTCTCGATCTGTAACATCTTGGCCGCTAAAAGTGGGCCTGGTGTTACAGATTTAGATTTTTGATCCGGGTGTTTTCTGTTCGTCTCGATTTGTAACAGATAGAGCTCTATTTGCTGACTAGATGTTGCAGATTTAGATAAACGGGTGCCGCTGGTCATTTCATCTCGATCTGTAACATCTGGAGCCATAAACAGTCGCTAGATGTTACAGATTGAGATAGTAAGGGGACGAGGCCGTAGCGGGTGAGCGCACCTGCTCCCTATCTTTCAATCACTCAGAAAATCTTATATATAGAGACTTAGATTTGTGTATAAGATCGCGCAAAGCTGGCAACAATACATCTCGAACAACGTGAAGCCGCCCCGTAGGGCGGCCACCCCAAGAGAGGTGATTCCATGAGAATCGATAAGCTAGCAATGACGTCGCGCGAGGCGCTGCAGACCGCCATGAGCACGGCTGCCGACGCGCAGGCCGGCGCGGTGGAGCCGATTCACCTGCTGTCTGCCCTGCTCGGTGCCGGCGAGCGCAATATCTCCGTGATCATCGAGCGCATCGGTGCCGACCCGGCTCAGCTCGCACGCTCCACGCAGGATGCCATCGACCATGCGCCTAAGGTTTCGGGCGAGGGCCAGCAGATGGGTCTTTCCAATGAGCTCGTCCGCGTCATCGAGAAGGCCGAGAAGAAGGCCACCAAGATGGGCGACAGCTTTGTGGTGACCGAGCATCTGCTGATGGCACTTGCCGAGGACAAGGGTGAGGCCGGCCGCGTTCTGCGCGACGCCGGCGTGACCAAGGAGCGCATCGAGCAAGTCTACGAGGAGCTGCGTGGCGATGACCGCGTGACGTCTGCCGAGGACAAGACTCAGTTTGAGGCGCTGGAGCAGTACGGCCGCAATATCTGCGACCTCGCCCGTGCCGGCAAGCTCGACCCGGTCATCGGCCGTACCGACGAGATCCGTCGTACCATCCAGGTCCTGTCCCGTCGCACCAAGAACAACCCCGTGCTCATCGGCGAGCCGGGCGTCGGCAAGACGGCCATCGTCGAGGGTATCGCCCAGCGTATCGTGGCCGGCGACGTTCCGAGCACCCTGCGTGACCGCGACCTCATCGAGCTTGACATGAGCGCGCTGGTCGCCGGTGCCAAGTACCGCGGCGAGTTCGAGGACCGCTTGAAGGCCGTGCTCAAGGAGGTACAGAAGTCCGAGGGCAAGGTCATCCTGTTCATCGATGAGCTCCACACCATCGTGGGCGCGGGTGCCACTGAGGGCTCCATGGACGCCGGTAACATCCTCAAGCCGGCGCTCGCCCGTGGCGACCTGCATGCGATCGGCGCGACCACGCTCGATGAATATCGCAAGTACATCGAGAAGGACGCGGCGCTTGCCCGTCGTTTCCAGACCGTTATGGTGAGCGAGCCTACCGTCGAGGACACCATCTCGATTCTGCGTGGCCTCAAGGAGAAGTACGAGATCTTCCACGGCGTGCACATTACCGATAGCGCGCTCGTGGCCGCCGCCGACCTCTCCGATCGCTACATTGCCGACCGCTTCCTGCCCGACAAGGCCATCGACCTGGTCGATGAAGCCGCAAGCCGCCTGCGCATGGAGCTCGACAGCATGCCGGTCGAGATCGACGCAACCACGCGTCAGCTCACCCAGCTGCAGATCGAGGAGCAGGCGCTCATGAAGGAGACCGACGATGCCTCCAAGGAGCGTCTGGAGGCCCTACGCCAAGAGATTGCCGAGGTCCAAGAAAAGCTCAACGTGCAAAAGGCCGGCTGGCTCAACCAGAAGAACGCCATCGACCACGTGCAGGAGCTCAAGGGTCAGCTCGACGAGGCCAAGAGCGAAGAGGAGCGCGCGACGCGCAACGGCGACCTGGGCCGTGCGTCCGAGCTGCGCTACTCCGTGATTCCTGGCCTGCAGCAGCAGATTCAGGATTCCGAGGCTGCGCTCGAGGCACAAAAGCAGCAGGACGGCGAGGGCCTCAACGAACAGGTGACCTCCGATGAGATCGCCGAGGTCGTGAGCGCTTGGACCGGCGTGCCCGTGTCCAAGATGATGCAGGGCGAGCTCGACAAGCTGAAGGGCCTGGAGGGCGAGCTGCATAAGCGCGTCATCGGCCAGGACGAGGCCGTCTCCGCCGTTGCCGCAGCTGTGCGCCGCAGCCGTGCGGGCCTCTCCGATCCGGACAAGCCCATTGGCAGCTTCTTCTTCCTGGGCCCCACTGGCGTAGGTAAGACCGAGCTCGCCAAGGCGCTGGCCGAGTGCCTGTTCGACGACGAGCGCGCGCTCGTGCGTATCGACATGTCCGAGTACATGGAGAAGTTCAGCGTCCAGCGTCTGATCGGTGCGCCCCCGGGATACGTGGGCTACGACGAGGGCGGCCAGCTTACCGAGGCCGTACGCCGTCGCCCCTACTCCGTGATCTTGCTCGACGAGATGGAGAAGGCCCATCCGGATGTCTTCAACGTGCTGCTGCAGGTGCTCGACGACGGCCGCCTGACCGACGGTCAGGGTCGCCAAGTGTCCTTCAAGAACACGATCATCATCATGACGTCTAACGTGGGCTCCAAGGCTATCGCCGAGCTTTCCGGCAAGGACGAGGAGGAGATGCGCCATCAGGTCAACGCGGCCATGGCTCAGACCTTCCGCCCCGAGTTCCTCAACCGTATCGACGATATCGTGGTGTTCCATCCGCTCGGCATGGCGCAGATTGAGAAGATTGTCGACATCCAGCTTGCCGACGTCCGCGCGCGTCTGGCCAAGGAGCGCATGACGCTTGCCATCACCCCGGCGGCCAAGCAGATGCTCGCCGTGGGCGGCCTGGACCCCGTGTTTGGCGCCCGTCCGCTCAAGCGTCTGGTTCAGCGCGAGGTCGTGGATGCCATCGCCGCCGCTATCATCGACGGCACGGTGCGCGAGGGCGATCAGGTGACGGTCGATGTCGACAAGGACGGCGGCTTTACCGTCGTGTGCGACAATACGCCGGCGGCCACCTACGAGGTCCCCGACGCCGAGTAGATTTTTGGGAGATGCCTTAAAACCTGCCAGTCGTCTCTAAACGCCAAGGGCGGCGGATCCAATTGGGTCCGCCGCCCTTTTTCGTGCGACAATCGATGATGTTGAACGGATGCGATGCAAGGAGCTATGCAGATGAAAGACGAGAACAAGACGAACGCACCGGCGGCTGAGGCAGTGCCCGCCGCACCCAAGCCTGCGCCTAAACCGGCGCCCAAGCCGCGCGACCCCTACATCCGCGCCGAGAACGAGGACGACGACGGCTACGATCCCTACAGCGATCGCCGCCCCGAGCGCGAGCCGATGTTCGAAGCCGACCCGTGGCGCTGAGTGCCACCCAAAAGGCCACCAATAAGTTGCGGTGAAATAGGGACTGTTTTGCAGTTTGATCAGCAAAAACCGTCCCTATTCCACCGCAACTGCGTTAGGGATGTGGATGTCGGGCGGCTGTCTTCGGGCTGGCTAGTCCTGGGCCTTGATGCTCGGCAGGAGAATCTGGGCGAGGTAGTCGGTCTCGAGTTTGGTCGCGGCGTCAGCCTTGCCGTCTTTGCCGACCAGGTCGTTTTTGATCTGGCTGTATGTGTAGCGGTTGCCGGTCGTGAGCTCGACAAGCTCAATGGCCGTGTCCATGGGGTAGGTCGACACGGGGTTCTGCGTGCGCCCGTTGATGGTCTGGGGCACCACGTACGGATAGACGGGGCCGCTGGCGTAGACGGTGTAGCCGTTGCCGAGGTTTGCCGCACCCAAAACCGCATCGCCCTCATCGGGCGTAAAGCTCTCGCCGTCGCGCACCGTGACAAGCGTCACAAGCGGCGTGTTCGTGTCGCCGGCAAGATAGATGCACAGCGTGCTGCCGTTTTGCCAAGTCGCGACTTTGCCGTACCACTCAACGGGAATATCGAGCTGATACAGGTCCGTTGCCTTATGTCGAGCATCGGCGTCGCGGGCCGCCTGTGCCTCGCGGGAGCTCACGGCGTTGACGGCGGCGTCACGGCGCGCGGTTGCCGCCTGCTGGAGCACCTTTGCGACAGCGGCGGAGTTCACCCCGCCTTCCTCGGCATACTTGGCGGCGGCATCGATCTGGTCGTCAGTCACCGTGTCGGCCGAAGGCACCTTGAGCTTAAAGGTGGCCTGGGCACTCAAATCCTGCCCATCGCTCTTAATCGTGACCTGCGCCTTGGTGGTCGGCACGGTGTAAATGGTACCGTCGGCTGCGATGGGGGACCCAGCGACGGAGAGCGTATAGTCACCGGGCAGCAGCTTGATGCCGCGACCATGCTCGTCAACGTAGAGCGTCTCGCTCACAGAGGAGCCGTCAGAGTCCTGCCCGCTCACCTGCACGGGGATCTTGGAGCCAGCTGAGCAGTCGAGGCCCGCGGCATGCACGCCAATCTGCACCGACATCATCGTGTGCGCATTGGCGGCGGCAACGGCGGCCTGCTCTTGCTGATATCCGTTCCAGGCAGCATAGCCTGCGCCGCCGGCGACGAGCGCGACGGCCACGACACCGGCAACCATCAGGTTGCGGCGCTTGGGCGACATCTTGCGATGACGAACCTCGGCTTCGTGCGCTGAGGGAACGGACGGCAGGGGGATATCGCCCATGGCGATGGTCTCGTCCACGGCAGGCGCGGAGCCTAAGCCAGGGAGCTCGCGGGTCAGCGAATCTTCGGCCGGCAAGTTGTCGAGCAGGATGGTTTCTTCGCTCGTGTCGGATTCGGGCTGGTCGTCGGCCCTGCTATCGTCCTCTTCGGCTTCGGCTTCGTCAGGAGCGTCTTTGGCGCCGCTGACTTCGTCCTCGGTGTCTTCGTGCGCCTCGTCCTGTGCGTCGACGGCCGAATCGCTAAACGAGAGCTCGTCTAGCGCGATCTGGTCTAGGCTCTCCAGGGCCTCGGCACACGCTTCTGCATCTTGGGCCGCATCCTCTTGGCCCATCGTTTCATCTTTCATATATCCCCCAAGCTCAATATCGGGACAACACTGTACCCAAAAACGGGACCCTATAGGGCCGCCGCAGGATTTGAAATCCGATTTTATATATGCGCGTGTTTTTGAATGCAAGCGGGATGAAAAAAGCCCCCGGAAAGCGAGCGAAACGCTTTCCGGGGGCTCTGCGAGACATTGGATTGAAAAGCCTGGCGGGCGGGCCTATGCCCAAGTGCCAACAGCGACCAGCGCGTTACTCAGCGTGCGCGTAATCAACCTTGGCGCGACGAGCGGTAGCCTTCTCCCAATCACTGGTGCCCTCAAAGACATCCTGCTTGTAGGGATTGCGGCCGAGCTTCTTGGCACGGTAGGCGATGTAGATGATCGCGGCGACGTTGGCGATCAGCGCGGCGACCGAGACCGCGGTAGCGGCGCCGGGGTCGAGCGTGGAGTGGGTCACAAAGATGGACTCCTCCTGGAAGTACGGGAACACCTGGGCAAACATGCACCAAATGGCCAGCGTAAAGGCGCGGTTCTGGATCCAGCCGCCCTTGTTCCAGATAAAGGCGGCGACGGTGGGCGCCAGCAGCAGCGCAAAGCCGCAGAACCAGGAGTGGGTGGGCAGGCAGTTGTAGGTGTAGCAGAAGTTCCAGATATCGTAGGCGATGATGTAGACCCAGGTCATGTCGGGCCACAGCATGTCGGTCTGATCCTCGGAGGCGTAGACGCTCCACCAACCGGTCATGCAGAAGATGTTGATGATACCGGCGATGCCGTTGAACACGTTGTTCCAGCCGGCCAGCTGCGTAGCACCTTCGGAGGTGACCCAAGTGGATTGGCCCAGGACAAAGAAGTGATAGGCGCTCTCGAAGTCGGACACGACGGCGATCATGATGTTGATGGCGACGATCACAAACGGCCATGCGCGGAACCAATGCGCCTTGCCGATCTTCCCCCACTGGTACTTAATGGCAATGAAGCCCCAGCAACCGGCCAGCGCCGCGTATACCTTGGCGTAGTGGAACCAGCTGTTCTGGTACACGTGGGTGGGGTTGGTGAGCGCCCACTCGGCACCCTGCGAAACGCCGACGGCGATGGCGACGCAGTAGATGGTCATGGCCAGCGGAGCCACGCCAAAGATGATTGCCGCGCCCAGCTTGGTGCGGCGGCCGACCTCGTTGAGCACGATCAGGCCAATAAAGACCATGGCCCAGCCGGCCCAGTGGATAAGGGTATCGCTACCCCAAACATCGAACAGCATGCTGCTCTCCTTTCACACGCCCGCGGCCCCTCTTCCGATCGCGGGCAGTTTGGCCAAATGTCGTCAGTTCTGGGGCTTGCGCTCCGGATACTTGGCGGTATAGCCCTCGATGTGGAGTGTCGAGGCGATGATTTCCTTGACCGTCTCGTCGGGCACATCGGGGTGCGTGCGGATATACATCAACAACCCCATGATGAGGGTGTAGAACGTCTCGTAGACATGGTCGATGCGTAGCTCATGATGGGCGACAAAGTCCACCACGGTGGTGTCGCAGATGTATTGCGCCACGCGCTGGACCACGTTGTGCAAAAAGCCGCCGTAGAGCGCGCCACTGCTTGAGGTGAGCGTACTCGGCAGCTCGTGGCCGCTGACGACCAGACGCTTAAAGAGCGGGGCGACGGTGTCGAGCGCGCCCTCGATATCGCCAACGGTGCGGCTGGCATTCCACTGCTCGAGCTCGGAGATAAAGCCGTCGATTGCCTCGTCCATTACGGCGGTGACGGCGGCGTCCATGTCGGCGAAGTAGTGGTAGAACAGCGAGCGCGTGCAGCCGGCTCGCTTGGTCACGGCCGAGACGGATAGATGCGACACGCCCAGCTCGGAGCTCACGGTGCGCACGGCGGCGAGAATCTCGCGACGGCGCTCGTCGCCCGTCAGGCGCTTTGCCGCGCTGTCGGGCGCGGGGACGGCGTCGGCCACAGAAGTGTTCGCTGCATTATCGCTCATGCGCTTGCCGCCTTTCATCCGTTTGAGCCCGACCGTTCACCTAACAGTCTTGAATATTGTTGACGGTTCGTCAATACTGTTTTTGACACAATGTCAACAATAACGGGTGAACGGCGTGGGGGCATGTCGAGCCCGTAAAAAGAGGGGTGCTGCGTGCCTGCCAGGCTGCGGCAAGAGGAGGGACAACCATGATTCTCAACGGACCGGGGATTAGCTACACCGAGCCCGATATCGGTGCGGAGTTTGTACCGCCACTGCCGGAGCATCCGCGCGAGGCCATCGTCAAGCTGTGCGAGCACTGCACCAACCGCCTGCTGCATCGCGACGAGCTGCTGGGCTACGAGTACTGGTCGTTTGCCGAGGCCGCGACCGACGAGCAGGCCGAGGTGCTCTGCAAGATGAAGATGCGCCGCCCCTATACGCTGCCCGAGATGGTCAAGCTCACCGGCATGCCCGAGGCCCAGATCGAGAAGATGCTCGACGATATGAGCTACACGGGTCTGCTCGAGTACAACTGGGAAAATCCCGAGCGCGCCAAGCAGTGGGTGCTGCCCATGCTGGTACCGGGTTCCGCCGAGTTCCTCAACATGCGCTTGAGTCAGCTCGAGGAGCATCCGGTCTATGCCAAGTTCTTTGAGCAGGCGTCCAAGGGGCCGCTGTCCAAAGCCACGCCGATGGTGCCGCCCGGAGGCGCCGGTATCGGCATGCACGTCATTCCGGTCGAGAAGGCTATCGATGCTTCGAGCACCTCGGTGCCGATTGAGCATATCGAGCATTGGCTCGACAAATACGAGGGCAAGTATGCCGCCAGCACCTGCAGCTGCCGTGCGAGCCGTCGTGTGATGGGCGAGGGTTGCGCCGACGACCCGGCCGACTGGTGCATTGCCGTGGGCGATATGGCCGACTATGTGGTTGAGACCGACCGCGGCCACTATGTGACGCGCGAGGAGGTCTATGACATCTTGCGCCAGGCCGAGGACAACGGCTTTGTGCACCAGATCACCAATATCGACGGCGAGAACAAAATCTTCGCCATCTGCAACTGCAACGTCAACGTGTGCTACGCCCTGCGCACCTCGCAGCTGTTCAACACGCCCAACCTGTCGCGCTCGGCCTATGTCGCCAAGGTCGAGAAGGACAAGTGCGTGGCTTGCGGTCGCTGCGTTGAGGTGTGCCCTGCCGGTGCCGCCAAGCTCGGCCAGAAGCTCTGCAGCAAAAAAGCCGGCGGACAAGTGCCCGAGTATCCGCGCCAGGAGCTGCCCGATGCCACCAAGTGGGACCACACCAAGTGGTCGCCCAACTATCGCAACGATAACCGTATCGAGACGCACGAGTCCGGCACCGCGCCCTGTAAGACGGCTTGCCCCGCACACGTTGCCGTTCAGGGCTACTTAAAGCTCGCGGCGCAGGGCCGCTATGACGAGGCACTGGCGCTCATCAAGCGCGAGAACCCGCTGCCCGCTATCTGCGGCCGCGTGTGCAACCGCCGCTGCGAGGATGCCTGCACCCGTGGTCGCGTGGATGCCGCCGTGGCTATCGACGAGGTCAAGAAGTTCATCGCCCAGCGCGATCTGGATGCCGCGACCCGCTATATCCCACCCGTGGTGACCCCGACGCGTGCCGGCGGCTTCGACCAGAAGATCGCCATTATCGGTGCCGGCCCGGCCGGTCTGTCCTGCGCCTTCTATCTGGCCGAGAAGGGCTACAAGCCCGTCGTGTTCGAGAAAAACGAGCGCCCGGGCGGCATGCTCACTTACGGTATTCCCAGCTTTAAGCTGGAAAAGGACGTTATCGAGGCCGAGGTTGAGGTCATTCGCCTGATGGGCGCCGAGTTCCGCTATGGCGTTGAGGTCGGTCGCGATGTGACGCTCGACGAGCTGCGCGCGCAGGGCTTTAAGGCCTTCTACGTTGCCATCGGCTGCCAGGGCGGCCGCCTCGCCGGTATTCCGGGCGAGGATGCCGAGGACGTGACCGTGGCCGTCGACTTCTTGCGTGAGGTCAACAGTGGCAAGATCGACGCGCTGTCCGGCCGCACCATTGTGGTGGGCGGCGGTAACGTTGCTATCGATGTCGCGCGCAACGCCTGCCGTCTGGGCTCCGAGCACGTTGAGATGTTCTGCCTGGAGAGCGAGGCCCAGATGCCCGCCAGCGAGGAGGAACGTCGCGAGGCCGTTGAGGACGGCGCTCACATCAGCTGCGGCTGGGGCCCCAAGGAGGTTCACCTGGACGAGGCCGGTCGTGTGTGCGGTATCACCTTCAAGCGCTGCACGCGTGTCTTTGACGACGAGGGCCGGTTTGCGCCCGAGTACGACGAGAACGATCTGCGCCGCGTCGATGCCGACCGCGTGGTCATGTCGATTGGCCAGTCCGTTGTGTGGGGCGACCTGCTGGCTGGCTCCAAGGTGGAGCTCGGCCGCGGCCAGGGTGCTCTTGCCGACCCCCGGACCTATCAGACCGCCGAGCCCGACATCTTTGTGGGCGGCGACGTCTACACCGGTCCGAGCTTTGCCATCGACGCCATCGCCGCCGGTCACGAGGCCGCCGTGTCCATCCATCGCTTTGTGCAGCCGGGCTCCACGCTCACCATCGGCCGCAACCAGCGCCACTACACCGCGCTCGACCGCGACGATGTCGTGATTGAGAGCTATGACAACGCGAGCCGCGAGGTGGCGCATGTCGACCGCGACCGCGAGAAGGCTGCACCCTTTAGCGAGTACGTCGAGACCTTTACCGAGGAGCAGGTGCGCGCCGAGACCGCCCGCTGCCTGGGCTGCGGTGCCTCGATCGTCGATCCCAACAAGTGCATCGGCTGCGGCCTGTGCACCACCAAGTGCGCGTTTGACGCCATCCATCTGGATCGCGACCGTCCCGAGTGCTCAACGATGGTCAAATACGAGCAAAAGCTCCCAAGCCTCGGCAAGTATGCTTTAAAGCGTGCAATCAAAATCAAGTTCGGTCGTAAATAGGTAACCGTGGCGGGTAAGGGGACGGCGCAGACTAGATTTCGCCGTCCCCTTGCTTTGAGTTTGCATCGCATCAACCGTTGTTGAAAGGTTTCTACCTTGCATGAATTGGGAATCGTTTACCACATCATTCGCGATGTCGAGAACGTGGCGTGCGCCAATGGCGTGAGTCGCGTTTCGGGCGTCACGCTGCTGCTGGGCGAGGTCTCGGGCGTCGTTCCCGACTTGCTGCTCGACGCTTGGCGCTGGGCGGCAGATAAAAAGCCCATCGCGCAGGGCGCGGAGCTTATTGTGGAGCCTGTCGAGGCCGTGACGCATTGCGAGGCGTGCGGTCGCGACTATGCGACCGTCGAGCACGGCAAGACCTGCCCTCATTGCGGCAGCGGCGAGACATACCTGCTGCAGGGCCAGGAGGTCATGATTAAGCAGATTGAGACCCCCGACGAGGAACCGGCAGACGCTGCCCCCGACGGCCCTTCCGACGTCCTCGACGCCGTCGATGCCGCCCACCCCCTCCACATCGTCTAGGATTCCCTATAAGTTGCGGTGAAATAGTTCCTAAATCCAGCCTTCTGGCTCTTAAACAAGAACTATTCCACCGCAACTTTTTTGAGTGGTTTCGTAGATCATAAGTCGCGCAAATAGTCAAGTCATACCTGTTTGAACAATGTAGCGGCAGTACAAGCGCATTCGCGCTTGCCTAAAATCGATATTAATGAACAGTCTGCTTGTATCTGTAAAATGCGTGGCTTGATGAGCGACGCCTTGGCGGGTAATGAGTCGAAAAGCAGCAACGTAACCAACTTGTAACAAACTTAGACGTTTAAACAAATAATCCAACCTTTTGCGGATTTAGCTATAATTCCACAAACCAAACAGGTATACTCCTTTCATGTCGTGTAGGAATTACGTAGACAAAAAGGAGGTTATGTGATGGTAAGTATTGTTCTTGCTAGCCACGGGGACTTGGCAGCTGGAATCAAGCAGACGGGCTCGATGGTCTTTGGCGATCAGCCGTCTGTGGCCGTGGTCTCGCTCGAGCCGAGCATGGGCCCCGACGACTTCCGTGCTAAGGTCGAGGAAGCAATCGCTTCCTTCGAGGACCAGGAGCAGGTGCTCTTCCTCGTTGATCTGTGGGGCGGCACGCCGTTCAACCAGATTAGCGGGCTCATCGAGGGCCATGATTCCTGGGCTATCGTCACCGGTGTCAACCTGCCTATGCTCATCGAGGCATATTCGCAGCGCTTTGATGCAAAGAACACTGCACATGCGATCGCAAAACATCTCGTGACTGAGGCTAAGGCTGGCGTGCGCGTCAAGCCCGAGTCTCTGGAGCCCGAGGAGAAGAAGCCGGCTGCGGCCGCCGCTGCTCCTGCAGGCGCCATCCCTCCGGGAACGGTCATCGGCGACGGGCACATCAAGATTGCCCACGTCCGTATCGACACCCGTCTGCTGCATGGTCAGGTGGCCACCACGTGGACCAAGCAGATCAACCCCAACCGCATCATCGTGGTTTCCGACGGCGTTGCTCACGACGAGCTCCGCAAGACCATGATCGAGCAGGCTGCCCCTCCGGGAGTCCATGCCAACGTCGTGCCTATCAAGAAGATGGCCGAGGTCGTCAAGGACACGCGTTTTGGTGACACCAAGGCCATGCTGCTCTTCGAGAACCCGCAGGATCTGCTCAAGGCCATCGAGGCCGGCGTCGACATCAAGGAAGTCAACATCGGTTCCATGGCTCACTCCAAGGGCAAGGTCGTCGTCACCAACGCCGTCGCTATGGGCGATGACGACGTTAAGACCCTCGAGGCCCTCAAGGCCAAGGGCGTCAAGTTCGAGGTCCGCAAGGTTCCTTCGGATGCCTCCGAGGATCTCGACGCCATGTTGAAGAAAGCTAAGGCCGAACTGGCCGCTCAAGCATAGTAAAGGAGGGTCCGATACATGTCTGCAATCACTATTCTGCTTGTTGCGATTGTCGCGTTGCTTGCCGGTATGGAAGGCATTCTGGATGAGTTCCAGTTCCATCAGCCGCTCGTGGCATGCACGCTTATCGGTCTCGTAACCGGTCACCTTCAGGAGGGCATCCTCCTGGGCGGTTCGCTCCAGATGATGGCCCTTGGCTGGGCTAACGTCGGCGCCGCCGTCGCGCCTGACGCCGCTCTGGCCTCGGTCGCTTCTTCGATCATCATGGTGCTCGCCCTCAACGGCGGCGCCACTGATTCGGCCAAGGCCGTTACCGCGGCCATCGCCGTCGCCGTCCCGCTGTCGGTCGCTGGTCTGTTCCTGACCATGATCTGCCGTACCATTGCTACCGCTATCGCTCACGCCATGGACGGTTGCGCCGAGAAGGGCGACTTCTCCGGCATCGAGCGCTGGCAGTACGCTGCCATCCTCATGCAGGGCCTTCGTATCGCCATCCCGGCAGTACTTCTGTGCGTTATCCCGGCCGAGGCCGTTACCAACGCGCTTAACGCTATGCCCGACTGGCTGTCCGGCGGCATGGCTGTCGGCGGCGGCATGGTCGCTTCCGTCGGTTACGCCATGGTCATCAACATGATGGCCACCAAGGAGACCTGGCCGTTCTTCATCCTCGGCTTTGTCCTTGCTGCCATCCCTCAGCTCACGCTGATCGCCCTTGGCCTCATCGGCATCTCCCTTGCCCTCATCTACCTTGGCCTTAAGGATCTGGCCAAGCAGGGTGGCGGCACGGGCGGTGGCTCCGGCGACCCGCTCGGCGACATTCTGAACGATTACGAGTAGGAGGGGAGTGATACATATGGCAGAGAACAAGATTCAGCTCACCAAGGCTGACCGTAAGAAGGTTTGCTTCCGTCATCAGTTCCTTCAGGGCTCGTGGAACTACGAGCGTATGCAGAACGGCGGCTGGTGCTTCGCAATGATCCCTGCGATCAAGAAGCTCTACACCAGCAAGGATGACCAGATTGCCGCGCTTAAGCGCCACCTGGAGTTCTATAACACCCACCCCTATGTTTCCGCCCCCGTCATTGGCGTTACCCTCGCCCTCGAGGAGGAGCGCGCCAACGGTGCTCCGATCGATGACGTCGCCATCCAGGGCGTCAAGGTCGGTATGATGGGCCCGCTCGCCGGCGTCGGTGACCCCGTCTTCTGGTTCACCCTTCGCCCGATTCTGGGCGCTCTGGGCGCTTCCCTGGCCATGTCCGGCAGCATCGTCGGTCCGTTGCTGTTCTTCTTCGCGTGGAACATCATCCGTTACGCTTTCCTGTGGTACACACAGGAGTTTGGCTACAAGGTCGGCTCCTCTATCGCCAAGGACCTCTCCGGCGGTCTGATGGGCAAGGTCACCGAGGGCGCTTCCATCCTGGGTATGTTCATCATCGGCGCCCTGGTCGAGCGCTGGGTGTCCATTTCCTTCACCCCGATCGTCTCCACGGTCAAGCAGTCTGCTGGCGCCTTTATCGACTGGGCTAGCCTGCCTTCCGGTTCCGAGGGTATCAAGGAAGCGCTGACGATGTACAACTCCGTCGGTGCTACCGCCCTTGATCAGATGAAGGTCACCACGCTCCAGGGTAACCTCGATCAGCTCATCCCCGGCCTTGCCGCCGTGTGCCTGACCCTGCTGGTCTGCAAGCTCCTCAAGAAGAAGGTCAGTCCGATCGTCATCATCCTGGCTCTCTTCGCCGTCGGCATCATCGGTCGCTTCTGCGGCTTCATGTAAGCACGCTTCGGCTTAAGACCGAGAGTTGCTAGGTAAGGGCTTTTGAGCCATTGAAACGGACCGCACCCGGTGGGTACACTGGATGCGGTCCGATTGTTTTTATTGGAGGGCGAGGCGCGTATGGCGCAATCTCAGAACAGCACGGTCGATCTGGCAACGCCGGCAACCTGCCTGATGGGGCTTACCAGCCACGGTAACGTAATGGTGGGCAATAAGGCGTTTGAGTACTATAACGAGCGCAATCCCGAGGATTATATTCAAATCCCGTGGGACGAGGTCGACTATATTGCCGCCGAGGTTTTGCGCGGCACCAAGAAGATCACGCGTTTTGCCATCTTCACCAAGGACAACGGTCACTTTACGTTTTCGACGCGTGACGACAAAGAGACGCTTCGCGCGGTCCGCAAGTACGTCGACGAGGATAAGCTCGTGCGTTCGCCCGACTTTATCGATGTGACCGCCAAGGGCGCCAAGAGCATCCCCTCCGTCATCAAAGGCCTCTTCCACAAAGGCAACTAGCTCCTCATAAGTTGCGGTGAAATAGTTTCTAAATACGGCTTTAGATGCTTCGGACAGGAACTATTCCACCGCAACTTCGAAGTCTAGTCATGCGACGTATGGCGATGCAGTAAATCTGCTACACTAGTACAACATGCCTCCGTAGCTCAGGGGATAGAGCACCGCTCTCCTAAAGCGGGTGTCGACGGTTCGAATCCGCCCGGGGGCACCAGGAAAATCGCAGGTCAGGAGTTATTTTTGCTTCTGACCTGTTCTGGTTTTGGGACTAAGAACCGCTTTCGTTTGTAAATCTGGTAAGTAAATATTATGACTTCCCGAGTTTTCCACTGAAAACAGGAAATCACCATTTTGGGGATAAAAGTTTTCAACAGCTGTTGGTCGGTTCCATTTTGGTGATGTGCTTCCCTCTTTTGGGTAAATAATTTCACCATTTTGATGATTCGGTAGCTTTGAATTATTTGATAAAAAGCCTGCTCAGAAGCTTGTGTAATACCCAGTTTGGTGAAACCAATTAATAGAGAAATAGATTAAAAAGAAATAGGGACGGCGATGCCGTCCCCTTCGCTCGCGGAGCTCGCTGCGCGGCCACGTACCGTGTCCTTGCCGCCGGCTACGCCGCCGATTTATTCGCTCACTTCGTTCGCTGATTGATGGACTAATCCGATTTATCGGATACACCAGTCATAAGTGCAGCAATTGATATGTTGAATCCATTGGCAATTTTAGAGAGGTTAGAAAGACTGACATTTCTTCGCCCGACCTCTATCGAGGCGTAGTAAGACCTGTCCATGTCAATGCGGTTCGCAAATTGCTCTTGTGAGAAACCAGACTCTGATCTGAGTTCTTTGCAGCGTAGACCAAAGGATTGTTGTAGCGGCGAGACATCCATGACAAAAAGAGTCATGGATTGTTGTATTTATGCCAACGGACTATATACAACAATCCCAGTTAAGGCGCATAATCATCTCTATTGGAAAGCACTCTGATGCCCAGTCGGATAGGGCACGGAAAAGGAATGGAACAGCACAATGACTCAGGGAAAGCATTTCGCTGCCGGTGGCGATCACTTCGCCGCACTGCCAAACAAAAAGATTCACACTCCGAAGGGGATCGCGCGTCTGACCGTCACCGCGGCGACCATGGCCGCCATGACCGGATCGAGCCTCATCTCACCGTTCACGGCATTCGCCCAGACCGGTGACGGGGGCACGCAGCACCCCGCCGTGATGTCGCCGATCGCCGCCCACGCCGGCGCGGCATCCGGTACCGGCGCGAAATCCGCCGCACAGACCATCGCGGACCTGCAGAAGGCAGTCGACGAGGCGAAGGCGAAGGAGGACGCCGCCAAGGCATCCTACGATGAGGTCGCCGGCCCCTACAACGAGGCGGCTTCCGCCCGCGACCAGGCCAAGGCATCCTACGATTCTGCAGTCAGCGCCGGTACGGCAGCCGACCGAGCGGCAATGGACGAGTACGCCCGTCAGGTCGCGGAGGGCAAGGACGCCGCCGATGCTGCCGGCAAGGACCTCGAGCAGGCGAAGGCGGGTCTCGCAGACGCCAAGGCGGATGCGTCCGAGAAGGACGAAGCTTACCAGTCCGCCCTCAAGGCGGCCCAGGATGCCAAGGATGCCCTCGATAAAGCCAAGGCAGATGCCGTAAGCGCCACCCCGGAGGCAATCAGTGCCGCCGAGCAGGCCGTGCGCGACGCCCAAGATGCCGTGAGCAGGGCACAGGCCGACCTCGCCAACGCCAACGCGACGCTTGCCGATGCCCAGTCCAAGCTGGTTGCGGCCCAGTCTGCAAAGGATTCTGCCGATGCCGTCCTCGCCGCAGCCAAGCAGAACAAGGACGCGGCGGATGCGAAGGCCGCAGCCGCCAGCGCCGCCTACGAGAAGGCGAAAGCAGACCTCGCTGCAGCGGAGGCAGGCGCGAGCGGCCCGGAGTACGATGCGGCAAAACAGAAGGTCGCGGACGCGGAGGCAGCCCTCGCTGCCGCACAAGCGGCACAGTCCCAGTGCGAGTCCGAGCTCGAGCAGGCGCAGTCCGCTGCAGCAACGGCGCAGACCGAGCTGAATGATGCCCAGGCGTCCCTCTCCGCGAAGCAGCAGGCCGCGGCTGATGCCAAATCCGGCGTGAACGCCGCCCAGTCCGCCCTCGATGCCGCGAACGCCGACCTCGATGCGGCCAAGCAGGCGAATGCCGACGCCGTCGCCAAGCTGGACGCCGCGAAGCAGGCTGTCAAGGACGCCGAGTCCGCCAAGGCAGCCGCAGACGTAGAGCTCGCGAACGCCAAGACCGCAAAGGATACCGCAGACGCGGCCGTGACCGCCGCCCAGCAGAAGGTCGACGAGGCACAAACGAAGGTGGATCTCGCAGGCGCGCAGCTCAAGCAGGGAGCCATCGGTTTCTTCAAGGCCATGGGTGCCGATTCAGCCATCGAGATCATCCAGAACTGCACGTACAAAGACTACACCGAGATCGGAAACAGTCTCGACGCAACGGGCCTTGAAAACATGCTTTCGTCCATCACGGTCATGAAGAACGTGAACGCCTACCGTAAGTCCGTCGGCCTTTCCGAGCTTGAGGTAAGCTATAAGCTCATTGCGGCAGCGATTGCAGATGCAAACTATTCGACAAAAAATGTAGAGCATGCCCAGCAGTTCGATGTCGGTGAAAACCTTGCCTGGAGCTATCGCGACCCCTGCAAGGCCTGGATCTATCAGGAAAAGGATCTGTTTGACAAGACTGCAGCATCCCTTGGTGCGACGAATCTTTCCGGAAAGGACGCCTACGACTTCTGGTACGCCAACCAGGACAAGTTCGATTACTACCGTATCGGTCATTACATGAACATCATCAACCCTGACTATGCTGTCATGGGATGCGGTCTGAACGATGACACCCGTTTGACGTTCTCGCTCACGCTGCAATACGGCGGTTGGGCCGGTTCGGGCTGGAATACCGGAGCCATCTCCGTCGACGAGTACGAGCAGAAGCTGACCTCCTACATCAACGGCCTGAAGAACGCCAAGAGCGCACTCGACGTAGCCAAGGCCGATCTCGTAGCCAAGCAGCAGGCAGCCGCCGGCGCCGCAGCAACCGTCCAGCAGAAGCAGGATGCCTTCGATGCCGCACAGACAGGTGTCGATGCCGCGAAGCAGGATGTCACCGATGCCCAGCGTGCCGTCGAAGTAGCCAAGGCTGATGTCGCCGCCAAGCAGCAGGGCGTCACGGATGCCCAGACCGAGCTTGATGCGGCGAAATCGGACCTCGATGCCGCCAACGTAGCCGTCGATACGGCAAAGTCGACCGTCCAGCAGAAGCAGGTCGCCTTTGATGCCGCCAACGCAGCCGTAACGGCCGCACAGTCTAAGTTGGATTCCGCCAAAGCGGACACCGTATCCAAGCAGCAGGGCATTACGGATGCGAACGCGGACCTCGCGAAGTTCTTCCAGGACGTCGCCGACGCCAAGAAGGCGCTCGATACCGCAAAGAGCGTCCATGACGCGGCGACAGCCGATCAGGTCGAGGAGGCGACCGTCCTCGCCGCCGCCGAGCAAAAGGCAGACGCCACCGCACGCGCCCTCGCGGATGCCCAGCGTGCCGTCGATGCCGCAAAGGCCGACACCGGCGTTGCCGCCGACAAGCTCACCGGCTCCCAGACCGATCTTGTGGGCGCACAGTCGAACCTCGACATCCTCACCGGTCTTGCCGCGAAGCTCGCAGAGGCACAGCAGCGTGAGCAGGATGCAGTAAAGGCCGTCAATGACACCAAGGCCGCGCTCGATGCCGCGAAGGCGGATGCCATCGCCGCCGAGTCCCTGGTCTCTGCCGCCGAGCAGACAAAGGCGCAGGCAGACGCCAAGCTGTCGAAGCTGAACTCCATCGATGCCGGCGCGGCGATCGCTTCCGGCCATGATGTGAGCGCGGATGACGCCCTCAACGCGCTTTTCGCCGCAGCAGTCGAGGCACGTGCCAAGGTCGCGCCCGCCAAGGCCATCCTGGACGAGAAGCAGGCCGCGGTGGACGGGCTCCAGCCCGGCTACGATGCGGCACTCGCCGCCTACGAGCAGGCGAAGTCCGACCGCATCGCGGCGGAGCAGAAGCTTTCCGATGAGATCGCACGACAGGAGGCGGAGGAGGCCGCAAAGCAGCAGGCGGCATACACCCCGAAGCATCTCGCCGGCACGGATACCGCCCAGCCCGGCAGCCTCGCCCAGACCGGCGACCGCGCGGGACTCATCGGCGAGACGTTCGCCATCGGCGGTACCGTCCTCGTGGCGGCCGGCGTCTTCCTCGATCAAAAGAAGCGCCGCGAGCAGATGTAAAAGCGAGCCGGGCGTTGGATATCGGCTGGTGTCCAACGCCCGGTTTCATGGACAGGGAGATCGGTGTGAGAACAAAGGCTATTATCGTTGCGCTTCTGGTGTGCCTTTCGGCACCTCAACTTGGATGTGCCAGCGTTGCAAAGCAAGGAAGCGGCTCTACGGAAAGGGCCGCCACAGCGGTAAAGAATAAAGACAAAAAGAAGGCGAGCGAAGAAAAGGCGGCGCAAACCTCTGGAGCCAAGACCGAGGAGAAGAAAGAATCCGACGACAAGGACCAGAAGTCCGATGACTCCAAGAAAGAGGATAACAAGTCTTCCGACTCGTCGAAGTCTGACAGCAAGGGAAACTCCTCCGACTCGAAGCAGAATTCCGGCAATTCACAGGGTTCCGGCAGCAATAATTCCTCTTCCAACAGCGGTAGCCAGAAGAAATGGGTTGCCGAGCAGGGCCACTGGGAAACCGACTACAGCCAGGTCTGGGTACCGAACGTGGTATACACGCGTCATCCTCGTTTCTGGGTCAATCATGGTGGAACTATGGTAGGGCCCTTCGATTCCGAAGATGCCGCCTATTCGTGGGTTCATAATGATATGGACAACGGCGGCATCGGAGGATCTGTCGTAAACGATTCGTATACCACATCTGAGGACCAGGGACATTATGAACAGCAGGCTACGGGACAGCATTGGGTTGTCGACGTCGCCGGTCACTGGGAGTAATGTACATCGTTCCTCTCCTCTTACATTCGGTAAATGTTTATTTATTTCTGGGCGGCCGGTTCGGCCGCCTTTTTTAGACGCCCAGTCTGGGGGCAAACGATAGGAAAGCAATCAAACGAGAGGCCGTTCCAAAAGAATCCGGCGGTGCCGGATGCTTCGGGCAAAACCTTCCGCAAATCGGTAGGGTCTTCCATCAACTTGCTCCAGCCCTCGCCCGGAGTCCGCTGCGCGGTAATGCAAAAACTCGGCATCCCTCGCATTCGCATTACCGCTCCGCTCTCGCTGCAGCGAATTTCTAACACTCAGCATTCTTCGCGTTAAAAATTCGCTTCCGCTCACGGTCTCCGCTGACACTACGACACCGCGAAGCCTTTCGCTCGAAACGAGGCCTCTCATTTCGTGTCTACGCTACGCTCCGCCCAATCGCCGTCCCGGTGATTGCAAGATGACTGTGGGTGGCATTTTTGTGGGCCCATCCGGACCCCGAAAACACCACGCCACAGACCTTGCTTATCGCCTGCTACGGCGATAAGGTTGTTGCGAAGTTGAAACTTCGCGATGAAGAATCGCGGAGACGATTCTTCATTGGAACGACGCCAGTCGTTCCTCATCAAAGGAAAGCGAATCGCATAGCAGGTTTTGATCGGAGGCCTCTCCGATCGCTGGTTCGTTTTCCGGAGGAATCATGAGTAGGCTCCGCCCGCACACCGTCAAGGCGTCTCTTTCAAATGACGAGAAGAAAGCCATCGCTGCAATCGCAAAGCGACATGAGATGAGCGAGGCGGAACTCATCCGCTTCGCTTTGTGCAATGCCGACGATCTCGATATCGATTTTGGTTTTTCGGAAATCGCTGACCAGAAATTCCGAACCGATGACATTCACGTCCGGGTCTCGCCGGAAGAAAAAAAGAAAATTGAAAGCAATGCTGATTCCCTCGATATGACTGTCAGTGCGTATGCACGTCGCGTACTGCTCAAAGGGAATGTCGAGAAAATCGATGTCGATCGGGCGTCGATCGACAAGATCTATCACGAACTTTTGAAGGAAGGAACAAACCTCAATCAGCTGATGTATTTTGTGAACGCCCAGGGGCTTCCTGCGTACAACGAGAAAGCTGTTTTCCGCGCACTCGAAAAGGTTTACCAAGTTGGGCGTAAGCTGGATCGTTTTATCGACGAGTTTGAGAAGCGCTATTTCGTCGGCGGTGATCAAAATGACCGTCATTAAGCAGAAAAGCATATCGAGCGAGCGCTACGCAAAGAACGTCCGCAAATACATCAACGGAAAAGATGCGATTGCGCGTGGTGGCTGGAACATCGAATGGAGCGACCGCTGGTTTTCGAAAATGGATAGAACCAGAAAGGTTTTCCATCACGACAAGCCGTCGAGAGCCGGAGCCAAAAACGTAATCCTGCTACACCAGATCCTCGCGTTTCTTCCGGAAGAATGCTCATGCAACGGAGGCAAGATGACCCCCGATGCATGTCTGGCCTATGCGGAGCAATGGCTTGCGAAGCACTATCCGCATCAACAGGTGATTCTCGCGCTGCACGAGGAGAGCGACAAAGCGGGAAAACGGTTCGCGGTCCATATGGCAATCAACCGGACAAACCTTGATACCGGCAAGCGTTGCGACATCGGCGGTCGCAAGGGAAAGTACGAACGCGCTGCATGGGTTCGTGAAATGGACGAGGCCTGGAATCTCGCTCAGCTCGAAAAGGGAAAGAAGAATTCGAAGATTCGAGATCGACAGCCGCGCGATATTGAAAAGGAGATTGTCGATCGTGGTGAGTACAGTTATAAAAACAATCTGCGTGAGCTGATCCATATTGCGATTGACGAAGGTCGCGTAAAGAATATGGAGCAATTCAAAAAGCTACTTGCCTCATGGGGCGTAGACATTTTCATCAAGAACAATCGAGTCTATGCGACAGATCTCGATATCAAAGAGGCCGGCAATCCGAAGTGCACTTTCAACCTGACCCGTCTTGACGGGCGGTTTGCGGTCAAGCAACTTGAGGCGGCCTTTAAAAATAACGTGCTGGAAGCCGAGCGAGCCCTTCCTTATGAGAGGCGTTGCGAGATTTACATTCAACGGCTTAAGAAAGCGTATTCGGCGTGGGCCGAGCAGGCAAAGGCGAGCAAGGGCGTCGCCTACAATCTCTTCCCTAAGTTCATCGCACCGAAGTGCGATGAAGATCTGCTCGAGGATCCGGCGGTTCGTGATGAGCTTCTTGCCCGGCGCGGTTACGCAAGGGAGATTCGCAACCGTTACGCCGGCGCCGTTCCCGATGCTGGCGATGACCGCGTTCGCGCCGCAGGCCGAGCCCATGGTGGCAACGTCGACATCTCGCCGCAGGTCGATCGCGCGGTCGACCGAGGCGATTACGCTCGCGGAGACACGCCTCGCTAGTTTTGGAAAGCCTATCGTCGGTGCCCTAGCGCGCTGCCATTCAGTGCCGATTCTTTCATGCTCGCAATTCGGCGAGGGTGAGGAGTATGAATTGATCGGGCGGGAGTCAGCCGCTCTGATAGAATCGTCCTTGCTGTCGGCAGCCCTCG
>UQZH01000027.1 GCA_900545445.1 uncultured Collinsella sp. | reverse complement strand
GCTCGGCGGCATCGTCGGGCATATACTCGCGGTGCTGCTTGGCATCGAAGCTCTCCTCGAACACGCGGCAGCCGTTGCGCTTGATGATGCGTCCCGGCACGCCCACGACGGTGCAGTTGTCGGGCACGTCCTTGACGACAACCGAGTTGCCGCCGATCTTGACGTTGTTGCCGATGCGAATGTTGCCGAGCACCTTGGCGCCCGTGCCCACGGTGACGTTGTTGCCCAGGGTGGGGTGGCGCTTGCCGGTCTCGTTGCCGGTGCCGCCGAGCGTGACGCCCTGGTAGAGCACGCAGTTGTCGCCCACGATGGTGGTTTCGCCGATGACGACCCCCATGGCGTGGTCGATAAAGAAATGCTTGCCGATCTGTGCGGCGGGATGAATCTCGACGCCGGTGATGTGGCGGGTGATTTGCGAGAGCACACGGGCGAGCGAGCGATGACCGTGCTCCCAGAGCCAGTGCTCGGGCACGTGGTTCCACTTGGCGTGCAGGCCGGGGTAGGACAGGAAGATGACCAGACCGCTTTGCGCGGCGGGGTCCTGCGCCTGGACGGTCTTGATGTCCTCGCGAATGGTATTGATAAAGCTCACCGGCCGCCCTCCCTTAGTGCCATGGCAATGCGATTCAGTAAAGTATAGCGATTCGCTAGGGATTAGGAAGGATAATCTTGGCGGCATTGCGCGACAGGTGTCAGTTATGCAAACTTGCTGGTAATGGAGTCATGCTTTTGTGGGGTTGCACACGAGGGGGCGCCGCAACCGTATACTGGTCAACTTGGACGTATCCGCGCCCACAACTGAGAGGTTTTACTTCATGGGTTTCATTAATTTTATCGCTGAGCTGCTTAAGGATCCGCGCACCGCGATCGCCAGCTGGATCGCCGCCGGCCCGCTTATGGCCTACGGCTGCGTGTTCCTGATCATCTTTATCGAGACGGGTGTGGTGTTCTTCCCGTTCCTTCCCGGCGATTCGCTGCTGTTTGCCTCGGGCTTCTTTGCCCACAACGGCGGCTTTAACATCGTGGCGCTTCTGGCTACCGCATGGGCCGCAGCCATCCTGGGCGATCAGTGCAACTTTATGATCGGCCACTTCTTTGGCCGCAAGATCATCGCCTCGGGCAAGGTAAAGGCCATGACGCCCGAGCGCATTAAAAAGTCCGAGGACTTCTTGGACAAGTGGGGCCACCTGGCCATCTTCCTGGGCCGCTTCTTTCCGTTTATCCGCACCTTTGTGCCCTTTATCGCCGGCATGGGCGGCATGCACTGGCGCAACTTCGTTGTCTTTAACGTGCTGGGCGGCATTACCTGGTCGACGGTCTTTACGCTGCTGGGCTACTTCTTTGGCGGCATTCCCTTTGTGCAGGAGCACTTTGAGCTGCTGATTATCGGCATCGTCGCCGTGTCGATCATTCCGACCGTGGTCGGCTTGGTTAAGGCTAAGCTGGGCAAAAAGAACGCGTAGCTCGAGCCAGCGCGCAGACCGTGCAGTTGAGACCCGTCACCGCTTACGGTGGCGGGCCTCTTTAGCTTCGGTTGAATGAAAATACTTTACTTAGTTAAAGAAAAGCGTTTTATCAGGCGCGTGCGGGGAGTACAATCTCGTGCATGCGAATCGACGTGCCATCGGCTTTGATGCCGTTCGCGTGTCCCGTCCGGCTCTACGCTCCGGGCGTGCGACGTTGCGACGCGGTCGGCCTCGGTCCTTGCGTGCGAGTTCGCGAGTATGCAACTGTGTATGTAAGGAGCGACATATGACTGTCGAGAAGAAGGATATCGATTGGGGTAGCCTCGGCTTTGGCTACATGAAGACCGATTACAGCTACGAGGCCCATTGGAAGGACGGCGAGTGGGACGAGGGCGGCCTGACCACCGACCACACCTTGCATGTCTCCGAGTGCGGCGGCATCTTCCATTACTGCCAGGAGGTCTTTGAGGGCCTGAAGGCCTACACCGCCGAGGACGGCAGCATCGTCTGCTTCCGTCCCGACATGAACGCCGAGCGCATGTATAACTCTGCCCAGCGCCTCGAGATGCCCCCGTTCCCCAAGGACAAGTTCGTTGAGGCCGTTAAGCAGGTCGTTTCTGCCAACGCCGCCTGGGTTCCGCCCTTCGGCTCCGGCGCGACTCTGTATGTCCGTCCGTTTATGATCGGCTCCGGTGACGTGATTGGCGTGGCTCCCGCTCCTGAGTACACGTTCCGTATTCTCGTGACTCCGGTCGGTCCGTACTTTAAGGGTGGCCTCAAGCCCGTCAAACTGCGCGTTTCCGAGTACGACCGCGCCGCACCGCACGGCACCGGCAATATCAAGGCCGGCCTGAACTACGCCATGTCCCTTAAGCCCACGATGGAGGCTCACCGCGAGGGCTATGCCGAGAACCTGTATCTCGACTCCGAGTCCCGCACCTATGTCGAGGAGACCGGCGGCGCCAACGTCCTGTTCGTGAAGGAGGACGGCACCCTCGTCGTTCCGCAGTCGCACACCGACTCCATCCTGCCCTCCATCACCCGCCGTTCGCTCGTTCAGGTTGCTCAGGACCTGGGCATGACCGTCGATCAGCGCCCCGTCGAGTGGGCAGAGGTCAAGGCCGGCACCTTTGTGGAGTGCGGCCTGTGCGGCACCGCTGCCGTCATCTCCCCGGTGGGCGAGATCGACAACAAGGTCTACGGTGCCGATGAGACCGTGACCTTCCCGGCTGGCTACACCGAGATCGGCCCCGTGATGAAGAAGCTTCGCGAGACCCTGACTGGTATCCAGTCCGGTGCTGTCGAGGATAAGCACAACTGGGTTTACACCGTGGCGTAAGCTGCCTTACAGCTCTTGGCGAGCACGTCCGGGCAGAGAGCAAGTTCCCTCCCAGCGCGTCCTCGGACATGCAAGAAGTCCTCGCTGCGCACTTCGTGCGGCGAGGGCTTCTTGCGTCCTGCGGAGTGCGCTGGGAGGGAACTTGCTCTCTGCCCTGCGGCTCGGCGCTGTCGCGACAGGGGATTACTTGGCTGAATTGAATATGGTGCGCGGCCTTTTAGGCCGCGCTTTTTGTTTGGTCGCGCGTTGTGCGTGGATAAGAAAAGGGCCCAAGGTTTGTGCCTTGGGCCCCAAAGGGTTGATGAGCTGGCTTAAGACTCGGCCGTGATTGTTAGAACTTGACGGTTGGTGCCTGGCGGGCGGCCTCGGCGGCCTCGAAGCCCTGGCGCTCCTTAAACTGGAAGATGCCGGCAAAGATAACGGCCGGGAACGTCTGGATGGCGTTGTTGTAGCTGAGCACGCAATCGTTGTAGCTCTGGCGCGCGTAGCTCACCTTGTTCTCGGTGTCCTCGAGCGTGGACTGGAGCTGCGTGAAGTTGGTGTTCGCCTTAAGGTCGGGGTAGGCCTCGGCGACGGCAAAGAGCTGGCGCAGCGCACCGGTCAGCACGTTGTCCGCTTCCATCTTGGCCTCGGGGGTGGTGGCGCTCACGGCGGCGTTGCGTGCGTTGACTACGGCGGCGAGCGTGTCCTGCTCGTGCTTGGCGTAGCCCTTGACGGTCTCGACCAGGTTAGGGATCAGGTCGTTGCGGCGCTGCAGCTGCGTGTCGATGTTCTGCCAGGCGTTATCGATGCGATTGCGCTTGGTGACCATGTTGTTGTAGATGCCGGCTATGGCGCTGGCAATCACAACGACAACAACGATACCGATGATGACGGGAAGCATGATGTCTCCGTTTCGAATGGCAGCGGCGTCTTGCGCCGGCCGTTGTTGGTATAACGCATCTAGTATACCCGCAACCTTTGGCGGTGCCGAACTTTCCGGTAAGCGTTATGTTTCAACCAGGGAGAGGGGCGCCAATATGGAACGGGTGGTACAGGTGTAAGATATGCGACAAATTAAGGAATGCTGTCTACACCTTGAGGATGGCGATATGGATGGACCTTCGCATCAAGAAAACCTATCGTGCCCTGTTTGATGCTTTTACCGAGCTCTTGGAAGAGCATCGGTTTGAGGATTTGACGGTTGCCATGCTTTGCGACCGGGCCCTGATTCGTCGCACGACGTTCTATAAGCATTTTCGCGATAAAAACGATTACTTTGCATTCTATATCGATGAGCTTATGACGGGCTTGCCGCAAAACCGGACCGATGCGGCGGACGCGGAGTCGCTTGGGGACGTGCAGGCGCTTCGCCATGAGGTCTTTGACGATGCCATGAATATGATTCTGGCGCATGAGCAGCTCATGGATAATATTTTGGCGAGCAGCATGTCGGGCATGCTGACCGGCATGATTTGCGACCGCATCGCGCGTTCTGTCCGCGAGCGTGTGATGAGCTCGCTTGCCGAAGACGCCCTGGCGCCCGTTTCGCTCGAGACGACATCGGAGTTTATCGCCGGTGGCATTATTCGACTGTTCACAAATTGGTGGGAGTCGGGTCACGACCTCGAGCGCCGACCCGAGATGGCTGACGTGGTCGATGCGCTGTTCGAGCGAACCATGACGCCGGTGCATCACTAGAAGTGGCGGAGAGAGGGGGATTCGAACCCCCGGAACGCTCTCGCGCTCAACGGTTTTCAAGACCGCCGCATTCAACCGCTCTGCCATCTCTCCGTGAGTCGTAATGATAGCATCGTTTTGGATTTGCAACAGGGAAGGCGAACGATGACGATCACCGGAATCGACGAGAAGTTCATGCGCGAGGCGCTGGCGGAGGCTCGCGCCGCTGCTGCGGTGGGCGAGGTGCCGATCGGTGCCGTAGTGGTGCGCGCGGGCGAGATTGTCGCGCGGGCGCATAATCGCCGCGAGCTCGACCAGGACCCTTCGGCTCATGCCGAGTTTTCGGCCCTGTGCGCCGCCGCTCAGGCGCTTGGACGCTGGCGCCTTTCCGATTGCACGGTCTACGTGACGCTCGAGCCCTGCTGCATGTGTGCGGGGCTTATGGTCAACGCGCGCGTGGGGCGCTGCGTGTATGGCGCGGCTGATGCCAAGGCGGGCGCGCTGGGCTCGCTGTGTGACCTGAATGCCGATTCGCGCCTGAACCATCGGTTTAATGTGACCGTCGGCGTGCTGGCGGATGAGTGCCGTGAGGTGTTGAGCGACTATTTTAGTGGGCTGCGTGGCACCGATGGTGCTGGCTGCGGTTGTGGGGTCGATCTTGAGGCGCATGCCGTTCATGCCGAGGCGCTCGCGTGTGCCGAAGATATTGCCGTTGAGGCGGTCGATTTTGGTGCCGCGTGCCGCCGGCCCCGCCGTGTGCTGCTGGCAATCGACTCCTTTAAGGGTAGCGTTTCGAGCACACAGGCGGAGGCGGCGGTTGCCGAAGGCGTGCGCCGTGTGTGGCCCGATGCCGAGGTGCGCGCATTGCCGCTGGCAGATGGTGGCGAGGGAACGCTCGATGCCATCGCCGCGCGCGCCGGCGTGCTCTCGACCTGTGAGGTTGCAGGCCCCTTGGACTATCGCGTGTCTGCCCGGATGCTGGTGGACGGCGAGCACGAGTCGGCTGTAATTGAGATGGCCGAGGCGGCGGGTATTGGGTATTCGCCCTGCACGGAGTCGGCGGCGCTTGCGGCTTCGACCTATGGCGTGGGCGAGCTCATACTTCGCGCGGTCCGCGCGGGGGCAAAGACTATCTATATTGGTCTGGGCGGCAGTGCCACCAACGACGGTGGCGCCGGCATGCTGCAGGCGCTGGGTGCCCACCTTGTTGATGAGTGTGGCTGCAATATCGCCCCCGGTCTCGCGGGCCTTGAACACGTGACGAGTATCGATTTGGCACCGGCGCTTCGGGCGCTGGGCGGCGCACGCATCGTCGTGCTTTCCGATGTCGAGAATCCGCTCGTGGGGCGTCGAGGCGCACTGGCGGTGTTCGGTGGGCAGAAGGGTCTGCCGACGGGTGATGCCGAGGTGCTGAGCAGGTACGACAGCTGGATGGTCGGCTACGGCCGCCTGCTCGATGCGGCGATTGCCGGGATGCGGGCTCAGGGGTTGTTGCGCGTGCCCGAGGGCGCGCGGACATTTGGCTCGGTGCTCGGCGTGCCCGGTGCCGGTGCTGCTGGCGGCCTGGGTGCCGCGCTGCTGGCGCTCGGGGCGGAGTTGCGTTCGGGCGTTGAGACGGTGCTCGACCTCATTGGGTTCGACGAGCGCGTGAGCGATGTCGACCTGGTCATAACGGGCGAGGGCAATATGGACGAGCAATCCGCTGCCGGCAAGGCGCCGGTGGGCGTGGCTCGTCGTGCGAAGCGATATGGCAAGCCGGTTGTTGCCGTCGTGGGCGGTCGTGCCGACAACCTGGATGCGGTATATGGGCAGGGTATTGACTTGGTGCTTCCGATCTGCCGCAAGCCCATGCCCCTCGACCAGGCGCTCGACCCCCAGGAAGCCACAACCAACCTCATCTGCGCCGGCGAAGCGGCCGCTCGATCCTACGACTTTGGCCGTATCTAAAACCCATCCCCTCGATAAGTTGCGGTGAAATAGTTCTTGTTTTTGGCCTTGGGTCGTAAAACAGGAACTATTCCACCGCAACTCAAAAGTGGTCTTTTGGCCCTGTCCCAAATTAGCTACCTTGCCCCATCGGGCGGGAGCGGGTAAGATATACCGAGCGCCTAGCGCGTTCGATGGGTTCGGATGACGACATGTTCCGAATCTGGTCAGGTCCGGAAGGAAGCAGCCATAAGGAGCCTCTGTCGGGCATCCGAATCCATCGAGTGCGCAGGCGCTTTTTGGTGCCGCGGCTACCCGCGAGTGCCGGCAGGGTCACATTTATCTGATAATTGAATCCCTGGCGTTATGCCGCTCGCTGGCGTTGCCAAAACATCGGCTGCTACGTGCCTTGGGCGCTAGTGACCGTCGCCCTTACATCTGTAATGAGTTGCTTACGCATCTCCAGGACTCGCCGTACTATCATGAATCAGATTGAAGAGAGATGATGATAGGGAGCGCCTTCTATGATTGAGTTGCTTAGGCGTTTTGGTGGCAAGTTTCGCCGGTATATGGTGGTTGGCCCTGCGTGCAAGCTGATCGAAGTGATCTTTGACCTGCTTACGCCGCTGGTGATTGCCCAGATGATCGACAAGGGCATTGGGGCGCACGATGTCAACGCCGTCGTCCACTACGGTATGGTGCTTGGCGCCATGGCTGTGATCGGCATCTCGTTTACGCTCGTCTGCCAAAAGATGGCGGCGCTCACCTCGCAGGGCATGGGCACCGATATCCGTGGTGCGCTCTACCAGCACATCAACAAGCTGAGCTATGCCGAACTCGACCGCTTTGGCACGCCGTCGCTTATCACCCGCATCACCAACGATGTCAACCAGGTGCAGCTTGCCGTGGCGCTGGGCGTGCGGATGCTCATCCGCTGGCCCTTCCTGGCGGTGGGTTCTATGTGCGCGGCTCTCGCCATCGACCTTAAGCTCGGCATCATCTTTTTGATTTGCACGCCCGCCATCGGCCTGGTGTTTTGGTTTGTCATGGCGCGCTGCATTCCGTATTACAAGCAGCTGCAGGCAAAGCTCGACCGTATCGCGCTTGTCTGCCGCGAGGGGCTTTCGGGTGTCCGCGTGGTCCGCGCGTTTGTGCGCGAAGACCACGAGCGCGAGCGTTTTGCCGAAGCCGCCGACGACCAGGCCCATACCGCCATCGCGGTGGGCAAGCTCTCGTCGGTCCTTAACCCCGTCACGTTTTTGGTGATGAACCTGGGCGTGTGCGCCATCCTGTGGGTGGGCGGCATCCAGGTCAACGTGGGTGAGCTTACGCAGGGCCAGGTCATGGCGTTTGTTAACTACATGACGCAGACGCTCACCTCTATCGTGTACGTCGCCAACCTGGTCGTGGTCTTTACCAAGGCGAGCGCCAGCGCGTCGCGCATCAATGAGGTGCTCAACTGCGAGCCGAGCATCACCGACGAGGGCAACCAGCCGGTCGCGCTGCCCGAGCCGAGCGAACTGGCGGGTGGTGCTGTTCCGGTCCCTGCGCTGAGCTTTGGCCATGCGAGTTTTTCGTTTGGCGCGGGCGCGGCAAATGCCGTCAACGATGTGACCCTGGAGCTCCCGCTGGGCAAGACGCTCGGCATTATTGGCGGTACGGGCAGTGGTAAGTCCACACTCGTCTCGCTCATCCCGCGCCTGTACGATGCGAGCACCGGCAGCGTGTGCGTGATGGGTGCCGACGTGCGCGCCTGGCAGCTCGACCAGCTGCGCCGTGTGGTTGCGACTGTTCCGCAGCGTGCGTCGCTGGTGAGCGGCACCATCCGCAGCAACCTGACCTGGCGTGACGAGTCGGCGACCGACGAGGAGCTCTGGGCGGCGCTCGATATGGCGCAAGCGAGCGAGTTCGTGCGCAGCAAGTCGCAGGGGCTCGATGCCCCTGTCGAGGCGGGCGGTAAGAACTTTAGCGGTGGCCAACGCCAGCGCCTGACCATCGCGCGCGCCCTGGTGGGCTCGCCTCAGATATTGATTATGGACGATTCTGCCTCGGCGCTCGACTTTAAGACCGACGCGGCGCTTCGCCATGCCATCCGCGAGCGCAATGTGCGCGGTGCCGCCGAGGGCGGGCTGCCGCTGACCACGGTGATTGTGAGCCAGCGCGTCTCGACCGTGCGCGATGCCGACATGATCTGCGTACTCGACCACGGCTCGGTTGCGGGCCTGGGCACGCATGACGAGCTGTATGCAAGCTGCCAGCTCTACCGCGAGATTTGCCAGTCGCAGCTACGACGCGAGGAGCTCGAGGGCCAGCAGGGGAGTGCGGCGCCCGCGCCCGCTCCAAGTCCCGCGCCCGTCCCAGGCGCCGCGTGCGCCCCCGCATCCGTCTGCGCAAAGGAGGGCTGCTAGATGAATCCGTACACTTCTTCCGGTTCGGTCGCCACGATGACGGCCAACGTGTCCGGCAACGATAGCCTCAACGACCTGGGTGACGGTCCGCGCCAGCTCGGCGACCCCGAGCGCTACCCCGTGGGCGCGGTAACTCGCCGCCTGCTGGCCTACGTCCGCCCGCATCGCATTTCGTTTACGGCGTCGTTTGTGAGCGCCGCCATCTCGGTGATCTTGCAGCTCTACACGCCCATTCTTATCGGCGAGGGCATCGACCTCATCGTCGCCGCCGGACAGGTGGACTTTGACGCGCTGCTGCCGCTCGTCACCAAACTCGCGATTGTCGTGGTGGGTGCCGCGGCCTTCCAGTGGCTGCAGGGCTACTGCGTCAACCGCCTGTCCTACGAGACGGTGCGCGACATGCGTGTGGAGGCGAGCGACAAGCTCAGCCGCATGCCGCTCAGCTTTATCGACAGCCATGCCCACGGCGACCTTATGAGCCGCGTGGTCAACGACGTCGATCAGGTGGGCGACGGTCTGCTGCAGGGCTTTACGCAGCTCTTCACCGGTGTTATCACCATCGTAGGCACGCTCGCGTTTATGCTCTCCATTAACCTGACCATGACGCTCGTGGTGGTGCTCGTCACGCCGCTTTCCATTTTTGCAGCCGGTGCTATTGCCAAGCTCTCCAACAAAAGCTTTACGGCACAGCAGCGTATTCAAGGGCAGCTCGGTGGTCATATCGAGGAGTACGTAGGCGAGCAGAAGCTTGTCGATGCCTTTGCCTATGGTCCCAACGCCCAGCAGCGCTTCGATGCCCTCAATGCCGAGCTTTACACCGCGGGCGAGCGCGCACAGTTTATGGGTTCGCTCTCCAACCCCGGCACGCGCTTTATCAATAACATCATCTATGCCGTGGTCGCTGTGATCGGCTGCGTGGGCGTGATCACGGGCGTGCCCGCGGCGCTTACGGTGGGCGGCGTGCAGATCTTCCTGTCCTACGCCAACCAGTACACCAAGCCGTTCAACGAGGTCACCAACGTCATTACGCAGATCCAGACCGCGTACGCCTCGGCGCGCCGCATGTTTGCGCTGCTCGATGCGCGCGAGCAGGAGCCCGATGCGGCGGATGCCGTGGATCTTGCCGCCCCGCAGGGCGAGGTGACTTTTGAACACGTGGACTTTAGCTATGTGCCCGACCGCAAGCTGCTGCAGGACATCTGCATCGAGGCTAAGCCCGGCATGCGCTTTGCCCTTGTCGGTCCTACGGGCTGTGGCAAGACGACGCTCATCAATTTGCTGCTGCGTTTTTACGATATCGATGCCGGCCGCATCATGGTCGATGGCAAGGCTTCGCGCGATTACACGCGCTCGAGTCTGCGCCGGGCCTTTGGCATGGTGCTGCAAGACACTTGGTTGTTCGAGGGCACGGTGGCGGACAACATCGCTTACGGTTGCCCAGGCGCTACGCGCGAGCAGGTTATTGAAGCCGCCAAGCGCGCACACGCGCACAAGTTTATCGTGCAGCTGCCAGGCGGCTACGATACGGTCATCGGCGAGGACGGCGGCACATTTAGCCAGGGCCAAAAGCAGCTGCTGTGCATCGCGCGCGTTATGCTCACCGACCCGGCTATCTTGCTGCTGGACGAGGCGACTTCGAGTATCGATACGCGCACCGAGCTGCAGGTGCAGGCGGCGTTCGACGAGCTTATGGCCGGTCGCACAAGCTTTGTGGTGGCGCACCGCCTGTCGACGATTCGAAACGCCGACTGTATTCTGGTCATGCGCGACGGCCAGATTATCGAGCGCGGTACACACGACGAGCTGCTGGTGGCAGACGGCTTCTATGCCGAGCTCTACCGCAGCCAGTTTGCCCAGTGAGCAAGCCCGTGGTGTAAATTAATCAATCGACAGACGGTGGTTTACATCTGTCACGTTAGTACTAAGATATTCATCTAATAAATTGCATTAGTGGCTTTAGTTTTGGGGGAAACGAGCAACGTGACTATGGCATGCTCTTTGGTGGTCAACAGCAAGAGCGGTAATACCAGGATGGTTTCGGGTGCGATCAAGCGCACTCTGCAGGCTGCGGGCGTTGAGTTTGTCCATGCCGCGGCGTTGAGCGACGATGCGGATGCAGATCAGGTTGCGCTCGAGGCGCAGGGCGCCTGCGCGGCCGACACAGTGCTCGTCGGTTTTTGGTGCGACAAGGGCGCGTGCACGCCTTCGGTCGCGGCGTTGCTCTCCGCCTTGCACGGCAAGCGCGTCTTTCTGTTTGGCACCTGCGGTTTTGGGGCCGACCAGAGCTATTATCAGCAGATTATCGATCGTGTGACCTCCAATTTGGCTGAGGATGCCGAGCTTGCGGGTTGGGCGATGTGCCGGGGCAAGATGGGCCCTGCCGTAAAGCAGCGCTACGAGGCCATGCTCGAGCAAGATCCCGACAATGTCCGCTTTAAGATGCTGCTCGATAACTGGGTCGCCGCAAAGGATCACCCCACCAAGGAAGATCTGGACAACATGGCTGCAGCCGCCAAAAAGGCCGTGCTGGGGGAGTAGCTCCCATCGCTGACGGCGGTCGGTCCATCTTTCTAAATGAAACGTCCTCCCGGGCGTCGGGGCACGAAGTTCCCTGCTCTACAGTCCTGCGCAAGACGAAGGCCACATTAAGTGGCCTTCTTTGCGTGCGGAACTCGCGATGAACTTCGTGCCCCGCCGTCCGGAAGGACGCCTCTTTATTGATGGGAGGCCTGATAGGTCGATGGTTCCGTGCCCGGATGCGTCCAAAGTGGGACGGGCTTTCCGGATGGGCAGGCTTTCGGAAAATGCATCCCGGAATTTGCGCTCAAAGTGGGATGCGGTTTCCGGTTGAGGGTCTAAGGGGAAAGTGCGTCCCAGAATCGACGCTTGAAATGGGATGCAGTTTCCCGATGAGGCACTCGACGGAAAATACATCCCAGAAATGGCCTTTGAGCTGGGATAAGATTTCCGCGGCATCTCGGATTCTCAAAAATGAGACACGCCGTTGGCGAAAATGAGACACGTGATATCGGGCATCGGATGTATCATTTGCAAAAATGAGTCCACTCCACTCGAATAAAGCGAGGTCCCTCATGTACGTTCCACACCCCCGTATCCGTAGGCTGTCGAAAATCCCGCTTGTTGGGACGGCGGCGCTTGCTGCGTTGATCGCCACGAGCGTCGCCTGCTTCACGGCCACGCCCCAGGTTGCCCAGGCGGCAGACGCGCCCGCAATCACCGATATGACCGAGCAGGATTATCAAGCCCTGGGTCTGGGCACGAGCGAGGACATTCCGGCCGATACCGTTGGCCCCTATTCCACTGATACCCCCACGACGTTTGCCACGCGCAGCGAGGTCTATATGGCAGCTAACGGTAGCCATGGCAATCGCTACACTCTGCGCGACAAGCTCGAGAACGTCGAGCGCGGTGACATTGGCGGCAGCAGCAAACTCACCGATGGCTATGGAAGTGTGTGGGGCGCCGCAAAGTTCTGGCAAAACGTCAACAACTTCGATACGAACAGCGATCTCTACAAGCATAGCGACTACGGTGGCGGCACCTGGTCGTACCTAAGCAACAATGAGTCCTCAACAGTACTCGCCAACGACAACAACGGTTTCTCGGGCATTCACGCCACGAGTGTTGAGTTCTGCAGCGACGCCAGCACGGGCAAAAAGAGCCGCGTTGCCGAGCTCCGTGCCTACGGCGACAGTTCCTCCACGACGATTGACGGCAAGTCATACGCCGGAAAGGTTGAGCTGGTCCTCTACTCGTTTAGCAACGGGCGTACGCGCACTCTCGACACACACCTGCCGGTGACGGTCAACACTAATATGATGTACGAAGGCCGTTTTAAGTACCTGGATGCCGGTTACCTGCAAGAGCACGACGCCGTCTTTGATGTCGAGGCGGGCGATGTCGATGGCGACGGCGTCGACGAGCTTTTTGTCTACGCGGGCTGCTATGTCGACGAGAACGGCGTGCGCAAGGCTGTAGTCGACATGTATGACTTGGGGGGCGGCAACTGGAAGCAAAGCGTCGTCAAGATCGATGCCGGTAACGCCGCGGACTACACCACGCACAACAAGGGCGGGAACGACTCCTGGACGCAGCTTCAGTCAGCTCCTGTCGTTTCGCTAGCGGCCGGCGACCTCGATCGCGATTTTTGCGATGACCTCGCCATCGTGGTCTCGGCACCCTACGGCAAGAAGAATATTGATAAGTCGACGCATTGCGAGCTGTTTTCGTGGGATGCATCCAAGGGTGCGCTCGTCCATGTCGATGCTCTGGGCGACGCGGGCGCAATCTCCCTCTCCGCGAACGGCAAGACCATGGTCGCTGCGAATGTGACGTTCGGCACGTTTGCCGCCTACGATGAAGAAGGAAAGAAGACGGGTGAAACCGTCACGGGCCTTATTCTTGCGGGCTATGACTGGCAACGCAGCGCTTTTGATTACGGCGCTTCTGACGGCAGCAAGGGGCTGTACGGCGCGCTGTACCGCTACGCGTATTTTGACTCGGAGTCTGGCGAGTTCAAGCTTTCCGATTGCAAGGAATACAGAGACGGGCTCCTCGCCTCCTATGGGCTGATGCATGTGCCCAACAGCGCATGGAAGGATAGCGCTCAGGATAAGCGCTATCCGTGCACCTTGGCGCCTATTGCCCTTGCCACTGCCAACCTTGACGGCCTGTCCGAGCAGCTGGCGGTCGACGAGGTGCTCGTGGGCGGCGATGTGTTCCGCGACTTTGCCTGCAACACGGCACAGAGCGGGGCTCAGGGCTTGGGGTCCATGGTCGGAACCATGAGCATGAGCGGTCAGCAATACAACAGCAGCAACAAGCATGACCACAAGGGTATAGAGCAGGTGTGGATCAGCGACGTCAAGGCGGGCAGCGTCTCGGGTTCGGACCGCTATAACGAGAGCTTTATCGCCGTGGTGGGCAAGCACCGCGACGAGGACCTGCGCAAGAACGATGACTACTATTGGATGACCGCCTCGCATTTTTCGCTCGACGAGAACGGAAAGGTGCGCCGCGGCGAGGAGCAGGTGATTAGCGAGAGCAACCGTCGCGGCACTACCTACGGCACATTTATCTCGCTCGCGCTGCCCGACGTCGACAACGACAGCGTCAAGATCACGTACAAGGACCGCTACAAGGTCTATACCAACCCGCGCGTGCTTGCCGTGCTGCAGGATGCGCCCTATGTTGAGGATCTGGAGCAGGCATACGGCTATCTGGTGTTGGGCGGCACGTCATACGGAGAGGAAAAGGGCACGGGGACATCCCAGGGCTATACCATTGGCGCCGAGTTGGGCGTTGCCGTCGAGGTGCAGACCGGTCCGCCCCTGGTCGCGATGAATGCTTCAGTCGATTTTGCCGCCGAGGGATGCTATGACTACCGGAGCGAGCGCACGGTCAGCGCAAGCGTAAGCTATGAGTCGCATGCCGGCGAGGGTGACAAGGCCGTGCTCTACACGATTCCGATGGTCTATTACGAGTATGAGATCGAAAATGAGGAAACTGGTGGCAAGGGCGTGATGGCGGCGCCCGTGTCGCTCGGCGCGCAGACCTCGGTCGTTAATGTCGAGGCCTATGACCGCATTGCCAAACAGCACAATATGACGCCGCTCAGCTACTTTTTGACCAACCGGTCGGGAGAACCCGGAACCTATCAAACGACGCTCAACGGCGAGACTCCCGTTGGGGATTCCTTTGGCCTGGGCAAGCCTGGCGTAACGCGCGCCTACACGCACGATGGGTTTAACGGCGCCGCCGCGCAGTCGGGGGCGAGCATTGAGCAGGCCATCGAAGTCGAGGAGGGCAAGGAGCAGGAGCTCGAGCTCGGCTTGACGCTGAACGGCAGCGTTGTCATGGGCGCGAAGCTCGCAAAGCACGAGTTGTTTGGCGGCCTGTGCTTTGGTGCCAACGCCGGCTTTACTACGGGTAACTCCTCGAGTGAATCGACCGAATACGGCGGCACCGTCGACAACCTGCCCGAGGCCGCGCAGGGCAAGTACGGCTTTGCGTGGCGCCTGGGCGTCAACGCGGTGGATGTCAACAAGTTCGAGGACGGCTCGGGCGACAAACTCGGCACCAAGGACACCGATCAGTTCTGGATCGTGGGCTATGACGTCAAGGATGTCGCGATGCCCGAGGCACCGGCCGTGACGGGCTTTACGGCAAACGCCGTTGATTCGACCAGCGTTACGTTTAGCTGGGACGATGTACTCGCAAACAAGAGTGGCTTTAGCTACGGCGTGGGCATGCTGCAGAGCAATGCGGCGGATGCGGTCGTCAATAGCTGGAAGATTGCCGACAACACGCAGACCTCGATCAAGTGGGATGGGCTGCAGCCCAATACGGAGTATCGATTCGCCATCGCCGCCGTTAAGAATGGATCCACGACCGAAACAGGTATTCGCTCGGCAATCATCACGGTCAAGACCATGCCCGATGGCATGACGATGACCGTGAGCGGACCTGCGGCGGATGCTGCGGAGTGGTCGGATCTTGGATACGACTCTTCGGTTGAGCGCACGGCGGGAAGCCACCTGACGCTCTCGGCGATTGGCCATGTGAAGCAACTCGGTGCCGACGATAGCGAAACAGGGCTGGCACCGACCTATATGTGGTACCGCAAGGGCCGCGGCGAGACAGAGTTTAAGCTCGTGGGTGCCGATGGCAACCTCGCGGCTGGAACGGCCTCAAAGCTCGAGATTGACCTGACCGCAGACGATGACGGTGCGCAGTATTACTGCCACGTGGGATACAACGACGTGGGCCTCGACACCGGCACGACGCTCGTGAATATCGAGGCCGAGGAGACGGTGCCCACAACGGTGAACGCCACCCCGATCCGCACGCGCCGCCTGTTCTCACAGGCAAGTGCGGGCGCCAAGAAGTTCCTGGACCATACGCTGGTAAACACCGCCGGCCCAACCGATTCCGAAGGCTCAAAGGACCCCGAGACTCCTGAGACCCCGACGAACCCGGACAAGCCCAAGTCCGACAACGGAGCTAAGACCGACACCAAGGTCAAGACTACGACCACAGCGAAGAACCTCGCAAACACCGGCGACCAAACATTCGCCCTAGTCGCCACCGCAGCAGCAGCGGGAGCAACGCTCGTAGTGATAGCCCTCATCATGCTGATCAAGCGCCGCAAGACCCACTAGTAGCCAGTCGAACATATCGACAACCCAAAAACCCGGGTAGCCAAAAAACAGGCCACCCGGGTTTTCTGTTGAGTGGAGACTCCGCAAGCGGAAACTGCATCCCACGATTAGCGCCCGGAACGGGACACATTTTCCGTCAAGCCCTCATCCGGAAAATCCATCCCAGTTTGAGCGCCCAGACCGGGACGCACTTTCCCAAAGGGTCCTCAACGGGAAACTGCGTCCCATAATTAGGCCGAGAAATGGGATGAACTTTCCCAATGAGAGCCAACCGGAAACCACGTCCCAGAATCAGCCCCCAAAGTGGGACGCACTTTCCCAACGAGCCTCAACCGGAAAATACATCCCGGAATCCAGCTGAATAGTGGGACACACTTTCCCAATCGGGTCCCAAGCGGAAACTGCATCCCATTCCAGACAAGAATTCGGGGATACACTTTCCGCAAACAAAGAAGGCCACATAACGTGGCCTTCAACTTATATATGTTCGGCGATACACCCAAGACAAGCCACGCTCCAACAACAGGGCGTCTGTCCGGGCGGAGGTATGTAAGGTTCATCGCGAGTTCCGCACGCAAAGGAGGCCACTTAATGTGACCTCCGTCTTGCGCAGGACTGCCCGAGCAGGGAACCTTACGTTCCGCGTCGCCGGGCAGACGAACCAGTTAAGACGCGCTGCTACTTGATCTTGGTTGTACCCGGTGCCAGGTTGGGGTCGGTCTCGTTGGCCTCGGTCTGGAAGTGCTCGGTGTACACGTTCTTGCCGTCGCGGAACATCTCGTAGTATTGCATCTTGGCGTAATCCTCGCGCGCCTTGGTAGCGGCTGCTGCGGCGGCATCGTCACCGGTGACGTTGGAGGAGAGTGCCCAGCGCAGGCTGGCGTCCTCGTAGCCCACGGAGTTGATGGCGGGCAGCGACTCGCGAAGCGTCATGTGCGCTTTCTGGTAGTCGGAAAGCGGGGCGCCGATCAGCTGCATAAGCTGCGTGGACAGGTAGTTGGTGGACAGGTCGTCGACCTCACTCGTCTGGTCGCAACCGGCAACGTCGTAGTTGGCCCAGATGATGTAGTCGGTCTGCCACAGACGCTCCTGATGCGTGGCGTCGTCCTCGCCGGTAAACCACTTATCGTTGAACTTGGACGGGAAGAACGGCTGGTGGTCGCCCCAGAACACCACGACCACCTTACGGTCGAGCTTGCTCAGGGCGTTGAGGAAGTAGCGAAGCGCCTGGTCGGACTGCTCGATGCACGAGACATACTCGTCGACATCGGAGAGCGTACCGTCCTCGACGGTCTTGGCGTCCAGGTCGGTCGTGTCGATGTTCAGGTGCATTTGCTTGTCGGCCGGCAGCAGGCCCGTGTCGTAGCCCGAGTGGTTCTGCATGGTCACGTCGAAGATAAACTGCGGATCGGCGTTCTGGTCGAGCAGCTCAAGAATCTTGTCGTAGGTCGCCTGGTCGGTCACCATACCGCGCAGGGTGTCGGCTCCCTGGAAGTCGTTGATGGACAGGAACTGGTCAAAGCCAAAGTCCTTGTACACGTTCTCGCGGTTCCAGTTGGTCGCGTGGTTGGGGTGCATGGCGGTGGTGGAATAGCCGAGCGACTTGAACTGCTCTGCCAGATTTCCGGTCGTTTCCATGTTGTAGATGGTGTAGGGGTACACGCCCGAGCCCAGGTTGGCCATGGAGTTGCCGGTCATAAACTCAAACTCGGTATTGGCGGTGCCACCGCCGTAGGCGCTCACGTAGAGCTTGCCGCGGCTGAGGCAGTTGGACAGGTTCTTAAAGTACTGCGGTCCCTCGTAGCCGGCGCGCATGTTCTGGTAGATCGAAAGATCCGAGAAGGTTTCGTTCATGATGGCGATGACCGTGGGCTTCTCACTGTCGAACTGCTCCTGGGCGGCAGTGCGGGCGTCGCTTGTGGCGGCATCGGACTTGTCGTAGGCCTTGGCGTACTTTTTGAGCGTGACCTTGGCGTCGTCGGCGGAGTAATCGGCGGGTTTGGGCGGCTTGATGGACTGCGCTGCACTAATAAAAGCAGGCAGGTAGCCCTCGCGCCAGTAGCTCTCGAGCGGGCGCCAGGTGTAGACGGTGATGCCGAGAGTGTTGTAGTAGTCGATAAGCGTGACGTGCGCGGTCACGCCGCCCAGGCAAAGCACGGCGACGAGCAGGTTGGTGAGCAGCATGCGCTTGGCGTTGGCGGCACCCTTCTGACGGCGCGGTGCTACCAGGCCGGCGTACTCGCATAGCAGCATGGCGATGGCGGTAAAGCCCATGGACAGCACGCAGAACAGCGAGATCGAGAAGGTGTAGCCGTTGCCGGCGACCGCGGCGGCGGTGGAGATGGCCGAAAGGTCGCCCGGCTGGATGGGCATGGATTTAAACGTGATGACGAAGAACTCGGCAATGCCTAGGACAAAGAGGGCGAAGGCCAGGACCGCGGGAGCCGCGCCGTGGCGCTGGAACAGGAAGAAAAGGCCGCTCATGAGTGCGGTGATGATAGCCCACTCGAGCAGGATGCACAGGGGGTAGACCCAGGTAAAGTCGTGGTTGGACGAGACCTCCATGCCCAACAGCGCAAAGACGCCGGCGAGCAGCAGGCACAAGACGGCGGCGACGAGCGGTTTGCCCACAAAGGCGCCGCGCAGGCGGGCGAGCTTGCCGGTGGGGGCGGGGACGTCGGGCTCGGCGAACGCAAAGACGCGCGGAGCGATGCGGTCGCGGGCGATGCTGGCCCAGGCGCAACCGGTGAGAATGGCATTGGTCAGGATGAGCATCACAAAGGCGAGCGGCTCGTTTTGGGCGACGAGGCCCACGGCGCCCCAAATAGTCAAAAAGACCTGGAACAGACCAAAGGCGACGCTCCAGGCGATAGCGCCCTTGGCAACGGCGCCCGACTGCGCGCGAATGGCCTTGGCCTCGCGCAAGACAAGGTAGACGGTCGCCGCAAGACCGACGAGCGAGATGGCGGCTGCGAACATGCTGAGACTCCTCACAAACTTAGAACCTACGAAAGCGGGGGTTTACCCGATTGTTACCAAGATATGCGCTGCAATTGGTGGCTGCGCACAACAACCAGCCATATTAACGCGCACGTGTGGCGGTGTGGCGCAATGTAGTGGCGACCTGCGCGATAATGGACGGGAATTACACGGAAACGTAAAGGCTTCTTAAAGAAATGGCGAGGGTAGGGCGATGAACGAGCAGGTTTGCAAGGCGGACATGGGCGATGACGGAGCTGCGGTCGTGGATACGTACGGCTATCCGGTCGAGACTACGGGCAATGCGGTGCTGGACATCTTGGAGCATCGTTCGTCTACGCGTGCCTTCGCGCGTGATGACGACGACCGTCCCGTGGCGGTGACCGACGAGCAGCGTGCAGCGATTCTGCATGCGGCGAGTCGCGCGCCGTCGGCGGGCGCCATGATGATGTATTCCATCGTAAACATTCGCGAGCAAGCTACGCTGGACCGTCTGGCCGACCTGTGCGACCACCAGCCCATGATCGCCAAGGCGCCCTGGGCACTAATATTTGTAGTCGACTATGCCAAGTGGATCGATCTGTTTGAGCACGTGGGCTGCTTTGAGCCCGAGTTTGTAGAGCGCACGGGCAAGGCGCCCCGCCGTGCACCGGGTCTGGGCGACTTTGCCATCGCGGCGCAGGATGCCGTGATCGCCGCTCAAAACGCCGTGGTTGCCGCCGAGGCCCTGGGGCTGGGGAGCTGCTATATCGGTGATATCGTCGAGAATGCCGAGGAAGTTGCCGAGCTGCTCGATCTGCCGCCCTATACCATGCCGCTATCGATGCTCATCATCGGCACGCCCCGTAAGGAGCGTCCGGCAATCGCGCACCCCGTGGTGAACCTGGTGCACGAGGAGCGCTACTGCCGCGCCGATGCCGCGACTATGGATGCTCAGGTGGCCGAGATGGATGCGATGTTCCGTCCGCACGCCCGCGAGGTGGGCGAGCGCGTGGTGGATATCTACACCCGCAAGCACACGAGTCCCTTTATGGCCGAGATGAGCCGATCCATGGAATGGTGGTTCAAAAACTGGCTTGGAAAATGACGAATGTGACAAGGGGACAGTCCCTTTGTCACATTCCATATCGCCGCGGTAGCCTAAAGACTGTATAAATCTTTATCTAGCTGGGAAAACAGTGCATTAAAACATGGGCCGATTACCTATAATCCCCTCGAACGTTAAAGTTGGGAGGAAACCGGCTTATGGAACAAAAGGCCAAGGAGGCAGCCTCGCACGCTGCGATTCCTGTGAGCATCTCGGCGATGCTCGTCACGCTGGGCGTGGTGTATGGCGATATCGGCACCAGCCCCATGTATGTAACTAAGGCGCTCGTTGCCGGCAACGGCGGCATCGGAAGCGTCACGGAGGAGTTCGTGCTCGGCGCGCTCTCGCTCGTCGTATGGACGGTCACGTTGCTGACGACCGTCAAGTACGTGCTCATCTCGCTGCGCGCCGACAACCATGGCGAGGGCGGCATCTTTGCTCTGTACAGCCTGGTCAAGCGCTGCGGCAAATGGCTCATCATCCCCGCCATGCTGGGCGGCGCGGCACTGCTCGCCGATGGCATCCTCACGCCTGCCGTTACCGTGACTACGGCTATCGAGGGCTTGCGCACCATTCCGGCGGTCCATGCCGTGCTGGGCGACGATCAGGGTCGCGTCGTGGCCATCACGCTTGCCATCATCATCGTGCTCTTCTTGGTGCAGCGCATCGGCACGGCCAAGATCGGCCGTGCCTTCGGCCCCATCATGACGCTGTGGTTTTTGTTCCTGGGCGGTACGGGTCTGTTCTTTGTCTTCCAACACCCCGCGGTACTGCTGTGCCTCAACCCGCTGCGCGGCATCGGCTTTCTGCTGAGCCCCAACAACCACGCGGGCATCATGATTCTGGGCAGCTGCTTCCTCGCCACCACCGGTGCCGAGGCGCTCTACTCTGACATGGGCCACGTGGGCCGCGGCAACATCTACGCCACCTGGCCGTTCGTTAAGTGCTGCTTGCTGCTGTCCTACATGGGCCAGGGCGCTTGGCTTATGAACAACGCTGCCAACCCGGAGCTCATGGGTATCGCCGACCTCAACCCCTTCTACCAGATGCTCACCCCGGGTCTGCGTCCCTTTGCCGTCGGCCTTTCCACCGTCGCGGCCATCATTGCCTCGCAGGCGCTCATCACCGGCGCATTCTCGCTGGTGTCCGAGGCCAGTCGCCTGGACCTCATGCCGCACATGCAGGTCTTCTATCCTGCCGAGACCAAGGGCCAGCTCTATATTCCCATGGTCAACAACGTCATGCTTGTGGGCTGCGTCATCGTGGTGCTGCTGTTCCAGAGTTCGGCGCACATGGAGGCCGCCTACGGCTTGGCCATTACGCTGACCATGATGTGCACGACGCTGCTGCTCTTCTTCTACTTGCATGTTGATCGCGGCCTTAAGGTCGCCCCGTATATCTTCGTTGCGTTCTTCCTCATGCTCGAGGGCTTCTTCTTTGTGAGCTCGCTTACCAAGTTCTTCCACGGTGGCTATTTCACCATTCTGATGGCCATGCTCATCATGGGCATTATGGTGTGCTGGTACAACGGCACGGCGGTCGAGCAGCGCCAGTTTACGCTGCTGCCGCTGCGCAGCTACCTGCCGCAGCTCAAGCGCCTGCGCGACGACGACCGTTACGAGCGCATAAGTGACAACATCGTGTACCTGACCAAGGACACCCATACCGACTACATCGACCGCGATATCGTCTATTCGATCTTGGACAAGCATCCCAAGCGCGCCCGCGCCTGGTGGTTTGTGAATGTCGAGACCATGGACGAACCGCACACCTTTGCCTATTCGGTCGAGACGTTCGGCACCGACTACGTGTTCCGCGTGCATCTGTACCTGGGCTACAAGATCAACCAGCGCGTCAATGCCTACCTGCGTCAGGTTGTTCAGGACCTGGCTGCCACCGGCGAGCTGCCGCCGCAGACGCATGACTACTCGGTCTACAAGGATCCGGGTAACATTGGCACGTTCAAGTTCATCCTGATCCGTAAGCTTCTGGCGCCCGAAAGCGATGTGGAGCCGAGCGAGCGTACGGCCATCACGCTCAAGTACATCATCCGCCGCGCCGCCGGCACGCCTGCACGCTGGTATGGCCTGGAGAACTCCAACGTGAGCTTTGAGTACGTGCCGCTGTTCACCAAGTTCAAGGCCGTGAACAAGATGCATCGCCTGGCCCCCAACGAGCGCCCGTAGGCGCCGACAGGTTGCATGGAGTTGGTTTTCGATGGACAAGGTTGAGACCGGGGAGGCAAACATGGATGCAAAGACGCTTGATGGCCGCGAGGTGGTTGCCGAGATGGTGCGTGAGGTACGCGCCGACGCCGCCGAAGATCGGTTTTTGACGAACCGTGCCAACATGGACATGGCCGATCGCGTAATTTCGATCGTGGCACTGGTATTTGGAGCGGTGTGCGTGTGTGCCCTGCTCGCGCACGTGCTGTTTGTCTAGCGACTGCCGGTCGTAGAAGGCTTTACACTTGGAACCACCACGAGGGAAAACCACCACAAAGGTGTCTGTCCCCTTTGTGGTGGTTTTTGTTTTTGAGAGAGGGGCGGGGCGCTGATGGACGTCCATGCGGACGGCGATATTGCCGATAACTTTTGGTGGCGGCGCACGACGTCGACGCGTCGCGGCCCCCTGTACGACATCTGCGTGGCGGCGGGGCTGCTGTTAGCGGCGACGATCGCGGGCGCGCTGCTCGACCGCCCCGGTCTTGCTCCCAGCATCATGATCGTCTACGTGTTTGCCGTGCAGCTGTGCGCCTTTTTCACCTGGAGTCGCCTGTATTGCTTGCTGAGCTCGGCTGCCGCCGTGGCGCTCTACAACTTCTTGTTTGTCGACCCGCGCTGCTCGCTGTCGTTTATCGACCGCGCCTATCCCGGCATGTTCTTCATCATGTTTGTGGTCTCGCTTGTGTCGAGCTCGATTGCGTTGGCCCTGCGCCGCGCCTTGGCACAGGCTGCCGCCAGCGACCGTCGCACGCATATGGTGCTCGAGACCAACCGTATGCTGCAGCGGTGCGCCGATCAGCAGCAGATTGTCCATGCCATGGCAACGCAGCTGGCGCGTCTTTCGGGCTGTCCGGTCGTATGGTACAGCGCCGATGCCGACGATGATGACCTGCTGCCGCGTGCGACATACACGGCCGTGGGCGATGCCGCGCCGGTGCACGAGCTGGCGCCGCAGATGCCGCCGCGTCTCTCGGCGTCCGCCTATGTGGGAATGCCGCTCGACGCCACTTATGGCGGCTCGGCGTTTTATGGCATCTACCTGACGGTTCGCACGGGTGACGGCTTCGTGCGCTCGGGCGACCCTGCCTCGGTGGTGGGCGTGCTGGCTATCGTTGCCGAGCCCGACGTGCTGACGCACGAGGAGCGGACACTTGCCGATGCCATCGTGAGCGAAGGCGAGCTGGCACTCGATCGCGCCCGCGCCATGGAGGCCCGCGAGGAGGCGGCGGTGCTTGCCAAAAATGAGCAGCTGCGCGCCAACCTGCTGCGCTCCATCTCGCACGACCTGCGCACGCCGCTCACCAGTATTTCGGGCAATGCCGATGTGCTGCTCGACCAGGGCTCGACCGGCACCGCCGTGCTCGACGCCCAGACGCGCCGCGGCCTGCTCCTGTCCATTCGCTCGGATGCGCAATGGCTCAACGTCACCGTCGAGAACCTGCTCGCCATCACCAAGCTCGAGGGTGGCGGTATGCGACTGTCGACCACGCTCGAGCTCATGGACGATATCGTCGAGGAGGCGCTGCGCCACGTGAACCCTGCCGTGCGCGAGCACGACCTTAAGGTGGTGGCGTGCGATGAGCCGGCGCTCGTCAACGTCGATGCGCGCCTGATGGTGCAGCTGGTGGTCAATCTGGTGAACAACGCCATCACCTATACGCCCGCAGGCTCGCATATCATGATTTCGATTGGCGTCGACGATGGACGCGTGGCGTGCTCGGTGGCCGATGATGGTCCGGGCATCGCACCCGAGGACCGCGAGCGAATTTTTGAGTCGTTCTATACCGCCAACCATGGTCTGGCCGACAGCCACCGCAGCGTGGGCTTGGGTCTTTCGCTCTGCCGTTCCATTGCGTTGGCGCATGGCGGTAGCATAGAGGTTGCCGCGGCGGACCCGCACGGTTCGGTCTTTACGATTGAACTTCCCGCCGCCGACGTTTCGTTTGATAAGGAGTAGCGCCGTGTCGAACTCTGCCGTAAAACCGCTCATCTTGGTCGTTGAGGACGACCCAGCTGTTCGCAACCTTATCGTTGCCGCGCTCGAGGCGCACGGCTTGCGCCATATGGCTGTGGAGACCGCCCATGCCGCCATCGCCGCCGCCTCGTCGCAGGCGCCAAGCATTGTGCTGCTCGATCTGGGCCTGCCCGATATGGACGGCGTCAAGGTGGTGGAGTCGGTGCGCGCATGGTCGGGCATGCCGATCATCGTGGTCTCGGCGCGCAGCGAGGATGCGGACAAGATTCGCGCGCTCGATGCCGGCGCCGACGACTACCTGACCAAGCCGTTTTCGGTCGAGGAGCTGCTCGCGCGCATTCGCACGACGCTCAGGCGCCTTTCGTATGCGCAAACGGGCGGCGTTGCTTCCGAGGGCTCGTTCGATACCGGTGAGCTGCATATCGATTTTGATGCCGGCATCGCCACGATGGATGGCGAGGAGCTGCATCTGACGCCGATCGAGTACAAGCTCCTGTGCCTGCTGGCGCATAACGCCGACAAGGTGCTGACGCACCAGTTTATCCTGCACGAGATTTGGGGCACGGCGACCAAGAGCGACCTGGCAAGCCTGCGTGTCTTTATGGGCACGCTGCGCAAGAAGATCGAATCCGACCCCGCGCATCCGCGCTATATCCAGACGCATGTGGGTATCGGTTACCGATTGGTCACCCAAGGCTAGATTGCCAACCACCATCCCACTATGAGTTGCGGTGAAATACGGTCTAAATTTGCCTAATTCCAGGCAAAGCAGTCCATATTCCACCGCAACTTTGTCTATTTGCCCTTGGGCTTGCTGGCGTAGAACTTCTTCTTTTTGAGCTTGCCGGCGGGGGAGGGTTTGCCGTTGCCGTGCGACCCTCGGTCGCCGGCCTGCGCGTGCGCGGGCGCCGTTGCACGAGACTTGCGGGCCTCGGGGTTGCGCAGCTCCTCGGTTCGCTCTGCAATCTCCTCGGCACTAAAGCCGACCTCGGCCATGGCATCCTCGATGGGCAGGCGGCGCACGATATAGCAGTGGTGCACCTTCTGGTTGCGTGCGAAGTCCTCGGGGATGGTCTGCGCCGTAATGTCTTCCAACACGACGCCCGCTCGTGCGAGCTTGCGCGTCTCGGGGCGGAAGCCGCGCAGGTTGCAGCTAAAGATGGCATGCCCGCCCTGTGCGAGCAGGCGCGATACGCCGGCCAAAAGCTCAACATGGTCGCGCTGGACATCCCAGGTGCGACGGCCCATCTTGGACGAGTTCGAAAACGTGGGCGGATCGACAAAGATCAGGTCCCAGCGGTTGCGCGTCTGGCGCTGATCGCGAATCCAGGCGAGCACGTCGTCGCGCACAAAATGATGCTGCGGTCCCACAAAGCCGTTTTGGCGCATGTTGCGCTCGGCCCAGTCCAGGTAGGTGTTGGAGAGGTCGACCGTCACAGTCTCCTCGACGCCGCCGTCCGCCGCATAGCAGGTGGCGGTACCGGTGTAGGCGAACAGATTGAGGAAGCGGCGCGCCTGTTTTGCGTGCTCGCGCACCAGGTTGCGGGTGACGCGGTGGTCTAGGAAGATGCCCACATCCAAATAGTCGTCAAAGTTGACGGCAAAGGTAAGGCCGCCCTCTTCGATGAGCGGCAGGCGACGGTGCGCGATGTTGGCGCGCTCGCCCGAGCCGCCCTTGCCGGCGCCCTGCTTGCCGTACTGCGAGCCGCCGCGCGAACGCATGCGGGCCTTGGCGTGCACATGCTCGGCCGGAACATCCAGGATGCGCGGTGCGATGGCCAAGATGTCGAGCATGCGGGCCTGGGCCAGCGCGGGATCGATGGTCTTGGGTGCGGCGTATTCGGCGATGACGAGCCAGCGGCCCGGCGTCTGCGGGCAGCCCTCGTACAGGTCGATGGCGGCGGAGTAGTCGGGTAGGTCGGCATCATAGACGCGGTAGCAGCTCACGCCCTCGCGCTTTGCCCACTTGCGACGCAGACGGGCGTTCTTACGCAGGCGGTTGGCGAACTGCTCGGACTCCGGGATGAGCACGGGCAGCGGCTTGCCGTCGCCCAGGTCGAGCATGGCAGCAGGTTCGGGCATGGGAGTATCGGCGGCTTCGTCATGAGCGTCTGCGGTCTGCTCCTCGGCATCTGCACTGGTCGCAGCTTCAAATGCCGCGGCGGCGTGGTCGAGCGAGGACCAAACCTCAATAGTTGCCTCTTCGTTATTGGGCAT
>UQZH01000026.1 GCA_900545445.1 uncultured Collinsella sp. | reverse complement strand
CCCTACCGGGAGTAGCCCCGACGGTTGACAAAACTATAGGAACACCCAATGACTAATCACCACATGTGAGCCTGGCCTCCTGCGTCAGATTCTAATAACGAGTTTACGGAATAAATAGTTATTAGAGTCGATATGGCCGACCTAATGACGAGAAGTCGTTATTAGGTCGGCCGTTAGTCATTGGGGATGTTTTTAAATAGCTACTTGAGCCCGGGGAGGCGGGTGTAGGGGAATGAACGCTCTAGGAATTCGGCGCAGCGGGCGTAGTCTTTGGCGAAGTAGCTGCTGTAAAGCGAATCGAGCACGTATTGCACGGCGATGTGGCTCGCGAACTGCGTGATGCGATGCGTCATGCTCTCGTGGTCGCTCACCGTGAGATAGGCGGCAAAGCCGGGGTGAATGCGCGCGCAATAAGGCGTGCCGATGACGATGACCGGGACATGCCGACTGCTGAGGATCGGCAAGATGCCCTTGAGGTTGGGGGCAAGGCCGCTGTAGGAGATGACGATTGCCGCATGGTCGGGACCCGAGGCGAGCGCCGTTCGCACCTGGGCCTCGACACCGTCGTGGCACGTCGCGCTTTTACCGGCGGAGAGCAGGCGATCGCGGAACATTCCCGCTGGATAGAGGTTGTGCGAGCCGTGTAGATGTCGACCTGTCGGGCGTTCGCGATGAGCTTGGCGGCATGGTCAAGTTGCGTGGGGTCGAGCAGCTCCTGCGTTTCGGCCAGCGTGGTCTGGTAGAGCCCCTCCATGCGCTCCATAACCTGCGCAGGCGATACTCAGCTTATCGACCCGCGATGCAAAGGAGATACTCATCCCACGAGCACTACCGGGAAGGGCTTGCGATTCGAGCCCTCACCTTAGCAATTTGATCATTTGGCACTATAATCACCATAGGCATGCGCATAACGTTGCGCTTAATCAAGAGGAGAAAACATATGGGTCTGTTTGACATGTTTAAGAAGAAGGCTGAGCCCGCGGCAGCTGCTGCTCCGGCCTCCATCTCTGCTTCTGCTGGCGCCGACGTGCTGTGCTCGCCTGTCAAGGGCAAGGTCATCAAGATGGCCGACGTGCCCGATCCCGTCTTTGGTGGCGAGGTTCTGGGCAAGGGCTGCGCTGTGTGGCCCGAGGACGACCTGGTCTACGCTCCCTGCGACGGCAAGGTGACCGTCACCATGGGTCACGCCGTGGGCCTGCAGTCCGATAGCGGCATCGAGGTTCTGGTGCACGTTGGCGTCGATACCGTCAACATGAACGGCGACGGCTTCGAGGGCTTCGTCAAGGCCGACGACGTTGTCAAAGCTGGTCAGCCCATACTCAAGATCGACCGTGCCAAGATCGCTGCTGCCGGCTACAAGGACTGCGTCGTCGTGGCCGTGTCCAACACCGCCGAGTTTGCCGACGTCGAGCTCGCCGTCGAGGCCGAGTCTGCCGTCGCCGCCGGTGACGCCATCGTTAAGGTCGTCCGCAAGTAGTCTGCGGCATCCAGAAGATGCGCAAGGGTGGTCGGGTTGTCCGGCCACCCTTTTTTAATAGGCTAAACAGGTGCATTTTATTGCAAGGGGCTTGCTTTACGGGCCATTCGTTCGTCAAATTGAGCCGCCTGCGCTTTTGCGACGCAGGGGGTTGGGCCGGGCCGCTAATATGGACTTGCTGTTACGACGTGCGCTGCGCAGGGAACGCGGCGCCGCTTGTTTGGAGGAATGTCATGAAAAAGAAGCTGCTGCTTGCGCCCCTGATGGCTGCCCTGGTCGCGTGCGTGGTTTTGCTTTCCGGCTGCGGAGGGCCTTCGGTGGAAGAGCTCATCACCAACGACCTTACGAGCCAGTTTGACGAGATCAAGAACGGCGGCGATGATTTCCTCTCCGGTCTGGAAGAGGCTTCGGGCGACGAGTTTGAGCAACTGGGCATCGATCCCAAGGAGTACGCCAAGAGCTATCTCGAGGGCTTTGATTACAAGATCGGCGATGTGACGGTCGATGAGGACAAGGGCACTGCGACCGCCGAGGTTACCATCACCTGCAAGTCCATGAATAAGATCGTCGAAGATTTCGCCACCCAGTATCAGGAGAAGGTTACCGCACTCGATACGATGCCTTCCGAGGATGACCTGTACAAGATGGCCGGCCAGGTCATGGTCGACGTGACCAAGGCCGCTAAGACCAAGGACACCAAGGTCACCTTTAAATATTCCGCCAACGAGGATAACGAGTGGTCTGCCGACGATTCCGCAACCACCGAGATGATGAATGCGATGATGAGCTAGGGGGTTACGCGGTTCTACGAACCGCGTAACTGCTCGACGCTGCAAACGCCCCTAAGCGGCAATCTGACGTTCAATTTCAAGGGCGCGACCAGAAGGTCAGCGCCCTTTCATTTCACGTCACCTTGCTCGCTTAGGGGCGTTTTCGCTGTCCGTCCTCTACCTGCGGCGTTGCCATGGTGCGGCGCTTGGGGGACACTTCTTTGGTGCGGGGGCAGCTAAAAGAGCCCCGTCCCACATTAGCTGCCCGTGGGGGGATGTGCGGTTACTCGCCCAGTACCAGCGCCGTGAGCTCTGCCTGGGTGTCCACCACGTAGTCGGCATCGGCGGCTTCCAGCTCTGCGCGGCCGCGGAAGCCCCAGCTGACGCCCGCGCTCTTAAGGCCGGCGTTGTGACCGGTCAGGATATCGACATTGGAATCGCCCACATAGAGCGTGGTTGCCGGATTGGCGCCCAGCTCCTCCATCACATGCAGCGTGACGGGTGCTTCGGGCTTGGGCGGAAACGCATCGACACGGCCCTGTACCAGCGCAAAGCGCTCGGAACCAAAGTATTTCTCGATAAGCGGGGCTGCCGAAATATGATCCTTGTTGGTGAGCACGGCAAGCTGAATGCCCGCGGCGCGCAGACGGTCGAGCATCTCAATCGTGCCGGCGTAGGGGGCGGTGTGGTCCTCCTTGTGCTCGCCGTAGTAAGCCCTAAATTCGGCAAGCGACTGCTCAAAGGCGCGCCCGTCGCCCGCATACTCGGCGGGCATAAAGCGCTCGACCAGCTTGAGCATGCCGTTTCCCACCTTATAGCGGTATTCGTCAACGGCAAACGTGGGCCAACCGTGCATCTCGCAGGTATGGTTACCGGCGGCTGCCAGGTCCTCGAGCGTGTTGAGGATGGTGCCGTCAAGGTCAAAGATCACGGTGGAAAAAGCTGCCATAGGTACGCTCCCATCAAGATGACTCATCAAAACGGCACCCATGATAGCGCGTGCCGTTCCAGTCGGGCATGAGCGGGCCAAATGTCCCTCGTGGGACTGAGGGGGCCAAAAGTCCCCGTTAAAACGCTTAAATGGCCTCTAACAGGTACATTTGGCCCCCTCAGCCCCACGGGGGACACTCGGCCCGCTCAATCTTGCGCACGGGGCTTATCGGCCTGTTCAACCCTGCGGGGAATGCCGCCTGCCAGATGCAAACGACCGGTCACGGGTTGTTACGAGTGCCGTGTCCATACTTCCTTAACACATAAGATAAGCTGATAACTGCATATTCAATCCGATTTACCCAGCTAAAGTGTTCTCATTACGCATATTGTCGGTGGGTAGTTCGGGCTCCGTGTGGAGGGGAGAACGTATGAGGTTACCGGCTTTTGCTAAGAAGGCGTTTAGGGGGGGCATAGTCGCGGCGCTTGTGCTTGCCATGCCCGCGCCCGCGCTCGCCTGCACGCAGGTTTACATCGGTAAGAACCAGACAACGACGGGCGATACCTATGTCGGCCGCGCCGAGGACTATTCACCTCGCTACTGCAAGACCTTTGGCGTGCAGCAGCCGATCGACAACCCTGTCTTCCGTTCTTTCGAGAACGATTCTGTGCCGGGGACCGGCTTTGAGTACACCTATCAGGGTCGCTCGTATCGTTACACCTATGTTCGTGACAATCCCGATGAGTGGGATGCCCAGGACGACGAGGCAGCGTCCCGCGTGTATTCCGAGGCCGGCACCAACGAGCGCGGCGTCTCCGTTTCCGCGACGCTCACAACGGATTACAACGACGGAATCGATGCTATCGACCCTCGTGTCGACACGGGCATCGGCGAGTATAACCTGGCCGACTACCTGTTGAGCGTTTCGTCCACGGCGCGCGATGGCGTGGAGAAGCTCGGCGCCATCATCGATCAGTATGGCTCTCAGGACTGCAACCAGATCGTCATTGCCGACAATACCGAGACCTGGATTTTCGCTCAGCTTTCGGGCCATCAGTGGATTGCCGTCAAGATGGGCGACGACATGGCGTCCGTTAATCCCAACATCGGCGGCCTGCAGTATAAGGTCGATCTTGACGATGCGAGTCAGTGCCTGCACTCGGCCGATGTCGTGACGCTGCCCGAGTCCAACGGCGTTCTCGTAACCTATGACGACGGCACGCCGAACATCTTCAAGACGTATGGCAAGGAGAATTCGGGCTCGTCGCAGAATACGCGCCTGGCCCAGGGACGTGCTTACTTCGGTGCTGCCCTTGCGCCTCAGACGGACTATACCGTTGATGAACAGGGTCGCGTCACCTCGCTCATCGACCCGCAGCTGACGTTTACGCCGGGCATCAAATCCGATACGTTCACGGCGTTGCGTTCCCTCGCTGCCCGCGGTGAGCAGGATGACAGTCTCAACGCCAATCTCAACAGTGCCCTGTATGCCATCGGCAACAACAGGACGACCGAGGGTAATATCTTCCAGATTCGGTCCGGCCTTTCCAGTGATATCGCCACGATTCAGTGGGAAGCGCTTTCGCGTTGCGAGTTCAGCGTGTACCTGCCCAGCTACTCTGCGCTGTTGACGGAAGTTCCGGCTGACTACTTCCCGGCGTGGAACACGGTGGACGGCACTTATACAGGACGCAAGGACGACGTTGCGCAGGCTTTGGTCGAAAAGGACGGCAAGAACCTCGACTACGTCTTCATGGACATCAACACGCTCGCCTACAACAACCGTGCCTCGATGGGTGAGAACGTGCGCGCCTACCTCGATGTCCTTCAGAAGCAGGTTATCGCCCAGCAGGACGTTGTTGACGGGTTGATGCAGGCGACCCCTGCCGATCAGCGCACGGACCTTGCCAACAAGGCGTTTGCCGCAGTGAGCGAACAGGTCTACAACAAGGCGGCCAAGCTTCTCGATGAGATGCGCGCCTATGTGAATGCGGGAGATACCTCGAGTGCGTTTATGCCGAGCGACTATGACGCCGAGAATGGAACCTCCCGGACCCCGATTATGTACGCGTCCGCTTTTGTTGCTCCCAGCATCACGGCTCAGCCGCAGTCGGTAACGTGTGCTCAGGGCGCTGAGGCCAAGCTGAGCGTTGCCGCGACGGTTGATGACAGCGTGGATGGCTCGGATGCCCAGCTTACCTACCAGTGGTTCGTCAAGGGCGAGGACGGTAACTTCTCTGCCATCGACGGGGCGACGGCGGCTGAGTACGTCGCCGCGACGACCGAGGTCGGTTCAAAGGTGTATCGCGTTGAGGTGACGAGTGCTGCCGGGCTGGTTTCCACGTCCGATGAAGCGACGGTGACCGTGACGCAGGCTGCGCAGGAGGAGCCTGGGCAGAAGCCCGGTCAGAAGACGGATGTGAAGACGGACGTCAAGACCGATACCGCCAAGAAGGCGACCAAGGGAAGGCTTGCCAAGACCGGTGATTCGTCTGTGGTGACCGTGGCGCTTCTGACGGTGGCTGGAGTTCTGGCCGTTATGGGGGCCGTGCTTATCCGCAAGCGTGTGAATTAACCGGAGCGGGTCATAGACGACAGCCCTAACTAAAAACGGTCCCGTACGAGTAATCGTGCGGGACCGTTTGCTTGAGCTAAAGCAAAATGAGCGGGCCGAATGTCCCCCGTGGGACTGAGGGGGCCAAAAGTCCCTGTTAAAACGCTTAAATGGCTTCTAACAGGTACATTTGGCCCCCTCAGCCCCACGGGGGACATTCGGCCCGCTCAATCTTGCGGGCGGGCTTGGTTCGTTAGCGGCCTAGTGGCGATATGGGTTGCCTATAGGTGGTCATCCGGGAGCCATATGGCTCGGGTATGGCGGTTTTTTGTGTAGCGCATTGACCGATTTACCTGCGGTAACGTACACTTCCTCCGATTAAAAATAGAAGCCGGAGTACGGGTGCGCGCGAGCGCATAAAGGGGAATCGGGTGAGAATCCCGAGCAAGGCGGTTACTGTATGCGGGCGCGCCCGCGAGTCAGATTACCTGCCCGCGCTCTTCTCGAAACCGAGGACCTCTCTGTTTGCCGCTGGATTCCGGTCTACAAGGGGTGCTGCTGAGCGTGCGTTTTGCTGCCGATAGGGTGGCTGACGTGCGCCTTTGTGCTGCCGGGGTATCGCCTGTCCCGCCTTCTTCGCCATGGCTCTATTGCAGGTTCGCGAAAGAAGGAGAACGGGTGACGCGAAACAACATTATGCTCAAGCGCCTGGGAGCCGCTGCTTTCTCGGCGCTGCTCGTCTGGTCGATGCCGGGTACGTCGGCATTTGCCGAGGGCGTGGCAGAGATCGCTGTGCAGGCGCAGGCCCAGGCCTCGCAGCAGGCGGATACTGCCGAGAATGCCGACGAGTCGAGTTTCACTGCGGACGAGCAGACGGGTGCTGAAGGCGCCGAGGCATCGGCGGACGAGGCGAGCTCCGAGGCCGCTCCGTCTGCCGATGAGAGCCTTGCTGCCGCGGCGGACATCGACGACGAGGATGCCGATGCTCAGCAGGCACGCGGCGCGCGCGTCGCCAAGGCCGGCGAGACCGTGATGGTCTCTTTTGCCGATGAGCTGCCCACCACCATCGAGGCCGGGGCTGTCGTGAAGCTCACGGCGAATATCAGCCTTGAGGCTGGCCAACAGATCGAGACCGTGGCCGGTACGCTCGATGGCCAGGGCCACAGCATCGTGCTCAACGGCAAGGCGCTGGCGAAGAGCGTGGCTGGTACGGTACAGAATCTGGGCGTGACGGGTTCGATGACGATTTCTGGCACCGACGGTCCTATCGCCACCACATGCTCGGGTACCGTGCAAATGTGCTGGTCGACGGCAAGCCCCTCTGACGACAATTGGACTTTCGCTGACGCTGCCGGTCTTGTAGGCAAGCTCGATGGCGGTTCGGTGCTCAACTCGTATTACGCCGGCAGCCTCAGCGGCATGTCCTTTGGCGGTTACGGCCTCGTTGCCTGGTATCAGTCTGGCACCGTGACCAACAATCTGTTCACTGCGGGCGATCAGGCGTGCGGCTACAAGGTCGATTCTTCCTTTGGCAGCAAAATCTCTGTCGACGACCTCAAGACCCAGGCCTCGGTCGATAAGCTCAACACCGATGCCCCTGCCACCGGCTTTACCTGGTCTGCGCAGGGCGGTTTGCCTGTGCTGATCTCGGGCGGCGCTGCGGTCGTCGTGAACAAGGATGCCCTCAAGGCTGCGATTGACGATGCCAACGCCAAGATCGAGAACGACTACATGGCCGAGAGCTGGTCGAAGCTCGCTGAGGCCCTTGTGAGCGCTCAAGACGTCTACGCCAACGATGACGCCAAGCAGGCCGAGGTCAACGCCGCAACCAAGACGCTCACCGATGCCATTGCCGCGCTCGAGAAGCCCAAGCCCACCGAGCCCGTGGCTCAGCCGCAGAACGTAGTGCACCTGAGCTCGCAGAGCGACCTCGAAAACAAGTTCAAACCCGCCGACGCCGACGCCTATTACGTTCTCGACAACGACATTACCATCGATGACGAGTACTTCTTTGCTCCCATGGGCATACTTGCGGGCACACTCGACGGCCAGGGCCACACCATCACCTTCGCCAACGGCGGTGGCGTGAAGTCGCTCATGGGCGGCGTTGCCTCCACGGGCGTGGTGCAGAACATCTCGTTTGCCGGCAAACTGAAGCAAGCGACGGACGGCAAGGCGTTCGGCCCCCTGGGCAACAGTGTGCAGGGCGCCGTGCTCAACTGCTCCACGAGCGTGACCGGCAAGGGCGTTGCGGGCTTTGCGCGCACGTTCGACGGCGGCATCGTGTCCAACTGCGTGTCGACCTCCGAGGGCACGGCGGGCGCGCTGTTCGCGACCTACAACGCGGGCCAGCTCGTCAACACCTACTGGGGCGCATTCCTCACCAACAAGATGGACGCCCCCGCCTCGGCGCTCATCAACTCCTATGCCGTCGACCCGGCCGACATGGCCACCGACGCCTTCGCCGACCTCATCAACGCTAACTGCGGCGCCAACGGCAGCAGCTGGGGTATCGATAAAAATGGCACGCCGGTCTTTGGCTCGGGCAACAGCTACCAGGCGCCCGAGGATACCACGCCCGACGACACCTACACCGTGAGCTTCACGGCCAACGACGGCACCAGCCAGGCGGTTGCCGACCATATGCTCGAGGTTTCGCCCGACGCTGTGAACGCCTACCGCAAACTTGGCGTTTTTGCGCTTAAGGGCGTGCCGGCCACGAGCACCGTCACCTGGGGCACCGACGATGCCAACCGCGGAAACATCGGTATCAACGAGTCCACGGGCGAGCTCTACATCTACGACAACGCCACCGGCACGGTGACCGCCACCGAGCATAAGGCCAATGGTTCCGAGCAGACCGTGGCCACCATCAAGATCAAGGCCAAGGCCAAACAGTTCGATGACTTTGAGCTGTGGTATCGTGCCTCCGACGGCACCGTGAGCGACGTGACCGATGGTGCGGCTACCGTCCAGGGCTCCGAGGTACGCAACCTCGAGGTGCGCGTGCATTACGTCGACGCCGATAAGGACGAGTACGTGCCCGTTTCGTTCAGCCGCTTCCACTTTGCCTCGAGCGATCCTACGACCATCTACAGCAACGACTACTCGGCCTGCTTTTACTTCAAGCATGCCGGCAGTGCCACGATCACCGTTACCCCGCGCGACGTCGCATCTGCGGGCGCTGGCTCCAAGAGCGTGACGCTGACGTCAGAAGCCGTGGCCGCCACGTCCATCTCGATGGGCTATAACGAGGACGGCGCCACCGTCTACCTGCAGGGCCGCAACCCGCTCTCCGAGCGCGGCGCGTTTTTGACCGATCACGCACGCCCGGTGGTGGCGCCCGACAACGCCACCAACCGCGACAACTTTACCGTGACGAGCAGCGATCCTGCCGTGGCGGCCTACGCCACCGCGGGCGAGATCGGCTACACGGCGTACAAGGCTGGCACCACCACGTTTACCGCGACGCTGCCCGACACGGACGCCGATGGCAAGGTCATCAGCGCGTCGTGCGACGTGACTTATGCTTACCAAAATCCGCTTGCGAGCGTGACGGCCGGCACGGACAGCCTCTACCTCAAGGCCGGCTCGGCGCAAAAGCTCGACCTGACCTTTACCGGTAAAAACGACGCGGACGGCTGGAGCGTGACCGAGCCCGGCCTCACCTGGACGTTCAAGACGCTCGACGGCAAGGACGCCTCGGGTATCGTGGGCATCGACCGCATCGAGAAGGGCGCCTGGAAGCACGTCGACGGCGCTCCCGATGACGGCCTGTACGTGGCCTCGAGTGACTACACGGTGACTGCGCTTTCGGCCGGCACGGTGGTCGCGACGGGTACGCCGGTGGACACGACCGCCGGTGCCGAGCCCGTGACGCTTACCATCACCGTGGCCGGTGTGGCCGCGAGCCCCGCCACGAGTGAGTCCGCCTCGGCGGGCATCGATGCTGCCGCTGCGTTCATCGACGTGCGCCGCAGCTCCGACGCCTTTCAGTACGGCGACGAGTGGGAGATCTACGACTTTGCCAAGGCGGGCCGCAAGATCGATTCCAAGCTGCTCGACAACTACCGCGCCTCGCTGGCCAAGCACAAGGCCGAGTGGGGGAGTGCGACCTGCGCTCTGACTGAGACCGAGCGTGTGGCGCTGGCCCTCTCCGCCATCGGCGAGGACATCACCGACTATGACGGCGTCAACCTGGTCGAGCTCATCTGCAGCCGCACCGATATGACGCGCGCCAACGAGAAGATCTTTGCGCTGATGGCGCTTAATGCGAGCGGCTCGGATGTACCCGCCGCGTCTGCCTGGACGCGCGCGAGCCTCGCGGACGCCGTCTGCGAGCTTCTCGGCAGCGACGACGCCGTGGAGGGTACGCGTCTGGGCGACGTGGACCTGACGGCCATGGCGATCCAGGCCGTGGCGCCCTATGAGGGCGACACCAAGGTCGATGCTGCCATCGAGAACGGCCTCTCCTACCTCAAGGGCAAGATGAGCGCGGGCACCTGTGATTTCGGTTCTGCCGAGGCCAATGCCCAGGTGATCCTCGCGCTGCTTTCGCTCGACCGTGACCCGGCCAACCCCGTTAACGGGTTTGCAAATGCCGTGACCAACGTGGTCTGCGCGCTGGACCTGTACCGCGTGGACGGCGGCAACGGCTATGCGCACAGCAAGGGCGGCGCGGCCAACGCCATGGCGACCGAGCAGGCGCTCCGCGCGCTCACGACGTATCGTGTCTCCTCGGGAGAGACGATTGCCTGGAAGACGGCCGTGACGGCGGGCAAGGGCTCGAGCAGCAAGGACCCGCAGAAGCCCACGGTGGCGCCGGGCGTCCTGACGCCGGGTGCCGGGTCGGACGGCGGTGCCGGCAACGGGACCGCCGGTTTTGCGGGCGTAATGGCTCCTGTGGCCGCCAAGATGGCCGGTGCTTCCTCGAGCGAGGGCGCCAAGGCAGCTGGCGATTCCAAGGCCGAGGCCGAATCCGGCAAGAAGGATTCGACGGAGTCTTCCGTCGCCGGCAAGACAGACAAGAGCGGCAAAAAGTCGGGCACGTCCGGCAAGACCGCCGCGTTGAGCGCCGGCGCCGCCAACAAGGCTGCGGACGCGGGCTCGAACGGCTTTGCCATCGCCGGTGTTGCCGTGGGCATCGTCGGTATCGCGGCCGTCGGCGGCTGGTTTTTCTACACCAAGCGTCGCGCGGCGTAGCGAGCGTCTGCCTGACAGGTAAATACTGCAAGGAGTATGGTCTTGCAAAGCGAAGGGCCCTCCTGCCGATCAGCTCGGCAGGAGGGCCCTTCCATCTCCCCGCAGTTTGAGTGGGCCAACGTCCCAGTGAAAATGGGCGGGCCGATTGTGGTCGGATGCTGGGCAGCTTGCAGAGCAGCCGCTAGCAAATCCTTGGCAGCTGCTCTCCCACGAGCATGTCGAGGATGCGGGTCGAGCCCCAGCCGGTGCGTACGCGCACGACGGGCCGAGCGTCCGGTCCAAACGGCAGCACGCGGCCGATAATCGCGGCGTTTTCGCCGTAGCGCGCGGCACGCATGGCCGCCAGCGCGGCATCGGCTTGCTCGGCCGGCACGACGGCAACCATCTTGCCCTCGTTTGCCACCTGCAACACATCGTAGCCGAGCATCTCGCAGGCGGCCTGCACGTCGGGACGCACGGGCACGGCATCCTCGTCGACCTCCATGGCAACACCGCTGGCCTGGGCAAACTCGTTGAGAGTGGACGCCAGGCCACCGCGCGTGGGGTCGCGAAAGCAACGCGTGTCGGGCGCTGCGGCCAAAACGTCGGCAATCAGGTGGTTGAGCGGCGCGGCATCGCTTTCGATCGTGCTCGAAAACGCCAGGCCCTCGCGTTGGCTCATGATGGCGATACCGTGGTCGCCCAGCGTACCCGATACCAGAATGACATCGCCGGGCTGGCAGTTGGCACCGCTGAGCGCCACGCCCGCGGGAACCTCGCCCACGCCGGCGGTATTGATGTAGACGCCGTCGGCCCCGCCGCGTTCGACCACCTTGGTGTCGCCCGTGATTATGGACACGCCCGCCTCGTGCGCCGTTTCGGCCATCGTCTGCACAATCTGGCGGAGCTTATCCATGGGATAGCCCTCTTCGAGGATAAAGCCGCACGACAGGTAGCGCACGTTGGCGCCCGAGGTCGCGACGTCGTTGACGGTTCCGCATACGGCGAGGCGGCCGATGTTGCCACCGGGGAAGAACTGCGGCGAGACTACAAAGCTGTCGGTCGACATGGCGATGCGCCCGCTCGCGGGCAGCGCGGCGACGCCGGCATCGTTGCCTTCGAGCAGCTCGGGCGACCCAAAGGCATCCAAAAAGACCTCATCGATGATGCGTTTCATCATCTGGCCGCCGGAGCCGTGGCCCAGCAGGACGGTGCTATCGGTAACGCTATGGGACATATCGAAAACTCCAATCGTGGGTGGTGCCGGTGTGCGGGTGTGCCCGGGCTAGTCGCGGTAGCGGTAGTACGCCGCGCAGCTGCCCTCGGAGCTCACCATGCACGGGCCGACGGGGTGCTCGGGCGTGCAGGTGCGGCCAAAGAGCGGGCAGCTGCTCGGCGCAATGGCCCCGCGCAGCACGTCGCCGCAGCGGCACCCGCGCGGCTCGACCGTCGCCTCAACGGGCACGTCAAAGCGAGCGCGGGCATCAAAGCGCGAGAACTCGGGGCGGATGGAAAGGCCCGAGTTGGCAATCAGCCCCAGCCCGCGCCATGTGGTATCGCACGGCTCAAACACCTGCTCGACCAGCTGGCGCGCCACGGGATTGCCGTCTGCGTTGACGCCACGGCGGTAGGCGTTGTCAATCACCGGCCTGTCCTCGACAACCATCTGGACCAGCATGCAGATGCCCTGCAGGATATCGACCGGTTCAAATCCCGTGACCACGCCCGGGGTATTGAATTCGTCGACCAAAAAGCTAAAGGGCGCCAAGCCCGTGATGGTGGCGACGTGGCCCGGCAGGATAAAGCCGTCGATGGTGGTCTCGGGGTCGTTGGCGATGGCGCGCAACGCCGGCGGCGTGGCCTTGTGGGCGCAATAGACCGAGAAGTTCAAAAGCCCGCGCGCCTCGGCCTCCAAGATGGCGGCGGCGATGGTGGGCGTCGTAGTCTCAAAGCCCACGCCCATAAAAATGACCGGGCGATCAGGGTTTTGCTCGGCAATGTCGAGCGCGTCGAGCGGGGAATAGACGATACGGATATCGCGCCCCGCCGCCTTTTGCGCAGCGAGCGAGGTGGATGATCCGGGCACGCGCATCATGTCGCCAAAGGTGGTGATGATGGCGCCGTCTATGTTGGCGAGCGCGATTGCGTGGTCGATGTCGCGGTTGGCGGTGACGCAGACGGGGCAGCCCGGGCCGCTCAGCAGCTTGAGCCCGGCCGGCATAATGGAGCGAAAGCCATAGCGCCCGATGCTCACGGTATGCGTGCCGCAGACTTCCATAAGGTTGATGGTGCGGTCGCCGACAAGCTCATGAATGCGCTCGATGAGCTCGCGAGCCAGCTTGGGATCGCGGAATGCCGAGAAATCGATACCGGAGCGCGCCGGCTGCTCGGGCGCCACTAGTAAGCCTCCGCCGGGTTGGTGGTCAGCTGGTCTTCTTCGACCAGCTCGGACATGGCATTAACAAGCTCGAGCGTTTCCTGTGCTTCCTGCTCGTCGACAATCTGGATGCCAAAGCCGGCGTGTACGAGAATATAGTCGCCAACCTGCGCCGTCGGCACGAGTCGCAGCGACACGGGGCGCTCGATGCCCATCATGTCGACGGTGGCCTTGAGGTCGTCGTCGCGTTTGACTACTTTACCGGGAACGGCAAGGCACATATTGTTCCCCTTTTATACGCTTTGCGCTGGACGGGCGCTCAATAATCCATCAGTTGATGGTAGCGCTCGCGGGCGCTGCGGGCAAACGCGCTACACCTGTGAGACGGCGGCTTGCGGGCTGGCCGAACAGCCTATTGTGGCGCGACCTGTGCGAGGCGAGTGCGTGCGACTGCTGCCTGACCGTAGGCGATGCAGCCGTCGTTAACGGGCACGGTTTGGGGAATCAAGACCGTAAGGCCTGCGTCTTTAAGCTTGCGGGTGAGGAGCTGAAGCAAAAGTCGGTTCATGAACACGCCGCCCGAGAGTGCGACGGTATCGATGCCTTCGCGCGCGCAGATTTCGCGTGCGATTCGTGCCGAAGAGCGCGCGACGGCGACATGGAAGTCGAGTGCGAGCCTGTCGGCGGGCGCTCCGGCTTCAATTCCTCCCAAAAGTGCCTCAAAGAGTGCTTTCTGGTCCAGAACATAGGGGCCGTCCAGCCACGATGGGCCAGATGCGAAATAGCCGGCGTTGTCGTCGGGAAAATGGGCGATTTCGTTGTCGAGCGCGCGCCAGACGGCAGCCTCAAGCTCGATGGCGGGTTCGCCCTCGTAGGTCGCCTTGTCGCAGATGCCTAGAATTGCTGCCGCGGCATCAAAGAGACGCCCCATGCTGCTGGTACGCGGGCTGTTGATGCCGCGCTCGATCATGGTGGCTGTCACGCTGCGCGTTTGCTCGTCGAGGCTGTCCAAAAGCCGAGCGGCGCCTGGGTGCTCGAGCAGGCCGAGCTCACTGAGCAGGGCAAAGGCGTTGCGGCGGGCGTCGCGCACGGAGGCCGCCCCGCCGGGGAGCGCCCAGGTGCGCAAATGCGCGGCGCGCTCAAAGCCGCCAAGGCTGGCAACAAGAAACTCGCCGCCCCAAATGGTCCCATCGGTGCCGGCGCCGGTGCCGTCAAAGGCGATGCCAAGGACGCGCGCGTCGGTTGTAAGCTGGCCCGCGGCGATGGCCTCGGCCATTACGCTCGCGATATGCGCATGATGGTGCTGCACCTCGACGAGCGGCAGATTGCATTTTCGCGCCTGCTCGCGCGCCCACTGGCCCGATAGATAACTGGGGTGTACATCGCAGGCCAAGGCGGCGGGCGCCAAGTCAAAGAGATCTTCCAAGCGCGTGCGCGCGGCGTTCCAGGCATCGAAGGTCCCGCCGTTTTCAACATCGCCGATATGCTGCGACACAAAACAGGTCGCCTCGCCGTTCGTCCCTTCACGCGTGAGCGCAATCGTGGCCTTTTGTTGTGGCCCGCAGGCAAGCACGCAGGACGGAGCGCGGTCGAGCGCCGGCAACGGCAGCGGCTGGGGTGCATATCCGCGAGCGCGGCGCACGGGCATAACGGTGCCGTCAACCACGCGCACCACGGAATCGTCATAGCGCGAGAGAATCGCGCGGTCGTTACCGAGCAGCGCGTCGGCGATGCCGGCGGCAACGAGGTGTTCCCAGGCGAGGTCGTCGTCGGTCTCGATGGGTTCTTCGCTCAGGTTTCCGCTGGTCATGACGAGCGCGTGCATACCGCAGGCTTCTGCCGCGGCAAGCAACAGATGTTGAAGCGGCGTATAGGGGGGCATGACGCCGAGCTCAGGAAGGTCGCGCGTGACGGACGGCGCGAGCGCGAGGGCGTCGGGGGAACCGCCGTTGCCCTCGCCAACAGTGCGCCGGCGCAGCAGCACAATGGGGCGGATGCTGCCGGCGAGCAGATCGCGTTCAGCATCGTCGATATGACACAGGCGCCCGGCATCGGCAAGACTGCGCACCATGACGGCAAGCGGTTTGTTGCTGCGGCGTTTGCGACGGCGCAGCTCGGCCACCGCCTGCTCGTTGGAGGCGTCGCATGCTAAGTGGAATCCGCCCAGGCCCTTGATGGCGACGATGCCACCGCTGGCCAGCAGCTCAACACAGCGGTCGATAATGGCGTCGCTGGCCTCGCGTGTGGTGCCGACGGCCAGCGACGCGGCGGCTTCGCCCGGCCCATCGCCCACGCCCGCTTCGCGCCACGTAATATGCGGCCCGCAATCAAAGCAGGCATCGGGTTGCGCGTGAAAACGCCGGTCGAGTGGGTCGGCATACTCCGCGGCACACCTGGGACACATGGAAAAACAATCCATCGACGTGGCCGCTCGGTCATAAGGCAACGATCGGATGATGGTAAAGCGTGGCCCGCAGTTAGTGCAGTTGATAAAGGGGTAGTGATAGCGTCGGTCGGCGGGATCGAACAATTCGCGCAAGCAATCGTTGCAGGTGGCGATATCGGGCGAGACGAGCGTCGTGTGCGCGGTCTGGTCCTGCGATGCTACGATGCGAAAACCCTGTTCGTTGGCGGCATCCCAACCGTTGGCTGCCAAGTCCACAACCTCGACATGCTCTACGCGGGCTGCCGCAGGCGCATGCTCAGAAAGCGCGGCAACAAAAGCATCGAGCGCATCGGCCGGAGCGTGCGCCTCGATATGCACGCCGTCGCCCGCATTGAGCACCCATCCACAAATGCCATGTGCCATGGCCTCGCGATACACAAACGGTCGCATGCCAACGCCCTGCACAATGCCCGTCACATGAATATGCACATGCCGCATGCGACACCCCTCATCAAAACCGACCAAAAAGGGACAGGTTTATTTTGGTAGGTAAAACTTCTAAACCTGCCAAAACAAACCTGTCCCTATTTGGCAGGTGCGCTGCGGGAAATCCCGTTACAGCCCCAGGCTCTGCTTGGTGGCGGCGCACGTGAGCTCGCCGTGCTTAACGCCGCGCAGGCCCAGCAGGCGGTCGGCTAGTTCGTAGACGCGCTCGCCGCGACCCTTGAGTGCCAGAATCTCCAAGCAGTTGTGGTGATCCAAATGCACGTGCATCGTCGATACGATCTCGTCGGTGTAGTCGTGCTGCACCTCGTCCAGGCGGCGCGTCAGATCGCCGGTGTGATGGTCGTAGATCATGGTGAGCGACCCGATAACGTGCTCATCGGGCGTGCGCATCTGCTCCTTGGCGATCGAGGCGCGAATCAGGTCGCGCACGGCCTCGGATCGGTTGGCCACGTCGCCGCGGCGTGCGATCTGCTCGTCAAAACGGCGCAGCAGGTCGTCGGGTGCGGTAACCGAAAAACGGACCAGCTCGGAGCCGGAACCACTACAGTGGCAGCCCGCGTTACCATCCGCCCCGTGCGGATGCTCGTGCTCGTACCCGCAGCTGTGCTCGTGTTCGGCCACCTTACACCAGCTTCACGGAGCCGACGGAGTTGTGGTCGGCCTCGATGGCTTCCTCGTAGCCCTCGAGCGCGTCATGCGCCTCGTGGAGCGCGGCCATGGCGGCCTCGAGCTTGGCGCCGATGCGCTCCATGTCAAAATTCTCGGTCGCATGCAGCAGCTGATGGCTCCACTCGTGAGCGAGCTCGATGGTGTCGTCGACCTGCTTGACGCTCATGGCAAGCTGGCTCATGTTCATTCCGACGTCATGCATGGAAAATCTCCTTTTGTATGGGGCAGTTCAGTGGTTCAGATTTTACTACGCCCGCTCTGTGCGCAGCTGCATAAGAAAACGGGTGCGAGTCTGTGCGACCCGCACCCGTTCACTGGGGGCTGTTTGTGACTACCATACTATCCGTGGTTGCACTCGGTGCATCCAGAAGTCCGGCGAGCGGTGCAAAAGCGCTCATGGACGGCAGGCAGACGGCAACATGTAACAAGCGTATTACAGATACTTCTCCAGCAGCGCCTGCAGCCTCGCCTTGGGCAGAGCGCCAACCGAGCGGTCAATCTCCTCGCCGTTCTTAAACACAACCAGCGTGGGGATGCTCATGACGCCATACTTCATGGCCAGGTCCTGGTTGTCGTCGACGTTGCATTTGGCAACGGCAAGCTTGCCCGCCAGCTCATCGGCAACCTCGTCAACGATGGGCGAGAGGGATCGACAGGGCCCGCACCACGGTGCCCAAAAATCGACCAGCACGGGCAGGCTGTCGTTAACGATGGAATCGAAGTTCTCGGGGGTAATCTGATTAATGTCAGCCATGGTGACCTCCATAATGCGACGCGGCTTGGCCGCGTAAAACTCAGTACGACCGTGCTTATACCCAGCCGCCCGCAAAGCAACCACTCGCGGCCGGCTCTTTTATATAATGGTGGGCACGCAAACGATTGGAGAGCGCATGCCCACGTCACAAAGCCAGAAAAAAGAAGCCATCGCCCAGGCGACCGAGCAGGAGCTCGCATCGCTCGCGGGTCGCGGCGTGCGTATCGCGGGCAACGCGTGCTCGCCGATCGTACTAGTCAAAGGCGATTTGGACGAGGCCGAGCGTTCGGGTGGCGAGCTTGCCGCCGGCCCGGATGGCGCGGCGTTGCGCAAGGCGCTTGGGGCCATCGGCTACGCGCCCGAGGATTTTTGCGTGCTGGCAAGCGTCGCCGGCGTGGGTGACGGGGCGGTCGCGACAGGCGAGGGCCTACCGTGCGAGCTGTTCCGCGAGGCGCTCGAGGCCTTGGACCCCGAGGCGGTCTTGCTGCTGGACGATCGCGCGGCCGATACCATGCGCGAGACCTACGCCGATATGCTCGTGGCGATCGATGACTTCGACACCGCCATGCTCAAACCCGGTCTGGTCGCCCATGTGCAGGGACGTCGCGTGCTCGCGCTCGACGGTTTTGAGGCGGCGCTCACCGACAAAGCCGCCAAGCAGCGCATGTGGGCTTACATCAAGCAGCTGACCCCGGCGGCCGCTCCACTGTAGCGGATTGGCGCCGGCGAGCGATTGCCTGGCGGGCATGCCGTCGACCATGCGCGGCGGCCGTCCAAAGATGCCCCCTGCGCTATCGAGAGCTCGACTATCCTTAACTTGTCAGTTCGAAAATGGGCCTGCCGCATGACCGAATCTTTATTTCAACTTTACACCTAGGTTTACAGCTGTCTTGTCAGCTGTAAACCTAGGTGTCATACTAAAGCCCCAAGATTCGCCAAAAGAGAGGGGCCTTGATGGCACAGAGCGCGAACATGGATGCATCGGAGCTTGCACGCGACATTGCGGCCGGCCTAGCATCGGCAACGACGGCAACGGAGCGCGCGGCACTGGTGCCCGCAGAGCTCGTCGAGGCCATTCAGCAACTAAAAACCCAACGTGACGCGGTGATCTTGGCGCACTACTATGTGGCGCCCGAGGTCCAAGCCGTTGCCGATTACGTCGGCGACAGCTTCTACCTGGCAAAGCTCGCCAAGAGCCTGCCGCAGCAGACCATCGTGCTGTGCGGCGTGGAGTTTATGGGCGAGAGCGCCAAGCTGCTCAACCCCACCAAGACCGTGCTGCTGCCCGAGCCGGGCGCGGACTGCCCCATGGCGCACATGGTCAAGCGCGAGACGGTCGATGCGGCGCGCGCCGAGTACGGCGACGACCTTGCCGTGGTCTGCTACGTCAACTCGACGGTCGAGATCAAGAGCTGGAGCGACGTGTGCGTCACCAGCTCCAACGCCGTCAAGATCGTGTCCGAGCTGCCGCAGCAGCACGTCCTGTTCATCCCCGATCAAAACCTGGGCCGCTTCGTAGCCGAGCAGGTGCCCCAAAAGCACGTCATCCTCAACAATGGCTACTGCCCGCGCCATCACATCATCACCGTCGAGCAGATTGTCGACGCGCAGGAGGCGCATCCCGATGCGCTCGTGCTGGCGCACCCCGAGTGCAAGGCCGACGTCCTTGCCGAGGCCGACTACATCGGCTCCACCGCCGGCATCATCAAGTACGCCGAGGATTCGGACGCGAGTGAGTTCATCATCGTGACGGTCCGCGGCGTGCTCTACGAGCTCGAGCGCCGCTGCGAGGGCACCGGCAAAAAGTTCTACTTCCCCGCGGTGCAACCCACCTGCGTCAACATGGATCTCATCACGCTCGAAAAGCTCGTGCGCTGCCTGGAGACGGGCGAGGGCGAGGTGCAGATCGGCGTGTCGGACGAGGCTGCCGACCAAGCCAAACTCACGCTCGACCGCATGCTCGAGTACGCGGCGCGCTAAGCCAATGTGACATGAGGGACAGTCCCTTATGTCACATTACAAGGGAGAGGATTCCTGTGGAAACCAAACAATACCCCGATATGGAGTGCGACGTTGTCATTGCCGGTTGCGGCGTGGCGGGCCTGTACGCGGCCCTCAATCTGCCGACGAGCACGCGCGTGATCATGCTCTCCAAGGGCGCTGTCGATGAGTGTGACTCGATGCTCGCGCAGGGCGGAATCTGCGTGCTGCCTGAAGGCTCCGACTATGATGCCTTCTTTGAGGACACCATGCACGCCGGCCACTACGAGAACCGCCGCGAGAGCGTCGACATCATGATCCGCTCGAGCCGCTCGGTCATCAACGACCTGCTGGCCATGGGCGTGGATTTTGAGCGCAAGGCCGACGGCAGCCTCGACTTTACCCGCGAGGGCGCACACAGCCGCCCGCGCATTGCCTTCCATGCCGACATTACGGGCAAGGAGATCACAACCAAGCTGCTCCAGGCCGTTCGCAAGCTGGATAACGTGCAGATTTTGGAGCACGTGGCCATGACCGACATCCTGACGGGCGAGCGTGACGGCGCCACGGTGTGCACCGGCGTCGTCGCCGTTCCCGTGGACGAGGACAACTCGGTTCGTCCCGCCGACGAGCTGGCAAATGTCACCGAGGGCGTGCATGCCGGCGAGCCGTTTAAAATCCATGCCCGCCACACGCTGTGGGCGACGGGCGGCATCGGCGGCGTATACGACCATTCGACCAACTACCCGCAGCTCACGGGCGATGCCTGCTACATCGCTCAGGAGCATGGCATTAAGATGGAGCACCTGGACTACGTGCAGATTCACCCCACGGGTCTGTTCTCGCCGCAACCGGGCCGCACCTTCCTGATCAGCGAGAGCTGCCGCGGCGAGGGCGCGATTTTGCTCAACGCCGCCGGCGAGCGCTTTACCGATGAGCTTCAGCCGCGCGATGTGGTCGCCGCCGCCATTCGCGAGCAGATGAAGCAGGACGGTACCGAGCACGAGTGGCTGAGCTTTGCCCCCGTCGAGCGCGACGTGGTGACCGGGCACTTCGCCAACATCCGCGCACGCTGCCTGGAGGACGGCCGCGACATCCTGGACGAGCCCATTCCCGTCACACCCACGCAGCATTACTTTATGGGCGGCGTGTGGGTCGACAAGGACGGCCGCACCTCGATGCCCGAGCTCTACGCCGCGGGCGAGACAGCCTGCAACGGCGTTCACGGCAAGAACCGCCTTGCATCAAACAGCCTGCTCGAAGCGCTGGTCTGGGGTCGTCGCGCCGCTTGGCGTATGCGTACCGGCGAGTCGCTTGCCGTGGAGCAGACGGGCGAGCCCGCGCTCGATGGGCACCATCGCGCCCTGAGTTCCGATAACCTTGCAATCGATGATCTGGCCCGTGCCGCCGGCACGCAGGCCGTGGAGGAGTAGACCATGAATCCCATTACCATGAAGCTCGTCGTCGATGATTTGATTCTGCAGGCTCTGCGCGAGGACATTACCTTTGAGGACGTGAGCACGGCGAGCGTGTGCCCCACGGCGCGTCCCGCCACGGTGGAGCTTATCGCCAAGGCCGATGGCATTATCGCGGGCCTGGATGTGTTCGCTCGCACCTTTGAGCTGCTGGATTCGCAGAGCTCGGTGCTGTTTGATGTTGCCGATGGTGACGAGGTGCACGCCGGCGACCACGTGGGCCAGGTGCGCGGCGATGCGCGCGTACTGCTTTCGGGCGAGCGCGTGGCGCTCAACTACCTGCAGCGCATGAGCGGCATCGCTACTTACACGCATCGGATGGCAGCTGCGCTCGAGGGCACCAAGACCGTGCTTGTCGACACGCGCAAGACCACGCCGGGCATGCGTGTCTTCGAGAAGGCTGCAGTCGAGATCGGCGGTGGCAGCAACCACCGCTATAACCTGTCGACGGCTGTCATGCTCAAGGACAACCACATCGACGCCGCCGGTGGCGTGGCACGCGCGATTGAGATGGCGCGCGCCCATGCGTCGTTTACCGCGACGGTCGAGATTGAGTGCGAGAACCTGGATATGGTGCGCGAGGCAGTTGAGGCCGGTGCCGATATCATCATGCTCGACAACATGACCCACGACGACATGGCTGCCGCGATTGAGCTTATCGCCGGTCGCGCCAAGACCGAGTGCTCGGGCAATGTGGATGCCAGCAATATCCGCGCCCTCGCCGACCTGGGCGTTGACTTTATCAGCTCGGGGGCGCTGACGCACTCTGCGCCGATTCTCGACCTCTCGCTTAAGCACCTTCGTCTGCTGGACGGTAAATAATGGACGCCCGCGAGCGTCGCCGTGCCATCATGGGCGTGCTCGAGGGAGCCAAAGACCCTGTCTCGGGCAGTGCGCTTGCTCGTGAGGTGGGTGTGAGCCGCCAGATTGTCGTGCAAGACATCGCCCTGCTGCGCGCCGATGGGCACGATATCGTGGCGACCAATCGCGGCTACGTGCTGCAGGAGGCCCCCAGCAGCCCCGCCGTGCCCACGCGCCTGGTCAAGGTGCACCATGGCATGGAGCAGGCAGGTGACGAGCTCACGAGCATCGTCGACGCGGGTGGTGCCGTGCTCAATGTAATCGTCAACCATCGCGTGTATGGCAAGATCACAGCCGATCTGGACATTCGCAACCGTCGCGATATTGAGCGCTATCTTGAGGGTATTGCCAGCGGCAAGAGCTTCCCGCTGCTGACGGTGACGAGTGGCTATCACTTCCATCGCATCGCGGCAGAAGACGAGCAGACCCTCGACGAGATCGAGACCATACTCAAGGAGAAAGGCTATCTTGCCGATTTAATGCCCTATGAGGATGATTTGTCCTAGCCCGATACTGTCTTAATAAGTTGCGGTGAAATAGTTCCTAAAATCGGCACCTAAGCAATGAACCGGGAACTATTCCACCGCAACTGCCAAGGTAGCCCCGTCCCCAATTAACTGCCTATACAAACAAAAGGAGGCCTCCGCGGCGATGCGGAGGCCTCCTTTTTGTGCACGGTGTACTTTTGAGTGTGCAAGTGGGGAGTTGTTACTCCTCGACGATCTCGGTGATCGCGCCAGCGGGGCAAGCGTCCTGGCAAGCGCCACAGGCGACGCAGGAGTCCTCGTCAGCGACGGTGGCGACGTCCTGGAGCTCCAGAACGCCAGCGGGGCAGGTGTCGACGCAAACGCCACAAGCGATGCACTCGTCGGCATCAATTACGGGATGAGCCATGGTAGTTTCCTCTCTGTTGACCGACGCTACAGACGATGCGCGCCGGTTTGATTCGGGCAAAAACATACCACGGGAGCGACCGTTTGCAATACCCTCTGGCCGGCATCTTCATACCGTTCGCCGAGTATGCCAAGGTTTACTAAAAAACGTGCAGGTGGGGCCGTTGAGCTGCGCAAATGTTAGCTAAAGGTGACTTGAAATATTGAGCTATTGAGCGAGCTTTTGGAAAGCGCATCCCGTTATTTAGCCGTGAAACGGGTCGCGCTTTCCCCCGGGGTCGCCTCAAGCCACCCCATGCGGCCTCGGGCCCAAACCTCAGCCATCTCTACATAGATCTCGATAGATTTGCCGAGAACTCAATCAGTGCGTCTACCTGCGCATTTGTGAACCTAAACTCTCAGCAATAAGAAATCTTATATGAATTGACTTAGATTTTGTATATTCCGGCCCATAAGGGGATACACTACATCCTGAAAGACAAGCCGAAACACCGCGCGACAGATCGTCGAGGCGGCGCGAACGCAAAAGAGAGAGGGAATTTCTAATGAGTAAGATTCTTGGTATCGACCTTGGTACTACTAACTCCGCAATGGCCGTTCTCGAGGGCGGTTCTCCGACCATTATCGTGAACGCCGAGGGCGACCGCACCACCCCGTCCGTCGTGGGCTTCCGTGCCGACGGCGACCGCGTCGTGGGTAAGGCCGCTAAGAACCAGGCTGTCACCAACCCCAAGAACACCGTGTTCTCCATCAAGCGCTTCATGGGCCGCAAGTACTCCGAGTGCACCTCCGAGATCAAGACCGTGCCGTATGAGGTCAAGGAGGGCCAGGGTGGCCGCGCCGTCGTCGACATCGAGGGCAAGGATTACACCGCCGAGCAGGTGAGCGCCATGACGCTCGCAAAGATGAAGGCCGACGCCGAGAAGTATCTGGGCGAGACCGTCACCGACGCCGTCATCACCGTCCCGGCCTACTTCAACGACGCCCAGCGTCAGGCCACCAAGGACGCCGGTAAGATCGCCGGCCTCAACGTCAAGCGTATCGTGAACGAGCCGACCGCTGCTGCTTTGGCCTATGGCCTGGACAAGCAGGGCACCGACCAGCGCATCCTGGTCTTCGACCTGGGCGGCGGCACCTTCGATGTCTCCATCCTCGACCTCGCCGACGGCGTGTTTGAGGTTCTGTCCACCTCGGGCGACAACCACCTGGGCGGCGACGACTGGGATCAGCGCGTCATCGACTGGATGGCCGATAAGTTCCAGCAGGAGAACGGTGTCGACCTGCGCCAGGACCCCATGGCCCTGCAGCGTCTGAAGGAGGCCGCCGAGAACGCCAAGAAGGAGCTCTCCGCCGCCCAGCAGACCACCATTAACCTGCCGTTCATTACCATGAACCAGTCCGGCCCGCTGCACCTCAACTACACGCTGACCCGCGCCGAGTTCGAGAAGATCACCCGCGACCTGCTCGAGCGTTGCAAGCAGCCTGTCACCAACGCCCTGCGCGACGCCAAGCTCAAGCTCTCCGATCTGACCGAGGTCATCCTCGTCGGCGGCTCCACCCGTATGCCCGCTGTCCAGGAGCTCGTCAAGACCATGACCGGCAAACAGCCCAACATGTCCGTGAACCCCGATGAGGTCGTTGCCGACGGCGCTGCCGTCCAGGGCGGCGTGCTCACCGGCGACGTCGAGGGCATCCTGCTGCTCGACGTTACCCCGCTGTCGCTGGGTGTCGAGACCATGGGCGGCATCATGACCAAGATGATCGACCGCAACACCACGATCCCGACCTCCAAGACCGAGGTCTACTCCACCGCTGCCGACAACCAGACCAGCGTCGAGATCAACGTGCTCCAGGGCGAGCGCGAGCTTGCCCGCGACAACAAGTCGCTCGGTAAGTTCCAGCTGACCGGTATCCCGGCTGCCCGCCGCGGCGTGCCGCAGATCGAGGTCACCTTCGACATCGACGCCAACGGCATCGTCAAGGTCTCCGCTAAGGACAAGGGCACCGGCAAGGAGCAGCAGATTACCATTTCCGGCTCCACCGCTCTGTCCGACGACGAAGTCGATCGTATGGTCAAGGACGCCGAGGCTCATGCCGAGGAGGACAAGAAGCAGAAGGAAGAGGTCGAGGTCCGCAACCAGACCGATAGCCTGTGCTACTCCACCGAGCAGACCCTCAACGAGCTGGGCGACAAGGTTTCCGCCGACGTGAAGTCCAAGGCCGAGGCCGCTATCGCCGACGCCAAGAAGGCGCTCGAGGGCTCTGACGTCGAGGCCATCAAGGCCGCCGGCGAGTCCCTGCAGTCCGTGGCCTACGAGCTGGCTCAGGTTGTCTACGCCGACGCTCAGCAGCAGACCGACGGTGCCGCTGGTGCCCAGCCTGCCGACGATGACGTAGTCGACGCCGACTACGAGGTTGTGGACGACGAGGACAAGTAATCATGTCCGCCCGTAAAGCTCGCACGGAGGCGGCTGCCGCCGGCGCCGCCCCCGTTGACTCTGAGGAGAAGGACGTGAAGATTCCCGTAGAGGCCGCAGACGATACCGAGGTCAATGAGGCCCCGGCCGCCGAGGCTGCCGAGAACCAGGTAGAGGATTCCAACAAGGAGGCGACGATGACCGAGGACGAGATGGTGGAAGCCGCTATCCGCGCCGGTGAGGAAGCCGCCGACAACGACTTTAAGCTCAAGTTCGAGCAGGCCCAAAAGGAGCTTGCCGACGTGCGCAATGAGCTCGATGCTGCGGCAGAGGCCCAGAAGGCCGCCGAGGACAAGGCGAAGGACGCTACCGAGCGAACCGCTCGTCTGCAGGCCGACTGGGAGAACTTCCGTCGCCGCACCGCCAACGAGCGCATCGCCGAGCGCGAGCGCGCGACCGAGAAGCTCGTCACCGCGCTGTTGCCGGTGATCGACGATATCGAGCGCGCGATCGACCATGCCCGCAGCCAAGAGCTTTCCGACGACTTTAAGCAGTTCGTCGATGGCGTTGACGCGGTACATGCCAAGCTGCTCGATGTGTTTGCGCACGAGGGCGTTGAGCCCATCGATCCCAAGGGTGAGGCGTTCGATCCGCTCGAGCACCAGGCTGTGGGTCGCGTCGAGGACGCATCGCAGTACGACGAGACCGTCAACGACGTGTACCAGAAGGGCTACCGCATGGCGGATCGCATTCTGCGTTCCGCGATGGTGACGGTGACCTACGGTGGCGAGAAGCGCCCCGCACCGGAGCCCGAAGCGGCGCCCGAGGATGCTACGGCCGATACGGCCGAGAGCACCGAGGAGTAATTGAGAAGGGCCCCGGGGCAACACCCGGGGCCCTTTCTGGCCTAGTGCCATATGACAGTATGAGCCGCCGTCCGCAGGGGCGGCGGATATAACAGGAGAGGAGCTACGATGGCTGCAGGCAAAACCTTCTATGACATCCTGGGCGTATCCAAGAGCGCCTCCGACAAAGAGATTAAGAGTGCGTTTCGCAAGCTCGCGCAAAAATATCACCCCGATGCCGGCGGCGACGAGGCCAAGTTTAAGGAGATCAGCGAGGCCTACGAGACGCTTTCGGACGAGAAGAAGCGCAAAGAGTACGACCAGATGCTCATGTTTGGCGGCATGCCGGGCGCGGGCGGCGCGTATGGCGGCGGCTACGGTGCCGGTGCGGGCGCCAGCGGCTGGGGCGACATCTTCGACAGCATCTTTAGCGGCAACGGCGCCTGGGGCAGCGATTGGGGCTCGGGTTTCGCCGGGGCTGCGGGCGCTGCCGGTGCGGGTGCGGGTCGCAGCCGCGCTCGCAAGGGCGGCGACCTGTCGCTGACCGTCGATGTGACGGCCGAGGACGCGTTTCGCGGCGTGACGCACAAGGTCACCTACCGCATTCCCTCGACAGGCGAGCAACAGACCATTACGGTCTCGGTGCCCGCGGGTGCGGTCGACGGCGGCAAACTGCGCTACAAGCGTCGCGGCGAGTACGGCGTTGCCGGCGGCGAGCGCGGCGACCTGGTCGTGACCACGCACGTGGAGGAGCATCCGCTGTTTAAGCGTAAAGGTGCCGACGTGACCATGGAGGTACCGGTCTCGGTCTATGAGGCGGCGCTCGGCTGCACGGTGGACGTGCCGACGCCCGGCGGTGCGACGGTTCGTCTGAAGGTGCCCGCGGGTACCCAGACGGGCAAGAAGTTCCGCTTTAAGGAGATGGGCGCGCCCGACGTTAAGCACCGTGGCCGTACGGGCGCGCTGCTCGTCGAGATCAAGGTGCAGGTTCCCACGAACCTGTCTGATGACGAGCGCGATGCCATGACCAAGCTGCGCGAGGCCGACACGCGCGACTATCGCGAGAAGGTCAATCGTTACAAGGCGACGTACTAGGGCGGTCGCGGCGCACGACCACGCCCGCGGGCTTATGATGGACGATAACGAGACGGAAAGGGGTCAGGTAGCATGGCCGAGGACAATAGGAACAAACCGCTGTACATGATCAGCGTGGCGGCCGAGCTGACCGGCATGCATCCGCAGACTCTGCGCGTCTACGAGTCCAAGGGCCTGGTGAACCCCCAGCGCTCGGGCGGCAACACGCGTCTGTATTCGCGTGCCGATATCGAGCGCCTGGAGCTTATCAACCAGCTGACCGACGAGGGCATCAACCTTGCCGGCGTGGTGCGCATCCTCGATATGAAGGAGCGTGCCGAGGAGCGCGAGCGCGAGAACGAAAAACTCCGTGCCCGCGTGCGCCAGCTCGAGGACGAGCTGCACGAGTACAAGATGCAGAAGAAGATTACCGCCCTGGCTCCGCGCGACGGCTCGGTTAACCCCGAACAGGTCATGCGCAAGCTGCTGGGTGCCGGCGGGGATTTGTAGTTACGCGGTTTTACCAAACCGCGTAACGGGCCGACGCTGCGCCCTTAGGTTCCGCCGTTCTGACGAACGACGGACCAGTTGACGCTGCGCGCCGCCCAGAGCGACAATTTGTCATTCAAAAGGCAAGGCATGACCAGAAGGTCTATGCCTTGCCT
>UQZH01000025.1 GCA_900545445.1 uncultured Collinsella sp. | reverse complement strand
TCGACACCGCCGAGTTCGCGATCCCCGGCCTTGACGACGAGTTCCGCGTCATCGTGTCTCCGTGGATCCTCTCCTCGCTGATCACCGATCGCCTTGCCGCTTACTACGAGACGGTCACCAAGCACAACCTCAACTACCGTCGTTACTATCACCAGTTCGACTACTAAGAGCAAATAACGTTTGTGTAATTGGGCCCCGCTCCTATATGGAACGGGGCCTCGTTTAGGTTGGAGAGTAATTATGAGCTATCCGCAGCTTGCCGTCATGAATATCAGCCATCGTTATTTTGACCTTGAGGAATTCTTTTCTTCGGCAGCGGCCTCGGGCTACACGTGTTGCGAGCTTTGGACCGGGGCGATGCATCTGTATGTCGATTGCCATGGATACGATTCGCTCGAGCAGGTGCGGGAGCTGTCGCAGCGGTATGGGGTTCGGATTGTGGGGCTTTGTCCCGAACAGAACAACCCCAAGCCGTGGAATATCGCGGCGCGTGGGAATGAGGCGCGTGCCCGCACGCTCGCGTACTTTAAGAACGTTGTGGATATCGCGGCGGAACTTGGAGCCGAGCAGGTCATGGTCTCGAGCGGCTGGGCATTTTTGAACGAGCCGATCGAGGACGCGTGGGGTCGCAGCGCCTCGATGCTGCGTGCGATTGCCGAGCATGCGGGAGAGCGCGGCGTGCGACTGGTGCTCGAGGCCCTACAGCCGGTTGAGTCGATGATCGTGAACTCGGCGGCCGACACGAAGCGCATGATCGAGGCAGTTGATCATCCGGCACTTAAGGCGTGTCTGGATTTGGGCGCTATGGCGGTGGCAGGGGATACCATCGACGATTATTTCGATCTGCTTGGCGATGATGTCGCCCACGTGCATTTTGTCGATGTTGCGGCAGATGGCACGACGCATCTTGCCTGGGGTGACGGCGACCGCGATATGCGCGCCGACCTGGATAGGCTGGTGGCGCGCGGCTATCGCGGAGTTGTTTCGGCCGAGACCTATGACGGGCGCTATTTCGCCGACCCCGCAGCTGCCGATGCGCAGGTAATGGCAGAGTATCGTCGTGCGATTGGCGCCTAGGCGGGTTTGGGTTGCGGCGATCTGCCCTATGTTTCCAAATGAATACGGCGTGAGCGGCTGCGATGGATTTTCCCCGCAAACACTCTAGTATGCTAAAGTACCCAGAAGACCGGCGGAGCTATGCCGGTCTTCTGTTCTATATGAAACACAGCATGAGGAGGCTCACCAGATGACGGCCACACCGTGGGGATTCCGGGACATATTGCCCGAGGAGGCTCAGGCGCGCGAGGAGATCGCATGTACGGTGAAGGGCTGCTTTAGGGAGCATCATTACCTGCCGGTCGAGACGCCGCTGCTCGAGGACAAGGGTTCGCTCGAGGAGGGCGGCCGCATTGCGGACACGCCGTTTAAGCTCTTCGATGACGACGGCCGCCTGCTGGTGGTCCGTCCCGACAACACGCTGCCGATCGTTCGCCTGGTTTCGACTCGCATGCGCGCGGCCGATCTGCCGCTGCGCCTGCGCTATGAGGCGCCGGTGGTCCGCGAGTGTCAGCGCAATGCCGGTGGCTCGCGTCAGTTTACGCAGCTGGGCTTTGAGCTTATCGGTGCGGGCGATACCACGGGCGATGTCGAGATCGTCTCGCTGGTGGCCGAGGCCGTGCGCAAGCTGGCACTGCCCGATGCGCGCATTATCGCAGGTAGCGTGCGTCCGTTTAAGGAACTGCTTGCGGCGTGCGAAGATCGCGAGCTGGCTGCCGAGGCGCTGTGCTGCGTGCACGCCAACGACTTTGTGAGCCTCGATGCCCGCGTGGCGGCAAGTGCCGAGCCCGAGGCCGTCAAGGCCGCCATTAGCGAGCTGCCGCGCCTGCACGGTGGTGCCGAGGTGCTCGACCGCGTCGACGCGCTGCTGGCGGCGGCGGGCATTGTCGCGCCGCTCACGCGCGAGCTGCGCGCCCTGGTTGAGGGCCTGGCTCCCGAGGACGCCCAGGTGCTGTCCTTCGACTTCTCCATCATGAACTCTTTTGATTACTACACGGGCCTGGTCTTTAAGGCCTATGCCGGCGGCCTGCCCGATCCGGTGGGTTCGGGCGGACGCTACGACTCCATCTTTACCGGCGCATTTGGCGACGGTATCGAGGTGCCAGCGGCAGGCTTCGCCTTTTCGCTCGAGCGTCTGGAGGCAGCGCGCACCTCGGCCGAGGACGCCGCTTCCGACGGCGATCACGCTGCGGGCCGTGGTGCCGAAGGCCCGCTGCGCATCGCCGTGCCCAAGGGCTCGCTTAAGGCCGACACGCTCGACGTGCTCGAGGCCGCGGGCCTGGACGTCTCTGAGCTGCGCGACCCCGGCCGTCACCTGATTGTGCGCGGTCACGACACGCGTGCCGGCGAGGGCACGGTCGGCGGTATCGAGTTTGTCATCGTGCGTCCCAGCGACGCGCCCGCCTTTGTGGGCTGTGGCGGTGCCGACTGCGGCATCTGCGGCTGGGATTCGCTTATCGAGGCAGACCTCAACCTGCTGCAGTTGGTCGACCTGGGCTACGGCCTGTGCACGTTTATCGAGGCGGAGCCCGCGTGGCGCGCCGGACAGGCCGAGCGCAACTATGCCCGCCGCGGGTCGCTTCGCGTGGCCACCAAGTACCCGCGCATCGCGAGCGCCTGGTATGCCGAGCGCGGCGTGAACGCCGACATCGTTTCGCTGCACGGCAACATCGAGCTGGGCCCCATCGTCGGTATGACCGACCGTATCGTGGACATTACCGCCACGGGCGCCACGCTGCGCGATAACGACCTGGTTATTACTGGTCGCATTATGGACTGTACGGCGCGCTTCTTCGTCAATCCGGGTGCCGCTCGCTTGGATCCGCGCGTGCGTAATCTGGCAGATCGCCTGGCTGCTGCCGTGAAGGACAAGCATTTTGAGCCCGTAGCGGGCTCGGCGCAATAGCGCGAGCACGCACGGGCGCCCCAACGTACGGGCTGCGGGCCGATTGGCGCCGCCGCCCGGTCTCTCGTTTTTCGAACACAACCTCGGCCGATAGGGGATACCGATATGAAGACCATCAAGCTTGCTCCCGGTGAGCGCCTCGTTACCAACCAGCTCAACCGTAAGGGCGTGCTGCCGCAAAACATCGTCGACGCCGCTCGCGATATCGTGGCCAACGTGCGCGCCAACGGCGATGCCGCGGTGCGCGACTACTGTCGGCGTTTTGACGGCGTTGAGCTGCAGAGCTTCCGTCTGCCGCAAGAGCAGATCGATGCCGCGCTCGAAGGCCTCGATCCCGCTTTTGTCGCCGCGCTCGAGAAGGCCGCGCGCCAGATTCGCGAGTTCCACCAGCGCGAGGTCGAGCAGAGCTGGTTTACCACGCGCCCGGATGGCACGATGCTCGGCGTTAAGGTGACCCCGCTTGCTGCGGCCGGCATCTATGTGCCGGGCGGTCGTGCGCAGTACCCCTCCACGGTGCTTATGAACGCCATTCCCGCCAAGGTGGCCGGCGTCAAACGCGTGGTCATGGTAACCCCGCCGCAAAAGGATGGACTGATTAGCCCGTATACGCTCGCGGCCGCCAAGCTCGGCGGCGTGGACGAGATCTATATGGTGGGCGGCGCCCAGGCCGTGGCCGCGCTGGCGTACGGTACCGAGACCATTCCGCGTGTCGATAAAATCACCGGTCCGGGCAACGCCTTTGTCGCCGCGGCCAAGCAGATCGTCTCCGGCGACGTGGGAATCGATATGGTCGCTGGCCCCTCCGAGGTCTGTGTGCTGGCCGATGCCACGGCCAAGCCCATGGTGGTCGCGGCCGACCTGATGGCCCAGGCCGAGCACGATCCGCTGGCAGCCTGTTATCTGGTGACCTGCGACGAGCAGTTTGCGCGCGAGGTCGAGGCGGGCATCGATATTCTGGTGGCGCAGTCCCCGCGTGCCGAGATTACGCGTGCCTCACTCGACAATGAGGGCACCATCGTGGTGGCCGCCGACATGGCTGCCGCCGTCGAAGCGGTGAACACCGTGGCGCCCGAGCACCTTGAGCTGCACTGCAAGGACGCGATGGGCCTGCTCGGCGGCATTCGCAACGCCGGCGCCATCTTTGTGGGCGCTTGGAGCTCCGAGCCGCTCGGCGATTACGTTGCCGGCCCCAATCACACGCTGCCGACCGGCGGTACGGCTATGTTCTCCAACCCGCTTTCGGTGGAGGAGTTCGTCAAGCGCTCGAGTGTCATTTGCTATACGCCCGAGGGCCTGCTTTCCGATGCTCCCGCTACGCAGCGCCTGGCCGAGGCCGAGGGTCTGTGGGCACACGCGCTTTCGGCCGCACTGCGCCGCCGCGTGTTGGAGCAGGGCGAGGATGCCGTGAGCGCCGAGTCTCTGGCCGCGGCCGACCTGACCAAGGTCGCCTGGCCGGGCGACGCCGTGGCGACGGTTGCCGAGGGCGTTGACCTGGCGGCTGCGGGCGCGGATGGCGTTGGCGCGACTGGTAAGGAGGCCTAATATGGCCGAGCTGACGCCCCACATGAAGGAGCTCGTCCAGCCTTACCTGGCCGGTATTGAGCCCTACGATCCCAACTTTACGCCTACGCGCATCAACCTTTCGGCCAACGAGAACACCTATCCCGTGCCGGCCGGCGTGCGCGAGGCGGTCGACGCCGCCCTGGCTGCCACGCCGCTCAACCGCTATCCCGATCCCATGTCGAACGACCTGCGCGACGAGCTTGCTGCCTGGCATGGCGTGACGCGCGAGAACATCTGCGTGGGCAACGGCGGCGACGAGCTGCTCTATAACTACCTGTTGGCGTTTGGCGGCGCGGGACGGACCCTGCTCAACTGCCCGCCGTGCTTTAGCGAGTACGCGTTCTTTGCGTCGCTCTGCCAGACCGAGGTGCGCGACGTGTGGCGCGACCCCGCGACCTTTGAGCTCGACCAGGCAGCCGTGCTTGCGGCGGCGCCCGAGTGCAACCTGGCAATCGTGACCTCGCCCAATAACCCCACGGGTGACGTGGCACCGCTCGACTTTGTCGCGGCGCTGTGCGATGCGTGCCCCGGCATGGTAATGGTCGACGAGGCCTACGTTGAGTTTGCCGACGATTCGTTTGGCGCGGCCACCACGGCGCAGGGGCTTATCGCCGAGCATCCCAACCTGGTGATTCTGCATACGTTGTCCAAGGCGTTTGGCGCTGCCGGTACGCGTCTGGGTTACGTGATCGCGGTGCCGGAAGTCATCGACGTGTTCGCGGCGATTCGCCAGATCTATTCGGTTAATGTGCTGAGCCAGGCCGCCGCGCTTGCCTGCGTGCGTGCCCGCGATGCGTACGCGCCCGTGGTGGCACAGGTCGCATCCGAGCGCGAGCGCGAGCTGTGCGCCCTGCGCGCGATGGCTACCGAGGGCCTGCCCGTGGAGGCATGGCCGAGCGCGGCGAACTTTGTGCTCGTGCGTACGCCGCATGCCACGCGCGTGCGCGAGCGCCTACGCGACGAGTATTCGATTTTGGTGCGCGACTTTAGCTATGCGCCGGGGCTTGCGGACTGTCTGCGCATTACCGTGGGCACGCCGCAGGAAAACGATGAGGTACTGGCTGCGTTTGCCGTGCTGGTGAAGGAGGAGATCTAGATGGGCCGTTATGCCGAGGTGACCCGCAAGACGGGGGAGACCGACATTGTCGTCAAACTCGACCTGGATGGAACCGGTACGTGCGATATCTCGACCGGCGTGCCGTTTTTCGACCACATGCTCAACGCCTTTGGCCGCCATGGCCTGTTCGATTTGACGGTGCATGCGGTAGGCGATGTGGAAGTCGATGCGCACCATACCGTCGAGGACACGGGCATTGTGCTGGGCGAGGCGTTTTGCCGGGCGCTGGGCGACAAAGCGGGTATTACGCGCTTTGCCGATGCGGCGATCGCCATGGACGAGACGCTCGTGATGGCCGCCGTGGACATTTCGGGCCGCGGGCAGGCCTACTGCGAACTGCCCGTGCCGACCGAGCGCGTGGGCAGCTTCGATACCGAGCTGGCTGTTGAATTCTTCTACGCCTTCGCGCGTGACGCCAAGCTCACGCTGCACGTGCGCAAGCTGGCGGGCGGTAATTCGCACCACATTATCGAGGCCGCCTTTAAGGCCGTGGGCCGCACGATGCGCCACGCCTGCGAGCTCGATCCCCGCGTGCAGGGCATCCCCAGCACCAAGGGCTCGCTGTAACCGCTGCAACCGCCGTAAGGGCAAAAACCACCACAAAGGGGACAGGCACCTTTGTGGTGGTTTTGGATGATGAGAAGAGGAGGGGTCGCGTGGGCGAACCGAGGATCGTGGTGGTCGACTACCACAAGGGCAACTTGTCGAGCGTCGTGCGCGGGCTTGCGCGCGCCGGTGCCGCTGCCTGCACATCGGACGATCCGGAGCAGATCCGCAACGCCGACGGCCTGGTCATCCCGGGCGTGGGCGCGTTCTATGACGCAATCGCCTTTATGCGCCAGAGCGGCGAGGAAGTGGCCGTGCTCGATGCCGTTGCCGCCGGAACTCCGCTGCTCGGCATCTGCCTGGGCCTTCAGCTATTTTTTGAGCGCGGCAACGAGGGCGTGCCTGCGGACGAGGGTGCGGACGCGGACGACGATGCCTCCGAGCAGGCCGGTGGTCCCTGGGTCGATGGCCTGGGCATCATGCGTGGCTCGTGCACGCACCTGGAATCAAGCCGCCTGAAGGTCCCGCACGTGGGCTGGGACCAGGTGCACATGACGCCCGCCGGTGCGGCCGATCCGTTGCTTGCCGGTTTTGCCGAGGGCGCCAACATGTATTTCACTCACAGCTACGCGGTGGCCGACGACGTCGATGCCGCCGATGTGTTGGCGCGCACGCACTATACACGGAGCTTCCCGTGCATCGTGCGCCACGGCAACGTGTGGGGCTGCCAGTTCCATCCCGAGAAATCCTCCGCGCTGGGTCAGCGTATCCTTAAGAACTTCGTCAGCATCGTCGAGGAGGTTGGCCGATGATTCTGTTTCCCGCAATCGATCTGATCGGCGGCAAGGTTGTGCGCCTGGAGCGCGGCGACCGCACCCGCTGCAAGGTATATTCCGACGACCCCGTGGCCGTCGCCCGTTCGTTTGCCGAGCAGGGCGCAAGCTGGGTGCACGTCGTCGACCTGTCCGCTGCCTTTGGTGAGGACGAGGATACATGCGCTGCCAACTCGGCGGCGATTAAGGCCATCTGCGGCGTCGACGGTCTGTCCGTGGACGTGGGCGGCGGCGTTCGCTCGCTCGCACGCATCGATGAGCTGGCAGGCTATGGTGCTCGCCGCATTGCGCTGGGCACCGTGCTCGTGACCGAGCCGGGTTTTGCTGAGGTGGCAGCCCAAGGCTTTGGCGAGCTGCTGGTCGCCGACATTGCCGCACGCGACGGCCAGGTTAAGGTGAACGGCTGGCGCGACGGCGCGGGCGTGGCGCTCGACGATGCCGTGGGGCAGCTTACCGAGCTGGGCTTTAAGCACCTGGTGTATACCGACATCGCGCGTGATGGCATGCAGACGGGCATCGATGTGGCAGCGTATCGTCATGTGGCCGAGGTCGCGGGCTTTCCCGTCGTGGCTTCGGGCGGCATCTCGACGCTCGACGACATCCGCGCGCTGGCCGCGGTGGGTGAGGGCGCGATTGAAGGCGCCATTACCGGCCGCGCGCTCTACGAGGGCAACTTTACGCTGGCCCAGGCGCTGGCCGCCGCCCGAGGGGAGGAGTAGCCCATGCTTACCAAGCGCGTAATTCCCTGCCTGGACGTCAAGGACGGCCGTGTGGTCAAGGGCGTCAACTTTGTGAGCTTGCGCGATGCGGGCGACCCGGTGGAGCTGGCCCGCGCCTACGACCGCGAGGGTGCGGACGAGGTCGTATTTTTGGACATTACCGCGACGAGCGATAACCGTGCGACGACTATCGAGATGGCGGCGCATGCGGCCGAGGAGCTGGCCATTCCCTATACCGTGGGCGGCGGCTTTCGCGACCTGGCGGGCATGCGCACCATGGTTGCCGCCGGTGCTGACAAGGTGTCGCTCAACTCTGCCGCCGTGCGCGATCCGTCGTTGATCAGCCAGGCCGCCGCGGCGTTTGGCAGCCAAGCCGTGGTCGTGGCGATCGATGCCAAGCGCGTGGGGCTGCCCGGGGAGCCGGGCGCCGATAAGTGGGAGGTCTTTACGGCGGGCGGCCGCAACGCTACGGGTATCGACGCGGTGGCGTGGGCCGAGGAGGCGGCTCGTCGCGGCGCCGGCGAAATCCTACTGACCAGCATGGATCGCGACGGCACCAAGGCCGGCTTCGATTTGGCGCTCACCCGCGCCGTGGCGCGCGCGGTGCCAATCCCCGTCATCGCGAGCGGTGGCGTGGGCACGCTCGAGCATTTCGCTGAGGGCGTGATCGAGGGCGAGGCCGATGCCGTGCTGGCGGCGAGCGTCTTTCACTTTGGAACCTTCAGCATTCGCGAAGTCAAAGAGTATATGGCTTCTCAAGGTATTCCTGTGAGGCTGGACTTCTAATGCTGCGGCTTGCCCAGGCACCGCATCTTGCCGCTCAAACCGTCGCTCGCGTACCAAAGTACGCGTCGCTCCTCTTTCGCGGCAACCTGCGGCACCTGGACAACCCTCGCCGACCTGTGGGGTTTACGGTAATTACTTGGGAGAAATGATGACTGAGGTAATAGAAGCGTCTGATCTTAAATACGACGCCCGCGGGCTGATTCCCTGTGTGGTTCAGCAATATGACACCGGCGAGGTGCTTATGGTTGCTTGGATGAACGAGGAGTCGGTGGGGCTGACGCTCAAGACCGGGACCACGTGGTTTTGGAGCCGCAGCCGCCAGGAGCTCTGGAACAAGGGTGCGACGAGCGGCAACATGCAGGAGGTCAAGGAGCTCTGGGCCGATTGCGATAGCGATACGCTACTGGTCAAGGTCGACTCGCCGGGTCCGGCCTGCCACACCGGCAACCGTACCTGCTTCTTTAAGCGCGTGGAAGGGGGAGTGCGATGAAAGTCGTGACGCCGTTCGAGGTCGCCGACTGCAACACCGAGCTCCTCCGCGCGGGCGTGCCATGCCACGTGCACCTGACTGATGCCTGCGGGGCGCAGTCGCTTTGGCTCGAGGCCGAGAAGGAAAGGCTCGATGAGGCCCATGCCGTCATCGTCGAGTTCTTTGAGAAAAAGGGCGCAAAGCCTCGGTTCGATGAGACCGGTACCTACTTTACGCTGCAGTAACGAGAGGAAATAACCATGGGAGTCAGAACAGCTAACGTGCAGCCGGGAAATATCGGTGAGACGCTGACGGGGCTGGCCGAGGTGATTCATGGCCGTCGTGACGCGTCGCCACAGGAGAGCTATACTGCGCGTCTGCTGACCGACGTTGAGGATGAGCTGCTCAAGAAGCTTGCCGAGGAGGCGAGCGAGGTGATCATGGCCTGCAAGGATAACGACCACGACCACATTCGCTATGAGGCCGGCGACCTGGTCTACCATCTGCTCGTGACGCTCGAGCGCTACGGCATCACCCTCGACGAGCTGGCCGGAGAACTCAACGCCCGCCGCCACTAGTCTTAGGCGAGAGGCGTGGGCTCCCATTCGCCGGTGGGGTGGGGGATATCGAAGGCTCGGTAGCCGCAGTCGTAGGCATGTGCCTGGGCCTCGCGGATGTTCCAGCAGATGTCGCAGGCGCGGTGCGCGTCCGAGCCAAAAGTAATCGGCACCTCGGCATGGGCAAAGCGACGCAAAAGCCCGGTCGCGGGATAGTAGTCGTCCAGGCCCTTGCGCGGTGCGGCGGTCGAGACCTCAACGCGGCGGCCCGTATCGTGGGCGCACTCGGCCATCTGCTCCCAAAACGGCGCGGGGTCAAAGTCGGGTGCAAAGCCGTCCTTCGAAAAGCGCATGACCAGGTCGGGGTGGGCCATTACATCAAAGTTGAGCGAGCTTTCGCAAGCACGGCACCAGTCGTCGACGTAGCGCTCCCACACGCCGCGCACGCCCAGGTTTTCCAAAACGTGCAGGTCGGTGTCGTCGTCGATCCAACCGCAAAGGGAATCGGGTGTATCGGGGCGAGCGACGTTTTCCGTTTTCGCCGTACCCGCGGCACCGGTCATGATATCGCCGGGGTTGCCAATCCAATGCACGCTGCCCAAGCGCACTATGGCACCCGCGGACCAGCGCTCAACCAAAGGCTCGCAACCTTCGTACCAGTCGCATTCAAAACCATAGATAAGCTCGAGCTCCGGCGCAATCTGCGCGGCGAGCTTGCGGGCGTCCTCAAATGCCAGGCGATGCGCCGTCAGGTCGCCTTCGGCAACTTGTACTTCGCAGTTGGCGTCCATGCTGGCGGGCAGGGTGAGGTGGTCAGTCGAGACCATAACGCGGCAGCCGGCGGCGGCAGCAGCGCGGGCGTTGTCCTCAAACGAGGCATGGCCATCCGAAAACGTGGTGTGGGTGTGGCAATCGACCAGCGGGCAAGCAGACATGGCAGCTCCTTTGCGTCAAGCGAATCCGCTTCATTGTAATGGCGCAGCTCTCAACACGCCGGGCACGCCGGGGATCGAAATCGATTGGAAAGGTTGCGCGGCGCGTGGTGCGGCCTCGCTTGCTCTCAAAACGTGTACGTCAGCCTCCAAAACCGACAAATAATGACATGTTTGGAGGCTGACGTACACGTTTGGATGGGGGCAAGGGCGGCGACGGACGAAAGTCACGCTTGTGCCACGTCCGATGTGCTAGCGTTTGGATGAACAAAACGAGCCTGCGCGGAAAGGAGCCGGACCGTATGCCATGCGATAGCACATCCCCGCTGTCCCGCGAGACCGATGCGCCCGAAACCATCGTCAAGCTGGAATGCGACATCGACGACGCGTCGCCTGAGGTACTCGCCTACGCCGCCGACCGCCTGCGCGAGGCGGGTGCGCGCGAGGTGTACTGGCTGCCCCTCTATTGTAAGAAAGGCCGCCCCGGCTGGCAGCTGCAGGTAATCTGCACCTACGAGGATATCGAGCGCCTGCAGACGATCATCTTCTTGGAAACCACGACCAACGGCATTCGTCGCCAGGTTATGGAGCGCGTTTGCCTACCACGCCGCTTTGAGCGCGTAACGACGCCATGGGGCGAGGTGTTCGTCAAGGTGGCCACCCTGCCCGACGGCAGCGAGCGTGCAGCGCCCGAGTACGAGGACTGCGCCCGCCTTGCCCGTGAGCACAATGTGCCGCTCCAGCGCGTGATGCAGGCGGCTCAGAGCGCGGCACTGCGATTTGAATAATGCGGCTGGTGGCGACATTCTGCGCCCAGCCATATCAACCCCATTCGAAAGGATCTTCCCATGAAATACCTCATCGCCTCTGACATCCACGGCTCGGCATATTGGGCCGAGCGCCTCTGCACCGCTATCGAATCCGAGCAGCCCGACCGCATCGTGCTACTGGGCGACCTGCTCTACCACGGACCGCGTAACGACCTGCCGCGCGATTACGCCCCCAAGCGCGTGATTCCGCTGCTCAACGCCCTGGCCGACCGCATCATCGCGGTGCGCGGCAACTGCGACGCCGAGGTCGACCAGATGGTGCTCGATTTCCCCGTCATGGCCGACTACGCCACCCTGTTCGACGAGACCGGCCGCGAGCTGTTCCTGACGCACGGCCACGTCTTTGGCGCCGGCGTGCACAACAGCGTTGACCACGCGCCCGCGCTGCCCGAGGGCTCCGCGCTCGTCTACGGCCACACGCACATCAAGGTTAACGAAGAAAGCGCCGCGCACCCGGGCCTGTGGCTCTTCAACCCCGGCAGCGTGAGCATTCCCAAGGACGGAACGCACAGCTACGGCATCTACGAGGGCGGCGTGTTCCGTCACGTGATCCTGGAGGAGGAATAACCATGGCGCAGCACATGGCTCGGCAAAATGCCGAGGGCTCGCGCGATCTGTCCACGCTGGTCGATGCGTCGGCCGAGCTTCAACATCTGGTACAGACCATCTGGCGCTTGCGTCAGCCCGATGGCTGCCCGTGGGATCGCGAGCAGACACATCAGAGCATCGGCAAGAACATGATTGAGGAGGCCTACGAGGCGCTCGACTGCATCGAGGCCGACGACGCGGCGCATCTGCGCGAGGAGCTGGGCGACGTGCTCATGCAGGTAGTGTTGCATGCGCAGATCGCGGCGGACGCCGGAGAGTTTACGCTGGCCGACGTGGCGCGCGATATCGACGCCAAGCTCATCCGTCGTCACCCACACGTGTTTGGCGATGCGGATGCCGACAACTCCGACGAGGTGCTAAAGATTTGGGACGAGGTTAAGCTTGCCGAGAAGGCCGCCAAGGACAAGGCCGTGGCAGCAGGCGAGGCTGCGCCCGAGGGCCTGCTCGACGGCGTGCCCACGCATCTGCCGGCGCTGATGCAGGCGCAGAAGGTGTCGCGCAAGGCGGCTGCCGTGGGCTTTGAATGGGAGACGGTCCAGGATGTGTGGGACGAGGTAGCAGAGGAGCGTGCCGAGTTTGAGGCCGAGGAGCCCGGCTCGCCCGAGCGCGAAATGGAGTTTGGCGACCTGCTCTTTGCCCTAGTCAACGTTGCGCGCAAAGAGGGGATTGACGCCGAGAGCGCCCTTCGCGCCAGCACGGCCAAGTTCCGCCGTCGTTGGGCTGCGATGGAGGCCGCCGTGCACGAGGCGGGCGATGACCTCGCCGCCTGCTCAACCGCTCAACTCAACGACCTGTGGGACCAAGCAAAAGCAAGCGAGTGAGGCCTGCGTCTCTCACGGCATCCATTCGTAGAGAGGTCTCTACAAGCAAAAAGCCATATACAACGGAAGATGTGCCAGCTGCGCTTCGGCATCCCACTCGAGTTGTTTAGGGTGCAACACGTAAGCCATCCCAATCTTCTTGTTAAAGCGCGCGCGGAATCGGTCGAGGGAGATGGTTCCGTATCTGCGTGGCGACTTAACTTCGACGGGGCTGATGCGCGGCTTTCCGGCGGCATTGACATAGGGTCGGGTAACGAGGAAGTCGATTTCCATGCGCTCCTCCCCCTCCTTCTTTCCGCTTTGGGAATAAAAGAAGAGCCTGTGTCCATTGGCCTTTAGAGATTGGGCAACGTAGTTTTCGGTAAGCATTCCTTCGTTCAATCCGATGTCGCCGCGAAGCACGGCCCTGTAAACGTCTTCATCGGTATCGTTGTTGTCAGAGAAGGCAAGCGTTACAAGCAGGCCGGTGTCTGCCATGTAGCACTTGAGGGCCGTTTGCTCCATGCTGAGTGAAAGGCCCACGCTCGGTTCGCTTGCGGCATAGCAGATATTGGCAATTCGCGCGTCTGCCAGCCAAAAGAAGGCTTCTTCGTAGGTGCGCATGCGTGCGTTTTTATCAAGTGAGGAAAGCTTGAATCGTTTTTCGTGCCTAGAGAGCTGACCCGGGATGCCATCGAGTACGGAGACGACTTTGAATTCGTAACCGGTTGCAAAACGAGAGATATCGTTGCGATAGAGCTGAACGATTCGGCGCTTCGAAGCGTCGACGGGCGCAAAAGCGCGCTGTTCAACATAGATGGATACCGGCTCAGGCATGCCGCCTACAAGCATGTATTCGCGCATAAGGGAGAGCGCTCTGCGATGTAGGGCATCGGGGAGTGGCTTCATCTTGTTAAAACTCATGCGAATGAGATCGGCCAGCCCCTTTTCGTCCATGCCCCAAAGAAACTCCTCAAAGTCGAGGGGCTCAAGTTCCAGAGACTCTTCTTCGGACGGGATGACGATATCTTTAATGTTCTGCTTGATGCTGAGCAGGGATCCAGTTTCGATGTAGTCGTAACGTCCGTCTGCAACGAGATACTTGATGAGTCCGCGTGCTTGCGGGTACATCTGGACCTCGTCAAAGACGATAAGCGTCTCATGTTCATAGAGTTTGACGTTATAGAAAACCGAGAGATAGAGGAAGAGCGAGTCGAAGTCAGTGCGATAGTCCTCAAAATATTGCTTAACTTCGGCAGGTGCTTGAAAGAAATCAATGACAAGGCAGGATTTGTATTCGGTTTCTCCAAACGTGCGGACAAGCGTGCTCTTGCCGACGCGGCGGGCTCCTTCAATAAGAAGTGCTGTTTTACCAGCGCTTTCATGCTTCCATTTTAGTAGTTTGTCATAGGCTTTTCGTTTAAGCATGGCTACCTCGTGCACGATATCCAGAACTTTTATAACCTGATTATGCACGATATCCAGAACTTTGCACGATGTAAAAGCACATTACTGGCTCTTTCATTCGCAAGCCAGGTAAAGACGGTATGCCGATAGAAGAATTTAATGGGGGGGGTGACCTCTAGAGATGAATGCTCGGTGCAAAAATAAGCGCCTCAAAGAATGATTTCTCCAATTCATATGTATCCCTCGGCTAACTTATGGCATAATGCAAAAAGTGCGACAAGGCTAACTTATGAACCTGCGCGCCGCTGCAGCGTGCAAGCCGCGTCGCCAAGCATTCAACCCGTTTCCAAGTGAGAGGGAGACAACATGAGCGATATTTTGGACGTCTACGGTCGTGAGGTGCTCGACAGCCGCGGCAACCCTACCGTCGAGGTCGAGGTCGTGCTCGAGGACGGCAGCTTCGGTCGCGCGATGGTGCCTTCGGGCGCTTCGACCGGTGCTTTCGAAGCTTGCGAGCTGCGCGACGGCGACAAGGGTCGCTACCTGGGCAAGGGCGTTTCGCAAGCCGTCGAGCACGTCAACAACGAGTGCGCCAACGCCGTCGTGGGCCTCGATGCCTTCGATCAGCGCGCCGTCGATGCCGCACTAATCGTCGCCGACGGTACGCCCAACAAAACCAAGCTCGGCGCCAACGCCATTCTGGGCGTATCGCTGGCCGTTGCCCGCGCTGCGGCAGAGTCGGCGGGCCTGTCGCTGTACCAGTACCTGGGCGGCGTCAACGCTCACCTGCTGCCCACGCCTATGATGAATATCCTCAACGGCGGCGTGCATGCCGACAACAACGTTGACTTCCAGGAGTTCATGATCATGCCGGTGGGCGCTCCGAGCTTTGCCGAGGGCCTGCGTTGGTGCGCCGAGGTCTACCACACCCTCAAGGGCGTGCTGCACGAGGCCGGCCTGGGCGGCGGCGTGGGCGACGAGGGCGGCTTCGCGCCCAACCTCAAGACCAATGCCGAGCCGTTCGAGTACATCACCAAGGCCGTCGAGAAGGCTGGCTTTAAGCCCGGCGTCGACTTCATGTACGCCATGGATCCGGCCTCGACCGAGTTCTACAACGCCGAGACCGGCATGTACGAGCTCAAGGGCGAGGGCGTGGAGTACACGAGCGCCCAGATGGTTGATTACTGGGAGAAGCTCGTCGACACCTATCCCATCATCTCCATCGAGGACGGCATGGCCGAGGAGGACTGGGACGGCTGGGTCGAGCTTACCCGCCGCATTGGCAACAAGGTGCAGCTGGTGGGCGACGACCTGTTCGTCACTAACACCGAGCGCCTCAAGAAGGGCATCGAGCTGGGTGCCGCCAACGCGATCCTGGTCAAGGTCAACCAGATCGGCACGCTCACCGAGTCGCTCGAGGCCATCGAGACTGCCAAGGAGGCCGGCTACGCTTGCATCGTGAGCCACCGTTCCGGTGAGACCGAGGACTCCACGATCGCCGACCTGGTCGTGGGTGTTAACGCCGGCCAGATCAAGTCGGGCGCCCCGTGCCGCAGCGACCGTATCGCCAAGTACAACCAGCTCATCCGCATCGAGGACGAGCTTGAGGGTAGCGCGCGCTACGCCGGCAAGTCTGCGTTCTACAACATTCGCTAGGCAGCGGCGTGTGCGGGGGCGGGGCTGACTCGGATTCGCCTCGCTTCCGCCGGGCACTGTTGAGCACCATTGGGCGCTGGGCCATACGGCTCAGCGCCTTTTTTATGTCGAGCAAAGGCTGGCGAAAGCGGTGCGGGCGCTCGTGCTATAACTAAAAGACTTAGCGCAAACAAACCTCAACCGCACAAGGCGCACATGGATCAGATTTACGACAACAGGTATTATTCCGCCGGTTCGCGCGAGCCGTCGCCTCGCCGCGCACCTACCGTGCAGCTCGGCGGGTCCGACTACGCCGGTGTCGATCGCCGCGCACAGCGTCCGGCAAGTGCCTCACATCCCCGTGCTCAAATGAATACGTCGACGGGCCGCCCGCCACGCTCGGCGCCCCCGACGCATGCTTCGCGTACGCAGCACCCCTCGGCTCAAACGCACGAAAAGTCGACCAGGCCCTCGAGCCGTCTTTCGGGCTCGGACTTCATGCACTACGCCAACGACAATGCGGTGGTCAAGGCGATCTACGACTTTACCCATGGACCCCAGCGCGGGCTGTTTATTGGCATTGTCGTCGTCCTGGTGCTCGTGAGCCTGTACTTTCCCGTGCGCGACCTCTACGTTGCCAAACGCTCGAACGATATCTTGGCCAAGCAGGTCGAGATTCGCCAGCAGTACAACGACGAGCTGCAGAAAAGCGTCGACAAGCTGCTCTCGGAGGAGGGTATCAAGGACGCGGCATCCGAGGACTTGGGCCTGGTGATGCCCGGCGAGAAGAGAATTGAAGTGCAGGGCCTGGACGACGATTCGGATTCGTCTTCGAGCAAGAAGTCGTCGAACGCCAAGAAGGCCAGCGAAGTTGCCAAGGAAATCGAAGACGTCGGTAAGGACGCGCCGTGGTACATCCAGGCGCTCGACATGCTGTTTGGGTTTAACGGTGTCGAGGGCCAGACGGTCGTGTCCAACGGCAAATAGCGCCCGGAGGGGAGCCTGCAATGGTAGATTGCAAACGCTATAAGGTAGCCGCGATCGACCTGGGAACAGTGTCGTCGCGACTGGTGTTAGCGCAGGTCGAGGCCGGGGCGATCGTGGAATCGTCCAAGCATACCGAGATCACCGACTTGGGCGAGGGCGTGGACGCGACGGGCCGCTTTTGCGAGGCGGCCGTCGAGCGTGTGCTCGCCGCGTGTCGCATGTTTGTGGACGAGGCGCATGCCTTTGGGGCCGTGTGCATCTGCACCACGTGCACGAGTGCCGCGCGCGATGCGTCCAATGCCGCCCTGCTGCTGGACGGCCTGCGCGAGCTGGGGCTCGAACCGCAGGTGATTCCGGGCGAGGTCGAGGCACGCCTGACGTTTTTTGGCGTGGCGCACGACTTTGCCGGCGAGCGCATTATTGTTGCCGATTCGGGTGGCGGATCCACGGAGCTCGCGACGGGCGTCTATGCGCCGGAGCGTGGCGTCTTTGCGCTAGAAGGGACGCGCTCGCTGGACATTGGCTGCCGCCGTGTGACGGAGCGGTTTTTCTCGGCGCTGCCGCCTGCGGACGGCGAGCTTGCTGCCGCTGCCGCATGGGCAAACGAGCAGTTTGCGGGCTACTTTGAGAGTCTGCCTGTCGACTTTGAGCGCGCCGAACGCTTGGTCGCAGTGGGCGGCACGGTGACTACGCTGGTGGCTCTGGTCCACGAGCTGGAGCCGTATGATTCGAGCTTCGTGCACCTGCGCGAGCTTTCGCTGGAGCAGGTCTCGGCCGCTATCGAGCGCATGTCCACGCTGGACGCGGACAGCATCGCCGCGCTACCGGGTGTGCAGCCCAAACGCGCGGGCGTGATCTTGGCTGGCGCCGTGGTAATCCGCGAGCTCATGCGAGCCGGCGGCTACGACACGCTCACCGTAAGCGAGAACAGCCTGCTTGCCGGCATGGCCGCCACCATCAACGAGGTTCTCGACGGCGCGACCCCCACCATCGCCTGGGTCCCCAGCCTGAGCGCTCTTTAACCGTCTTCCTCTGAGTTGCGGTGAAATAGTTCCTAAATAAGCTGATAAACGGTATAAACAGGATCTATTCCACCGCAGCTTAGAGTCCCACCGGCATCTAAAAGAAACAAGCCCGCATCCCTTGGGGACACGGGCTCGAAAGCTCCATATGGTAGGGGCGGTGGGACGTCCGCGTATTTGCTGCGCAAATCCGCACCGGCTTCGGCCGCCTGCCGGCGCCCTCGTCGGCTCGCTGCGGACGCTGCGCGTCCGCCTGGTGCTCGCCCCCTCGCGGGTTCGAGTCCCGCCGGCGTCTAAAAGAAACGAGCCCGCATCCCAACGGGACACGGGCTCGTAAGCAATCACATGGTAGGGGCGGTGGGACTCGAACCCACAATCCTTGCGGCGAGAGATTTTAAGTCTCCTGCGTATGCCAATTCCGCCACGCCCCCGTGAGACTAGAAGTCTAGCACAAGCCGTCCGTTACGCGTTGACGGCCATTGAGTGCCGGCCTGACTTTTCCAAGTACTCGGCAAACTTGGCTTCGTCGCCCTTGTTCTTGTACTGCAGGGCCAGCAGGTATTCCAGGCGGCAGCTCTTGACCTTGTCGTCACCGGCCTCCTTGAGCATGCGCTCCAGCTCGGGAATGTCGTTGTGGCGCTTGAGGATCATCGTGTCGTACATCAGTTGGCATTCGTGTGCGACTGCCTCGGCCTGGCCGCCCTCAAAGCCTTTGATCTCGTGCAGCAGCTCCTTGGACTTTTTGCGGTCCTCCTGGCCAACGTAGTAGTTAAAGGCCTTAATCACCAGGTCGACGCGCTGCATTTTGGGCAGGTTGAGCCCCAGCAGCAAATCGAACATCTCGTCGGCACGCTTGTGGTCCTCGCGCAGCAGATAGGAGTTCAGGCGCAGGTAGTCGCGGTTATAGCGCGGGTACAGCATGCTGGTGAGTTTGCCATCGAGCAAACGATCGAACTCGTCCCACTGCTTCGCAGCCATAAGCTGCTGCAGGCGCTTAAACGTGGTGCGTTTTTTGACGCTAAAGAATACCGACACGGCGATGCAAATAATGACGACGGCGGTCCAGAGGGTGCGGGAATCGGGCATATTGGGGTCCTTAGTCGCTCATAAAGCGAGCGGTATGACAACACGTACTAGATGTATTATACGCAGCGCGCAAGCAAACTGGCATAAAAGCTCATCGAGGCCGAGTGCCATCGCTCGCTGCGGTACACTTACCTAAAGTAAACCATGAAGGGAGACATTACCTATGAAGAAGATTGTTTTGGCTTGCGGTGCTGGCGCTGCTACTTCCACGCTCGTTGCCCAGAAGGTCGCCACCATGCTCGACGCCAACGGTTACGCCGACAAGTACGAGATCGTGCAGTGCGCCATCTCCGAGGCCAAGGACGTTTGCGACGAGGGCGCCGACCTGCTGATCGCCACCACCGTTGCCCCCGAGGGCCTCACCTGCCCGTACGTGAGCGGCGTGCCCTTCATGACCGGCATGAACCGCGTCGCTGCCGAGAAGGCCGTCCTCGACGTTATGGCTCAGTAGGCGCTGACTGTATGAGTGAGCAGAACGCCAACCCGGTCGAGCTCTTTGGCATGCGCGTCGCTCACGTGGGCATCAACGCCACCGACCCGGTCGATGCCCTGGAGATCGCGGAGCTGTTCTCGACGACGATGGGTCTGCCCGTTATCGAGACCCCGGTTTCGTACTTTAACGATTCGCTGGTCGAGGTCATGAAGCAGAATGGTCGTGGCACCAAGGGCCACATCGGCTTTGCCGTCAACGACATTGATACGGCCGAGAAGTGGTTTGCCGAGCGCGGGCTCGAGGTCAACGAGGAGTCGCGCGCGCTGCTGCCCGACGGTAGCACTAAGCTCGTGTACTTTAAGCGCGAGTTCGCCGGCTTTGCCGTGCACCTGTGCCGCGAGTAGCGTACAAGCTGCTATAGCTAGCAAAAAGGGATAGGGCCGCATGGCCTTATCCCTTTATTTATGCCGAGGGGTTGACTTTTGCAACGGTCAAAAAACCGAAGTCTAATACTTTTCCGAGAAGTGAACGAGACAAATCGGATCCCCGAAGCATTGACACTTTAAGGGCGTCGTTTCCTGCGGTTTCGATACTAGAATCCTGCGATTTTGCCGACGAAAAATGTGGATGCTTCAGGGGTCCAAAAACAGACGTTCACTTCGCGGAAAAGTATTAGACCTCGATTCACGAGGGGGCTTCCTACCGCGGCAGGCGAATCGTAAAGCGGCTGCCGACCCCTTCGACCGAGGTCACACCGATGACGCCGCCGTGGCTGTCGACGATCCACTTGGCGATAGCGAGCCCCAGGCCCGAACCCTGTGCGCCGGCATCGCGCGCGTTGTCGGCGCGGTAGAACCGCTCGAACGCGTGAGCTGCGGATTCCTGGTTCATGCCGATGCCCTCGTCTTCAACGGCTATGTCGACCGCGCCCGTGCCCGCTTCGGGTGTTATGCCAAATGTGACGGTCGTTCCCGCGTCCGAATACTTAGCGGCGTTTTGCACGATCACGCGCAGAGCCTGCTTCACGAGCGCGACATCGACGGACGCGTCGCAGCGCGGGTCGCTGGCAAACGCAGCGTCAAAAGCCAGCCGATATGTGTGCCCGGCATCAATCATCTGCGATTCCTCGCACACCTCGCCGACCAGTGCAGCCAGGTTGGTATTCACGCGCCGCAGCACGGTGCGGCCGGCATCTCCGCGTGCCAAAAACAGCAGTTGTTCCACGAGCTCCTGCATGTGCTCGCTTTCGGCCTTGAGCGAGGCGATGGACTCTGCCAGCACGGCCGGGTCGTCTTTGCCCCAGCGGTCGAGCATGTTTACGTAGCCCTGAATTACCGCGATGGGCGTGCGCAGCTCGTGACTCGCATCGTTGACAAAGCGCATCTGCTGCAGCTTGGCCTCTTGCATCTGGCGCAGCAGGCGGTTGAGCGCGACCTCGATGCTCGCCAGGTCGGCGTCGCCAGTGGTGACGCTCGGCGAATCGACGCTTGCTCGCTCGATGGCCTGCTCCAGCGTTTCCATCTTGCTGCCGGAGAGCTGCATGCGGCCGAGCTCGTCCACGCGCAAAGCCAGGTCGTTGAGCGGCGCCATGGTGCGGCGCACGCGCCTCGCGCCGCCGAGCATGTTGAGCACGCTGATGACCTGCCAACCCACAACGACAAGGTAGAGAGGCCATAGCGTGACGAGGTCCTGCGCGAGGGGGAAGGTCTTGCTGGTGCGCGCAAGCTCGACGGTGTAGGTGAGCGTTGTCAGGTCCCAGCCGCGCGCGGGCGTCAGCGACATGCCGTGAACGGTGGCGCCGGGAATCCAGCCTGCGGTAAACGCGCTGTCGGGCAGCGTCTGGTTGTATCCATAGACGAGGATCGCCGCCGCAATCACCACCAGCAACAGATCGAGCCAGACGTAGCTCACCAAGCGGCGCCACATGTAGCTCCAGTTGATGGCGCGGGCGATGGAGGTGACGCGCTTGGTCTCGGCGTTACGCGCGACAGACATAGCCCACCCCGCGCACAGTTTGGATGATGCGGGCACCGCCGGCGTCTTCGATCTTGGCGCGCAGGTGCGCGATGTGTACGTCGACGTTGTTGGTGTCTCCTACGTATTCGTAGCCCAGTGCCTCGTGCGCGATGCGCTCGCGCGTGAGCACGGTGCCGGCATGTGCCATAAGCAGGGCGAGGACGTCGAACTCGCGGGCCGTGAGCGCGATGGGCGAGCCGCCGACCGTGACTTCGCGGCGGTCGGGGTCGAGCGCAACCGAGCCCACGGTGAGCGTGGCAGGGGAGGGTGAAGCGGAGGCCTGGGTCGAGTTGCTGGCCGGGGGAATCGCAACGGCGCTCTCGCCCGCGCCGCCCGCCATACCCGCCCTGACGCCGGCGCCGCCAACGCCCGAAGCCGTCCGCACGGCCTCCGAGCGCTTCAGCGCCACACGGATCCGTGCGAACAACTCCTCAATCGCAAACGGCTTGGTCAGGTAATCGTCAGCGCCGGCATCGAGCCCGGCCACCTTGTCCATCACAGCATCGCGCGCGGTGACCATGATCACCGGCACGTCCTTGTGCTTGCGGACACGCCGCAGGACCTCCATGCCGTTGAGCTGCGGCAACAGCACATCGAGCAGAATCAGATCGTAGTCGCGCTCCAGCGCCAGGTCAACGGCGGTGCGGCCATCGGCGGCGTGCTCCACCTGGTAGCCCTCGTGCTCCAGTTCGAGCGTCACAAAGCGGGCGATTTTCTCCTCGTCCTCTACGATAAGGATCCGTGCCATGCGTGCCCCCGTCTGCGATTACTTGTCGTCGTTCAGATTTTGCTTGATGCCGTCCGCGGCATCGGCGGCGTGATCCATCAGGTTGTTGATGCTGCCGGGCACGTCGCCGTCGCTGTCGATACGGTAGCGCATGCCAAAGAACAGACCAATCAGCATCAGCCATATCGTGGCGCCCCAGGCAAACAGGGCGACGATGGGAATCAGGATGGGGATGTTGAGGATGATCGCATCGCGGCGCGTGGCGATAAACTTGGTGTCCAGGCTCAGGCGGAAGAGCTTTTTGAGGTACTCCCACACGCTGTCCATCTTCTTGGAGAAGTCGGTCTTTTCGCTCGACTTTTCGTAGGCGGCCTGTGCGGCGACCATCTCGGCCGAGGGCTCATCGGCCGGCGCGGACTCGGTGGCGGCGTGCGCCGACGTGGTCTGGGTCTTGCCCTGCGACTCGAGCCAAATGATGGCGTCCAGAACGTTGCCGTCGGCGGCGTCGAGCGCGGCCTTGGCATCGGTATAGCTCACGTTGCACTTGGTGCGGATGGTTTCAACTTTTTCGAGGTCGTCCATGACCTGTCCTTTCGTTCGATGGGCGCGACGCCGGGCTATCTGCCCGGGCGCGAGCGTTGCGTTCGGCGGCCTGCGTTGCGCGGTGCCGCCCCGCCCTTGGTCGAACTCTATAGTGCAGGTTATAGATTAAGCGATTCTTGAGCCAAGATTAATAGTGGATGAGTTTTTGGGTGGCGCGGAGGCGGGCGGGGGCAGAAAAGGCAGGTTTTGCGTGGCGTGAAGGAGGTGCAGTCTGATCTTTGGGACGGCTGACAGCGAGGTCTAATACTTTTCCGAGAAGTGAATGAGTGAAAACGGACCCCCGAAGCATCGACACTTTTCGGGTGCCGTTTCCTGCGGCTTTGATGCCAGAATCCTGCGTTTATGCCGTTGAAAAATGCGGATGCTCCAGGGGTCCAAAAACAGACGTTCACTTCGCGGAAAAGTATTAGACCTCGATAGCAGGGGATGGTGGGCCGATGACAAAGTGGTGGCAGAAAAGGGGTACGCAAAGCACGCCGGTCATAGGGAATCAAAATCACGTTGCAAAAGCATGAGAATATCCTACAATTGCAACATGAAGTACTTTAGCAACATAACGGCGATAAGCGAGCTTTCCGAGAGTGAGGGCGTGTTCACCACAGCCCAGGCGGCTCGTATGGACATCTCTCGAGATGCGCTGGCACACTCATGCCGCGTGGGGCGTCTTGAACGGATATGCCACGGCGCCTACCGGATGTCGGGCACGCAGCGCCGAGACACTGACGAGCTCAACGCTTTTTGGAAACTCACCAATCCCTCCCTTTGCGCGTGGGAGAGAAAACGCCAGTGGGATGGCATCGCCGTGAGCGGTACGACAGCGGCGAACCTACAGCAAATGGGCGATTTCTATCTGTCCCCCTACAGGATGACCGCGCCCATGCGCATCAATACGAGAAACGAATCCCTTTCTTTTGCAAAGCGCGAGATCGCTGAGCAGGACATCGTCTGGCTCGACGGCCTGCCGGTAACTAAACCCGAGCGCACGCTTGTTGATCTTTGCCTCGATTGCGAGGACCCCTCATTAATTATCGATGCCTATAACGACGCGCTTGGGCGAGGGCTCGAGATACAGCGGCTGAAAGATCTTGTAGAGGAGAACTCTAAAACCGCCAAACGACGCGAGTTGATGATGCCCTTGTTGACGGCGCTGAACGAGTAATGAAAAACGGAGGACATGGTGAAGTACAAAACACCTGCCGCACTGGAGATGGCTGTTAGGGATGCCGCAAGAGAATCGCCGATGGATACTAATCGGGCGATCGTCGGTTTCTACTTTCATCGCTTCCTATGTCGCGTTTTTTCAGAAGATGACGGCCGCTTTGTACTCAAGGGTGGCCAAAGCGTCCTGGCGCGAACACTCGATGCGCGTGTCACAAGAGATATTGACTTGGTTGCTCAAGAGGAGAGCCTCGAAGAGGCTGTTGCCGATCTGGCGCGGGCGGCTTCGATTGATCTGGAGGATTTCGTTTCGTTTGTCTTTGATCGTGCAGAGCAGATCAAAAAAGAAGATGAGTATCGGTGTGGTGCGAAGGTGTGGTTCACCCCCTTTATGGGAACCAAGAAGCTGCAGCCAATTTCAATTGACTTGGTAATTGATGAAGTGCGGGGACTTGAGCCTGAGGTTCTTGCGCCGATCGATCGTTTGAATATTGAGGGGCTCCCAGTCTGCGACTATCGAGTATGCCGAGTGGAGAGTGCCCTTGCAGATAAATTGCTCGCAATGGTAGAGATGCATGAGGGCCGTGCCTCTTCGCGAATCAAGGATATAGTCGACATCTTGGTGTACGCGAAAACTTGCTTCGTCGATGGGACTACGCTTGTCGAGAGGGTCGAGAAAGAAGCATCTGCCCGCAAGGTGGCAATGCCGGAAGAGTTCGTGGCGCCTCTCTGGTGGAAACAAAATGGTTCTGCGCAGTACATAAAGATGGCGAGGCAGGCGGGGGTACTTGATCTCGCGGGGAACATTGCTGGGGCAGAAGGGGTCGTCAATCGGTTGTATACACCGTGCTTTAATCATTCGGCGAATGTGCGCAAATGGAATCCTCAGACCACGGGATGGGAATAGGCTAGATAGTTAAGCCGGCGGCAGGATTAGTTCCTGCCGCCGGCTTAAGACGTTTCTACTGCCTATGTATGCGCTACTCACAGGCCTGGTCGACCACCTGAGTAACGGCCTTCTTTGCGGCTTCGAGGTTGCGCTGGGCTTGGGCGACAGCGGCCTCGGCTTGTTTCTTGGCCCTTACGACCTCGGCAAAGCGATTGATGGATTCGCTATACTCGCGCGTACGCGGGTCGAGTGCTGGTGGGACTTCGATCTCGAACAGATCGGTAGGGCGGATGGCGTGGCTGTACTGATTGTCGGACAATACCTGCAAAACTATGGACCCATGGCCGTCGGTGAGGTACGCCGCGACCATCTCTGCATACACCATGCGCTCCTCGTCGGTCATCGTTGGAATCGCCGGGCGAATGGCGGTGGTGTTGTGCGAGGCAACTAGATGCTGCTTTGCATCATCGATGCCGACCACAAGTAGGTTCGACGCGCCGTAACGACCGAGTATGCGCGGCATGACGATATCGCCGCAACGAAGCTCGTAACGAGCCAACACGTCTGGACTTACCTTTACAGGTTCGGAATCCAGCTCCGACGCGCCTTCCGCAACATCCTTGGGCAGCAAATAGCCGTTGCGGAAATCCTGAGATGAAATGCGGCGCACCTCGACAGCGTCGATGTCATCCGAGGTGGTGCTGTCTCGGGGCATAAACGGCACCACGCGCATAAAGCTGTCGCCGAGCGTTGCGCTGTAGTTTTGAGCTACGGAGATCAGGCCAACCCTGCCTTTGGAGAGCGCGGCGTGGTGTTGGAGTAGCTTGCGCGTTTCGAGCTCGACGGTTTCAATGGAAACCGTTTTGCGTGAGTCGCACTCGATGCCGCTCCAGTCAGGGGAGAAAGCCAAGGGAAGATTGGGGTAGCGAGCCCCGTCGGCAAACCGAAGGCGTGGCATGGGCGTGGCGGCATTGCGGAATGAAACGCTGCGATTTCCCGTCGACAATACAATAAGTGCGTACATGCCGTGCATCGGAGATTCGGCGAGCGGGTGATATAGGACGCTTTCGACGAGCCCCTCGCGCAACAGAATCGCGCGTGCCTGCTCGGCGTTGTCCAAAGACTCGAACGGCAGCAGTACGGCGGCTCGAGTACGACCGGAGAGGGCTAGTGCATACAGGCACCAGAGATAGGCCTCCCAATCGCAGAAGCCCAGGTAGCCAGGCTCCAGATCATTAATGAGCGCCTCACATGCGCTGTTGATTTCGCGAAAACGTTTGCGAACGCAAGCTGTGGCATCGATAAACACCGGCGCCGCGTTGTCATTGCCCGTGTTCTGCTTGCCGGGCTCAAGTTCGCAAATATTAGGTACGCCGTTGCCGTTCAGCCTGAAGCATTCACGAAGCGCCTCGCAGCCGATGGCGCCAGGTAGGCGAACGGTGAGTAGGCGGCTGCCTTGTTCTAGGTTAAGCGCGCGCGAGAGGGCGGCGGCGGTGAGACGTGGCAATGATGTTGTTTCACGCATGTATAGAGCCCTTTCTTCTTGGTGGGCTATATAATAGCAGAAAAATTTAAAAATTTCTAATGACGAGAACAGCCTACTGTGCTATCCTCGAAGCAATCCAAAACCAACTCAATACCAACTGCTTGATGCAATCGCTACACAGCCTTTAGGCAAACCGCGCTATCAAGCAGGGTGATTTCACTAACGAAGCTGCAGGTTAGGTCGATTGTCATCATCCATACCTCAGAGCATTCTAAAACTTAGAACAGACTTACACCAAACACCCGAAACCGGATAGAAAGAAACATTCATGAAGAAACGGGACAACATCTACGAGGCATTCCTCAGTGCGATCGACGAGGATCTCCGCGACATGTGCGAAATGAACGGAAAGGTAGAACGGTCTCTTCCGTGTCCGTACTGCGGCGAGAAGAACGTCGAGCGCCTGGCCAAATCGCTCGTTGGCGTGCTGGAAGAGCGCTCGCCCGATATTCCCGGGCTGGTGCCCGAGCAGTATCGAGCCGATGTACACGAGGCCCGCGAACTTTTGACTGCCGCGACACTCGCTTTGCTGCCACTGTATTTTCCCCCGCGCGATAGCCGCATAGGCAGTGTAGCGACTGTGGTGAGTATGTTTAGGCACGGGCGTACTGCGGGCTTTAAATCGGCTGGTGTTCTCTTGTTCGAGGAAGTTGCGACAGGGATGAAGTACAGCACCAAGCAGGGTGCCTATATCCCGTCCTCCTTCGTGCGCCATACCGATGGCAGAAAGCCATGCGACCGGCTGCACCGCGATGGATCGCGTGGCTTTACGGCGGATGAAGATGATGCCGTCATGTTTTATAAGCGCTACCTCAAGGTGCAGCGACGCGTGTTCGATACGAGTCCGCGTTTCAACTTTGAGTTATGCGTCAAACGCCCGTTTGAGGCACTTTTGGACGAACGACACACTTTTTATTACATGGAGGAAAAGATGGAAATCGATTTGACCAACAAAGTACACGGACTCGAAAATCGCTATCTCCTCAATATCAAGCATCATAAAGATTACGACCTGCTTGACAAGCTGATGATCCATGCACTGCTTGCGTACCTGGGCGACACAACGGTCTCAACTGCTGCTCGCGAGAGTTATCTGGCGCAGGCCGAGCGCCTGATCGGTCACGCGACCAAGTCGCCGCACTCGGCACAGCTCAATGAGGACGACGGCGACGATCGCATTGCTTAACAACCACTAACGCCACGGACAAGAAAGGGGTCACGCCATGCCAGTCATCAAGATGTACGGCTACGAGGCCGCGCAGCAAACGGAGTATCAGACCAAGAAGTGGGCGACTAAGGAGGAGATGCGGGCGCTGTCGTCCGGCGATGAGCAGCGCGACGTGATCCTGGCGCAGGGTGCCACGGTGGCGTTCTACGAGGACGACAAGCATTGGGAGACGAGTGTGTCCAACAATGTTTTTGCCTTTGGAGGTACCGGCAGCGGCAAAACGGCGAGTTTCATTTTGCCCAACCTGCTCAATCACCACGAATGCTGTTATGTGGTCACAGACACCAAGGGTGAGCTGCTGCGCCGTACGGGGAAAGGCTTTGAAGAGGACGGCTACGAGGTAACGGTTCTCGATACTGTTAATCCCGAGCAGTCGGCCGGATACGACCCTCTGCGTTACGTGATGGATGTCGAGGATATCCCCACCACAGTGGCGGCAATCATGGAGGGGGTCGATCCTGACGGCCGTAGCCTTAGGTATGATCCGTTCTGGAATAACGCGAGCGACCTGCTGCTTCGAGCGATTGTTGGAATCCTGTTCCTCCTGGAGACCCTTGCCGGCACCCTTACGCCGGGTGAGGACCCCAATGCCCCGCGCCGCTACCTTAAGATGAACAACGTCTTTAAACTGGCTGCGCTCATCAAGGTTACGGGAGATGGTGAGGGGCGATTCCCGTTGGACTACCTTGTAGAAGAGGTGGAGTCCAGGGAGTTTCTCGATAAGTTTGGTGCGGAGAACGCTGATCTGTATGGCGTTGAGCAGTATCGCGATTTTCGAGGTGCGGCAGATAGGACGCTTAAGAGTATTCTGATCACGCTCAATGCAACTATCTCGCGGCTTAAGACGCCTCAGCTCATGCGCGTTTTTGAGAATGACGAGATGCGTCTTGATCGTATTGACGAGGGCAAGCGCATGATCGATCTTAAGGTGAGCGACAACGATTCGGCTAATGCATGGCTTGCGAACGTTGCCCTTAAGCAGCTGTTTAACCTTGCCCAGCGCCGTGCCGATGCCAGCCCCAGCGGCCATTTGCAGCGTCGCGTGCAGTTTGTGCTCGATGAGTTTCCCAATGTGGGCCGCATCCCCGATTTTGAGCGCAGCATTGCGACTGTGCGCAGTCGCGGCATTAGCTTTTTGATGTGTGCGCAATCGCTGAGCCAGCTCGATGTCGTGTACGGCAAATCCACGGCGCTTACCATCCTCGATAACTGCGATAGTTTGGTCTATATGGGCGGCGGCAGCAACATCGCGACGCAGAACTACATAAGCGAACTGTGTGGCGAGTCGGTTTTGGGCACCAAGTACGTGGGCGCCGAGCGCACTGCCGTAGATGTGCGCGGTTGCGTGATGACCCCAGGCGAGGTTGGGCTTATGCCCCGCACCGATTGCCTGGTCAAGGTGACCGGCATGCGTCCCTTCCGCGCCAAGAAGTACTTTTGCGCCGATCATCCCAATGCTGCCAAGTGGCTGAGGGATTAGCCCTTGCAGCTTTGTGTACCCCATCTTGCATGTTTTGTCGCACGGCTTCCGTTAGTCGTAAGCCGTGCGGTCCAGTTTTTGCCTCCTTACCGATTCCGTTTAGAAGGGAATTGCCATGCCCGTTATGTATCGTGAGCCCAGCATCATAAAGAAGTCCAAGGACGGCCGTGTTGCCGCTGTCGATATGGCAAGCGAACTGCTCAACAGCCGTGTGCTGCTGCTGGAGGGCGAGGTCAACGATGCGACCTGCAACGGCCTTATTAAGTCCATGCTGGTGCTGGAGCATCAAAGTGCGACCGAGCCCATCACCCTCATCATCAACAGCCCGGGCGGCAGCGTCACGGCGGGGCTGGCGCTCATCGACACCATGCAGTCGCTCGATTGCCCCGTGA
>UQZH01000024.1 GCA_900545445.1 uncultured Collinsella sp. | reverse complement strand
GTGGATTCCTGCGCCGCAACCACACCGCCACGCACCTGCTCGACGCCGCCCTTAAGCAGGTCCTGGGCGAGCATGTCTCCCAGGCTGGCTCGCTGGTGACGCCCGAGCACCTGCGCTTTGACTTCACGCACTTTGAGGCCCTGTCCTCCGAGCAGCTCAAGGCTGTTGAGGACTTGGTCAACCAGCAGATCTTCGCATCTAAGCCGGTCGTGACCCGCGTCATGGGCATCGACGAGGCCAAGGCCGCCGGCGCCGTCGCCCTGTTTGGCGAGAAGTATGGCGACGTCGTCCGCGTCGTTTCCGTGGGCGCCGAGGACCAGCCGTTCTCTCGCGAGCTCTGCGGTGGCACTCATGCCGCCAATACCGCCGAGATCGGCCTTTTCAAGATTATTTCTGAGTCCTCCACGGGTTCGAACGTCCGCCGAATCGAGGCCGTGACCTCCAAGGGCGCTCTCGATTACATGGCCGACCGCCTGGCACTCGTTGACGCCGCTGCCGCTGCTCTCAAGTGCCGCGTGGACGAGGTTCCCGCCCGCGTGGAGAACCTGCAGGCAGAGCTGCGCGAGACGTCTAACAAGCTCAAGAAGGCGCTGACTGGTGGCTCCTCCGATGCGATTTCCAGCGCCATCGAGGGTGCCGTCGAGCTCGACGGCTATAAGCTCGTCGTCGCTGAGCTCCAGGGCCTTGAGGCTGCTGACCTGCGCAACGTCTGGGATACCGTGCACCAGAAGGTCGCTGGCCCTGTCGCCTGCGTCGTTGCCAGCGTGACCGAGAAGGGCACTCCGGCCCTGCTTGCCGCCGGCTCCGATGACGCCGTGAAGGCCGGTTTCCACGCCGGTAACGTGATTAAGCAGATTGCGGGTCTGGTCGACGGTCGCGGTGGCGGCCGTCCCAACATGGCCCAGGCCGGTGGCAAGAACGCCGCCGGTATCGCCGATGCCCTCGCGGCCGCCAAGATCGCGCTCGGCGCCTAAGAGTCTAGGTAGTCGCTGTGGTCGCGCTTGCGCTGGACATAGGGGAGACCAGAATCGGCATCGCCGTCTCGAGCCGTGATGGCAAGATGGCGATGCCCGTCAAGGTGCTCCCGGCTGCCGAGGTCACCGGTATGGCCAAGACGTTCCGTTACCTGGTCGAGGACTATGAGCCCGACATCCTGGTAAGCGGACGTCCCTTGACCATGGCCGGCGAGCCCGGCCCCCAGGCCGAGCGCGTTGCCGCCGTGGCGCAAAAGATCGCCGACGAACTCAATCTTCCGCTGGAGTTTGAGGACGAGCGCCTGTCCTCGCAAGAGGCCAAGCGCATTCTGCGTGAGCAGGGCCTTAACGAAAAGCAGATGAGGGGCAAGATTGACATGATCGCCGCCAGCCTGTTCTTGCAGACCTGGCTCGATCGTAAAAACGAGGAGGTTCCTCATGCCTAGTGCTTCCGATCCGCGCCAGCCGAAGCGTACACCACAGCCCGTGCCGCGCTCTGCGCAGCCGACGCGGCGTACGGCTCAACAGCCTGTTGCCCGTCCGACCCAGCAATCGTCTGCCCGTGTGCCTCAGCAGCCCGCTGCTCGCACGACGCAATCCACTGGTGGTACGCGTTTTAAACAGCAAGCGCCTGCTCAGTGCGCGCAGGCCCCTCAATCTCATGGTCATTCTCACCGGGCTCACGGCACGCACCGCGTGGCTCCAGCAACGCGCTCAAGCTATAACTCCCAAGCTCGTCGCAGCGCCCAAAAGAAGAACTCCCCGGTGCCCATGATTGTCGGCGCCGTGTTTGCCCTACTTGCGCTGGTCGCGATCGTCTTCTTTGTCGTTCCGGCCGTCAAGGGTTTCATTGCCGGTGGGGACGCGAACGTTGAAGCTGGTCAGCAAGTTACTATCACGATTCCCGAAGGCGCTTCGGGCGACACCATCGCCTCGATCCTCTCCGAGAACCATATCGTCGAGAATCCCAAGGATTACTACGCTGCGGTTAAAAAGCTCAACGCCGATATGTCTCTCAAGCCGGGTAAGTATTCGTTTACCACGCTCATGGACGCGACTAAGGTCGTCCAGCAGCTTATGGAAGGTCCCAACGCCGGCTCCGATGCGCTGACTATCCCTGAGGGCTTGACGGTCGATCAGGTCGCCGATCGCGTCGCCAAGGCGTACGACGGCATTTCTAAGGAAGACTTCCTTAACCAGGCCAAGGCGAGCAATTATGTGAATGATTACGCTTTCCTTAAAGACGCCGCGAACGATTCGCTCGAGGGTTTCCTGTTCCCCAAGACCTATTCGCTGGGTAAGGACCCGAGCGCCGATGACGTGATTCGCGCCATGCTCGACCAGTTTAACGCCGAGTATAAATCGCTCGATTTTGCCAGCTGCGAGGCAAAGATCAAGGAGCGCTACGGCGTGGAGATGTCCGATTACGACATCGTCAATCTTGCCTCCATCGTCGAGCGCGAGGGTCTCAACGCCGACCAGCGCGCGCACGTGGCCTCGGTCTTCTACAACCGCTTGGCCGGCAAGCTCGATGGCCTGCGCTACCTTAACAGCGACGCGACCATGATGTACGTCACCGGTGGCGAGGTTACCGCTGACGACCTGCAGAGTGATAGCCCTTATAACACCTATAAGCACGAGGGCCTCCCGCCCACGCCCATTTGCTCTCCGTCGCTCGAGGCGCTCAAGGCCACCCTTGAGCCGACCGACTCCGATGACCTGTATTTCTACATTACGCAGGACGAGGAGTATTTCTCGAAGACCTACGAAGAGCATCAACAGTCTTGGAATTGATCATGAGGATTTTTAGCCCCAAACGATATGTTGCCTCGGTCGATCGCATCGACCTCGATACCCTCTGGGCCGACGGCAAGCGCGCCATTCTGCTCGATCGCGATAACACCCTGGTGCCGCGTGATACCGAGCAGGTACCCGCTGCGGTCTCTGCCTGGCTCGAGGCCGCCCATGCCAAGGGCTTTAAGCTGTGCATGGTGTCCAACAACTGGCATCGCGACCAGGTTATGGCGTCAGCGCGCGAGCTGGGGCTCGAGGCCATCAGCCATGCCATGAAGCCGGCGCCCTTTGCCCTCAAAGCGGGCCTTAAGCGCCTGGGTGCCACGGCTAACGAGGCCGTACTGATCGGGGATCAGCTGTACACCGACGTGTGGAGCGGAAACTTTGCCGGCGTCGATACCATTCTGGTCAAGCCGCAAGCCACCCAAGATCTGTGGTATACGCAGATCTTCCGTATTTTTGAGCGCCGGGCCCTGCGCGACCTTCCCTGCGAGGAATAGGTCTCGTTATGTCCCAGCACATCAAGCACGGCTGCGACCACATCTTCTTTATCGGTTTTTTGGGAGCGGGCAAATCGACGCTCGCGCGTAACGTCGGCAACATGTTCAAGCGTCGGTTTATCGATACCGACCGCCTGGTGGTCCGCCGTTGCGGCAAGTCGGTGACCGAGATCTTTGAGACCGAGGGCGAGGAGCGCTTCCGCGAGCTCGAGACCTCGGCGCTTCGTTCGCTTCAGAGCGAGCGCAGCCTGTTGGTTTCGTGCGGGGGCGGCATTGTCGAGACGCCGGAAAACATCGAGCTCATGCACCAGATGGGTACCTGTGTGTACCTCGAAGGCGACTTTGAGGATTCGATGCGCCAGATTCGCCGGTCCGATACCCGACCTGATTTCCGTTCGCCCGAGCACGCGGCGTTGCTTTTTGAGCATCGCCGTCCGTTGTATCGCCAAACGGCCGATCTTACCCTCGATATCCACAATAAGTCCTTTGAGGATGTTTCGTACCTTTGTGCCGAGATGCTTTTGGAGCGTGGATTGCTATGATTCGCCGTCAACTTATCAATTTCCAAAACCGCAGTGTCGATGTCCGCGTCGGGTTTGGCGCGTTTGAGGAACTGTCGCGCATGTTCGCCTCGACCGTGGGCAAGCCCAAGCGTGCGATGGTTGTTTGGGATGCTGCCGTGTCCGAGCGCTTTGGTGAGGTCATCGATCATGCGCTGGTCGATGCCGGCTTTGCCGTGTCGCAGCTTTTGCTTGAGGTTTCGCCCGATGGCGCCACCTTGTCCGATGCTGATGTCGTCTTTGGCGCGCTGTCGGCTAACGGTATTACCTGCGATGACCTGGTTGTTGCCGTTGGCGATGCCGCAACCTGCTCGGTAGTTTGCTGGTGCGCCAACCAGTGGTGCGGTCGCACCGAGTGCGCACTGTTGCCGACGACATTCGACGCTATGCTCACGGTCGCCACGACGATGGAGCCGCTCGTCGCTTCGGGCGACCACGCGTTGCCCGCCATTGCGGTGCGCCCCGAGCCCGGTCTGGTCGTGTGCAATCTGGACCTTGTTCGCGAGGCCAGCCTCGAGGACCTTAAGCTTGGCTATGCGGTGCTCGTGGGCACTATGCTCTCGAGCAGCAAGTCGCGCTGGAACCAGTTCTCCGAGACGGTTCCCGAGATTCTAGCCGGCGAGGAAGTTGCACTCGTCAATGCCGTGCAGTGGTCCCAGACCGCCCGTAAGGACGTGCTTATGGCCACGAACCCGAGCGCTCGCCATGCGCTCGATTTTGGCAAGACGGGGGAGCGTACGTTGCGCGTCTGCCTGGGCAATGCCGCGGTGCAGGTCCCTGCCTACCAGCTGTTGTCCGAGGGCATGCGCTTTGAGGCGCGCCTGGCCCACGATGCCTGCGACTTCGATATCGACTATGTGTTTGAGGTCGATGATTGCCTGGAGGACTTTGGAATCGAGGAGCTCGCCTTCGACCTTGAACCGGAGGCCTTTATTGCGGAGTTCCGCAGGCAGCAGTTTGCGCGCTCCAATCGCACGATGCTGCCGCTGCCCGCGGCACTTGGCGCCATTCGTCTTAACGCCGTGGACGACGATGTCCTCGAGCGCCATGCGGCAGCCTATTTGGCTTCTCGCAAGGAACTTCTCTAACTTTATTGACATCCATCGTCTTTCGTATCATGTTGGGGAACGGGTTTTATCGGTTGCGAATCGTTCGCGGTTCCTTGTGCCGATTGAGCCCGTCCCGCTTTTATTGAGGACATCAAGAAAGGAAACTGCATGTCTGAGTTTGCTGCCGGTCCTGCCGGTCGTATCGAGCGTGTCCGTGCCCTGATGGTCGAGCGTGGCTACGATGCCATCGTGGTGCGCGACGAGGCTAACCTTCGTTGGCTCACGGGCGTGAAGGGTGTCTTCGACTACACCTTCGAGTTCCCGCACGCCGCGTTTATTACGGCTGACCAGTGCCTGTTCCACACCGACTCGCGCTACCTCAACAGCTTTGAGGAGAACACGCCCGCCGGCAGCCCCTGGGTCTACGACATGGACGAGGGCACCATTCCCGGCTGGGTCGCCGGCAAGATCGCGGCTAACAAGTGCCGCGTCTGCGCTGTCGAGGATGACATGCAGATCAACTTCTACCAGGGTATTCAGCGTGGTCTGGAGGACCGCTCCGTTGCCTGCATGCTGCCGCTGATGCATGACGACATCCGTAAGATGCGCGCCATCAAGGACGCCGAGGAGATCGAGCTCATGCGCCATGCGCAGTCGATCACCGACGCCGCCTTCCAGCACATGCTCGGCTTTATTAAGCCCGGCATGACCGAGAAGCAGGTTCGCAACGAGCTCGAGAACTTTATGTTCGCCAACGGCGCCGACAGCCTGGCCTTTGGCTCCATCGTCGCGAGCGGTCCCAACACCGCCAATCCGCATGCCGTCCCGAGCGACCGCGTGATCGAGAAGGGCGACTTTGTCCTCATGGATTACGGTGCGGGCTACTGCGACTACCGCTCCGACATGACTCGTACCGTCGTGATGGGCGAGCCCACCCAGGAGCAGCTCGACCTGTACGCGCTCGTGCGCCGCACGCACGAGGAGTGCGTCGCTGCCATCCATCCGGGCGTCGAGGGCAACGATATCTTCAGGCTTTCCAAGAAGATCATCGGCGATGCCGGCTATGGCGATTACTACAACCATGGTCTGGGCCACGGCGTGGGCATCGACATCCACGAGCTGCCCAACTTCAACCGCAGCAAGAACATCATCGAGGTCGGCTCGGTTATCACCATGGAGCCCGGCGTGTACCTGCCCGGCGTGGGCGGCGTGCGCCTGGAGGACTACGGCGTTGTTACCGAGAACGGCTATGAGCCCTTCACCAAGACCCCGCACGACCTGCACATTATCGATTGCTAAAACATCCCGTTGGGTTTTTGGGGGGCGGGGCGTCCGAAATGATTCGGGCGCCCCGCGTTCTCTTTTTATGCGCACGCCGTTGGCGCCGCCTGCAAGTGTATAATTTCGCTCGTATGTAATTTGGACGCTTGTGCGTCTCGCCAATAACAAGAAAGGTCGCTATGCCTACTATCTCTACCGCCGACTTCAAGAACGGCCTCGGTCTCCGCATTAAGGATAAGGTCTACACCATCGTCGAGTTCCAGCACGTCAAGCCGGGCAAGGGCGGTGCTTTCGTGCGCTACAAGACCCGCGACATCAAGAGCGGTCGTGTCGTCGAGAACACCTGCAACGCCGGCACCAAGTTCGAGAGCGTCATGCTCACCACCCGTGAGTTCCAGTACCTCTACAACGACGGCGCCGATTACATCTTCATGGACAACGAGTCTTACGAGCAGGTTCCCGTTCCCGAGGATATGGTGGGCGAGAACGCTAAGTGGCTGCGCGAGAACGACACCTGCCAGCTTCTCTTCGCCGACGACGAGCTCATGGGCGTGACCCCGCCGATGTTCATCGAGACCACCATCGTCCAGACCGACCCGGGCTTCAAGGGCGACACCGTTCAGGGTTCCACCAAGCCGGCCACCATCGACACCGGCGCCGTCATCCAGGTCCCCATGTACCTCAACGAGGGCGAGGTCATTAAGGTTGACACCCGCGACGGCAAGTTCGTCTCCCGCGTCTAGCAACCAACTCTTCTAGGAGGACTCATGCCCCAGGAAATCAAGATTGACGGCATCGGCATTTCGCCCGATGTTCTGACCGCCATCGTCTCGCGCGCCGTCACGGATGTCGAGGGCATCGCCTCCGTGGGCGTCAAGGACCTTGCCACCAACCTTGTCTCCATGATGCTTTCGTCCAAGGCCCCGGCTTCCGAGCCGGCGGTCGAGGCCGAGGTCATCGGCGACAAACTCGCGCTTACCGTGCGCGTCGTGGTGTTCTTTGGCTATCCGTTCAAGAAACTCGCCGAGGCTGTCCGCGCCGCCGTGGTTGCCGCCATCGACGCCCAGGTGGGCGTCGAGGTCGAGCGCGTTGACGTTTGCATCGACGGCCTCGTTTTCCCCAAGGAGTAACCTTTGAGCCTTAAGGTTTATCGCGGGCGTACGCTTGCCCGCAGTCAGGCGCTGCAGCTGCTGTTTCAGGCCGAGGCCACGGACAGCCCGCTCGAGCGCGTCCTCGAGGGCGATTTCCTGATCTCGAAGGGTCCCCTCGACCCCTATGCGCTGGAGCTGTGCCGCGGTGCCTACGAGCACATCGACCGTATCGACTGCGCCCTTCGCTCCGTCGCCAAGAACTGGGATCTTATGCGCATGCCCGGTGCCGACCGCAATCTGCTGCGCATCGCCGTCTATGAGATGCGCTTCCTCACCGACGAGGAGGTCTCGGACGCCATCGTGATCAACGAGGCAGTCGAGCTTGCCAAGGCCTATGGCACCGACCAGTCCGCGTCGTTTGTCAACGGCGTGCTGGGCAAGATCGCTCGTAGCGAGGAGCTGCCGGGCGAGGACCTCTATCAGGAGCTGCTGGCCGAGGACCGTGCCCGCGAGGAGGCCCAGGCCGCCGAGGCTGCCGCCAAGGTTGCCGCCGCTCAGGCTGCGGCCGGCGTTCTCGACGAGGATTCCGAGTTCGTCGAGGCCGAGACCGGTACCGTCAAGGAGTAGCCATGCCAGAGGGTTCCGTCCGCAACTTCGACGAGATCTCGGACCGCTTGGACCAGATTATCGCGACCGTTCGCTCCAAGGATACGTCCCTGGAGCGTTCGCTCGATCTGTTTGACGAGGCGATTGAGCTGGGCTCCCGTGCGGTCGATATGGTCGACAAGTTTGAGCTGACACCTCGCGAGGCGGATAAGCTCGAGCAGGAATACGATGAGGATGCGGCAAACGAATCCCAGGATAGCCAGGCCGCGTCTCCGGATACGAATGGTTGATGGCATTCATGAAACGCGTGCGTCTTGATGACGAACTGATTTCACAGGGCATCTGCGCCGATCGCGCGGATGCCCTTCGCACTCTTATGGCCGGCTTGGTTTCGAGCGGCGGTGAGCGTTTGACCTCGCCGGGCCTTAAGGTGGCGCCGGGCCTGCCGTTGCACGTGAAGGGTCGTATTCCCTACGTTGGGCGCGGCGGGCTCAAGCTCGAGGGCGCGCTCGATGCGTTTTGTATTGATCCCACGGGCCTTGCCTGCTTCGATGTGGGATGCTCCACGGGCGGCTTTACCGATTGCCTGCTCAAGCGCGGCGCCGCCACGGTCGTTTCGGTCGATGTGGGTCGCGCTCAGTTTGATTGGTCGCTGCGCCAAGACGATCGCGTGACGCTCCACGAGCGCACTAATGTGACGCAGTTGCCCGAGCTCGGCTACGGCGGCGCTATCGACCTGGCCGTGTGCGATGTGTCGTTTACGAGTATCGCGAATGTCATCGACGCCGTGCTGGCGTGCCTGAAGCCTTCGGGTTCGTTTTGCACGCTGGTAAAGCCGCAGTTTGAGGCGCCGGCTGCACTGGTGGGCGAGGGCGGCATCGTGACCGACCCTGCCGTCCGCCGCGATACGCTCGTGGCGGCGATTGAACTCTTTGCTGCCAAGGGCCTGTTCCCGCTCGACGTGTGTGTGTCGCCCATCCATGGCGCCAAGGGCAACGTCGAGTTTTTCCTGTACGGCACGAGGTTTGCCCCCGGCGAACGCACCGACGATGAGCTGCAATCCCAGGTATCGGTTTTGAGCGAGAAAGCTGCAACGCTATGAAGGTCTTTCTGGTTCCCAATTTCTACAAGCAAGAAGCGGTCGAGAGCGGCCTGATGCTCGAGCTTTGGCTTTCGCGCCAGGGCTACGAGGTCGCATGGGCTGCCGACCAGCGCTCCAAGATCCAGAGCGCGCCCGATGTTGACGATGCCGACCTGGTCATTACACTCGGCGGCGACGGTACGCTGCTGCGCGCGGCTCGTATCCTCAACTACCGCGAGATTCCCATTTTGGGTCTTTCCTATGGTCATTTGGGCTTTTTGACGGCCGCGAGTCCCGAGGAGCGCGACATTTTGAAGGTCGTGAGCGATGCCCTGTCCGGCGAGCTCCATGTGAGCCGCCGTGCCACCATCGCCGCCGATATCGTTTCGGTTCGCGAAGACGGCACGAAGGATGTCGTGCGCACGTTTGCCCTCAACGATATGGCGCTTACGCGCGGGCCCCTGTCCGATATGGTCGAGTTCGATATCACGGTGTCCGGCCATCATATCGACCGCCTGCGCGGTGACGGCGTCGTCGTTTCGACGGCGACCGGCTCCACCGGCTACGCGCTTTCCGCCGGCGGCCCCATCGTCAGCCCCGATTACACGGGTATGGTCTGTGTGCCCATCGCTCCGCATACCATTCAGGCTCGCGCCTTTTTGACCTCGCCGAGCGATGTCGTCGAGATCTTTATGTCCGATGATCGCCCGAGCGTGCCTGCGATCGCCATCGATGGACAGTTTATTACCTGCGATGGCACGGTTGAGAGCGTGGCTGTGCGTCGCGGTCCCGGCGATGTGCTGCTGCTGGATTACGGCCCCGAGAGTTTCTATAACTCGGTGAGCCGCGTGTTCTACGGAGTGCGTCATGATCGATGAGCTGCAGGTTTCCAACATTGCGCTCATTCGCGAGGCGACGTTGGTCCCGAGCACGGGTCTAACGGTTCTGACTGGAGAAACCGGCGCCGGTAAGACCGCGCTGCTCTCGGCACTCAAGCTCATTTTGGGCGAGCGCGCCGATTCGTCGACGGTGCGCGAGGGCGAGGCACTTGCCAGCGTCGAGGCGCGCCTGTTTGATGGCCCTCATGACGCGGAGGGCTTCACCGTGCAGCGCAGCCTTTCTGCCGAGGGCCGCAGCCGTGTAAAAATTGACGGCCGCATCGCCAGCGTGCGCGAACTTTCGGAGCGCGTCGGTGTGATGATGGATCTATGCGGTCAGCACGAGCACCAGCGCCTGCTCGACCCGGCGCACCACGTTGCCATGGTCGATGCTTGGGCAGGGCGCCCGGCGCTCGAGGCGCTCGAGCACTACCGTGCCTGCTTTAAGGCTTCGCGCGCGGCTGCCAAGGAGGTCCGTCGCGTCGAGGAGGCCTCGCGTGCGCAAGGGAGTCGCGTTGAGGAGGCGCGCTTCGCCCTGGAGCGCATCGCCGAGGTCGACCCCAAGCCGGGTGAGTATGAGGAGCTCGAGGAGCTGTTGCCGCGCTCCGAGCATGCCGAGGTGTTGGTGGCCACGGCCAACGATGCCCATGCATCGCTTGCAGCTGAAGGGGGAGCGCTCGATGCCGTGAATGGCGCCGTGGCCGAGCTTTCCCGCATGGCTACTGTCGATCGAAAGCTGGGTGACATTGCCGATGCGCTTTCGGATGCCTGCATCTCGCTCGAGGATTGTGCTAACGAGCTGCGCGCCTATCGCGATGGGGTCGCCTTCGATCCGCGCGAGCTGGCTCGTATGCGCGAGCGTTATTCCGATCTTAAGGGCTTGCTGCGTCAGTGGGGGCCCACCATGGACGATGTCTTTGCCATGCGCGATCGCTCACAAGAACTGCTCTCCCTGGTCGATGATGGTGATGAGCAGATCAAGAAGGCGCGCGAGGCGCTTGGGAGCGCCGAACGCGAGCTTTTTGCTGCTGCCAAGGCGCTTAAACGCGCGCGGAATACGGCAGCTCCGCGCTTTTGCCATGAGGTTGGCCGTCAGATGGCGCGCCTGGAGATGGGCGGCTCCGAGCTCGTTTGGGAGTCGCGCGATCTTCCGCGTGCCGAGTGGACGCCGGCGGGCCCTTCGAGCTATGAGCTTTTATATCGCAGCGGTGCCGGATTGACGCCGCGCCCCCTGCGCCGCATTGCGTCGGGCGGCGAGCTGAGCCGCGTTATGCTGGCGAGCAAGGTTGTCCTCGGTAACGCGGACGGCGTGGATACGCTGGTGTTCGACGAGGTCGATGCCGGTGTCGGCGGCTCTACCGCGCGAGCCCTCGCGAGCGTGCTGGCAGATCTCGCCGCTACGCATCAGGTGATTGTCGTAACCCACCTGGCGCAGGTCGCCGTCATGGCCGACAAACACTACGTGGTGAGCAAAGAGCCCGGCGACGTTCCCCAGACGCATCTGGATGAGGTGGCCGGGGACGCCCGCATCGCAGAGATCGCTCGTATGCTGAGTGGCGATCAATCTGAGGCAAGCCTGGCACATGCCAAGCAGATGTTGGAAGAGGCTCGAGGTTAGAACGAGCTGACAGTGTTGGCGGGGACAAAATATCAGCAATTGTTGCACCGCCACTTGCTTGTCTGACCCGACCGTCAAAAACTATGCCGGTTTACTACGATGAATCGGCGTAGCTCGAGCACAGCTAAAAATGTAAAAAGAAAACCGCAGGTAGAACCCCTGCGGTTTTCTTTTAAAACACGATGTGGTCGAATATTCCGATTTCATCGTAGTAAACCGGCATAGTTTTATCGGAACGGTACATAACGTCCCCTGATAAAACCTACTCCACGACCTTATCCGGCTGGATGAGCTCCTCGTAGTAGCTGATATGCTCGCGCGCGTCCTCAATTTCGGGCAGCAGGAAGTTGTAGATAACCTCGATGATCATCGTGGCGCTCATCTTGGAGAACGCAAAGTCACCAGTGGTGAGCAGTGCCTCGTGGTTCACAGTATTAAAGGTGTAGTCGGCCAGGCGAGCAAGCGGGGACTTGCTGTCGCTGCTGATGACGACTACAGTGGCGCCACAGCCGCGAGCCGCTTTTGCCATGCGGTTCAGTCGACGCGACTTGCCGGAGTTCGAGATCAGCACGATGACATCACCAGGGCGCAACGTGAGCGCGAAACCAATCGACGTCTCGCTGATGGTGCTTGCCATGCAGCGAAGGCCCAGCTGCGAAAACTTAAACGTCGCGTCGAGTGCGACGGCGTTGGTGTTGCCTACGGCTGCAAACTCGATAGCCCCTGCGTTCTTAAACGCGTGCACGACGGCTGTCAGCGTGTCGTGATCAATGCCATCGATAGTCGCATTAAGCTCGCTGACCTTGGCAGCGAGAATATTCTTGAGGCTTTGCTCCATATTGTCGAGCGAGACCTCGTCGGTGAGGCCTTCATTGCGCTGGCTCTCCAGATCGCGCGCCAGCGAAAACTGAAAACTGCGAAAACTGCCAAAACCCAGTTTGCGGCAGAAGCGCGAGACGGTTGCCTCGGAGGTTGCGGCAGCGCGCGAAAGCTGGGCGGCTGTCAGACGCGGTGCCTCGGACTGGTGCTCTAGGATATAGTCGACAATGCGCTGCTCGGACTCGCTGTACCCCCTGTGCATACTAATAAGGGAGAGTGCGCTCTTGCTGCTATCGGACATGGGATGGCTCCTGGCTGGCATAAAAATCGGACTTGTTTTGTAATTTCGTAGTATAGGGGCATTTTCAGTTACAAGATACACCTTGCCGTTTCAATAGTTGATGGTAAACTTTCATCGACCGTTTACGGTTATGAAAGAACCTTTCACCGGAGTAATGAGCCTTATTGCTTCTCATAAAAGCGGTGGCTTGGTATCTTTCAGGTGTGGAAAAACGCGCATGGAAGCGCGTGTAGGGGAGCGCCTGCGGGCGCAGTACTCAAGAAGGAGGGACACATGGCTAAGTTTGACATCATCGCCGCCACCGGTTGCCCGACCGGCATCGCGCACACCTTCATGGCGAAGGAGGCGCTGGAGAAGGCAGCTGCCGAGCGCGGTCTGACCATTAAGGTCGAGACCCATGGCCAGGTCGGTGTCGAGAACGAGCTTACCAAGAGTGAGATCGCTGGTGCCAAGGCCGTCGTCGTCGCAGCCGATAAGGATGTCCAGGCAGAGCGTTTCGCCGGTAAGCCCATGGTTTCCGTTGGCGTTTCCAAGGCTCTGTCCGTCGAGGCTGCTGGCAAGCTGATCGATCGCGCCCTCGCCGCCAAGGGCGACGACACGGTTGCGGCTGCTGCCGATGTTGAGGATGAGGTTGAGGAGAAGGAGTCCATCGGCCACATCATCTATAAGCACCTCATGAACGGCGTCAGCCACATGCTGGTCTTCGTCGTTGCCGGTGGCGTCCTGACCGCCGTTTCGTTCCTGTGGGGCATCACGTCCTTCGATTCGACGGCTGCCGACTACAACAGCTTCGCCGCGATGCTCAAGATCATCGGCGGCATTGCCATGAACCTCATGGTTCCCGTGCTTTCCGCCTACATCGCCGAGTCCATCGGCAAGCGCCCGGCGCTCGTTCCCGGCTTTGTTGCCGGTATGATCGCCATCCAGGGCCTGCCCGTTAACGCCGATACACACATGATCGATGCTGGCGGCACGGGCGTGGGCTTCGGCTTCCTCGGCGGCATCGTCGGCGGCTTCCTCGCTGGTTATGTCATCTTGCTGCTCGAGAAGGTCTTTGCCGGTCTGCCCAAGAACCTGGACGGCCTCAAGGCCATCTTCCTGTACCCGCTGTTCTCGACTGCTATCGTCGGTCTGGTCATGCTCGGCATCTCCGGCCCCATGGCTGCCATCAACACCGCCATGATGGACTTCCTCAAGGGTCTGTCTGCCTCTGGCGCTGTTGTCCTGGGTCTTGCTATTGGTTGCATGTGCGCCTTTGACATGGGCGGCCCGGTCAACAAGGCTGCTTACGTCACCGGTACCGCCATGCTCACCGAGGCCCTGGCTGCCGGTGTCGGCACCGACACCTACAACTTCGGCACCAACTTCATGGCTGCCGTCTCTGCCGCCTGCATCGTTCCGCCGCTGATCACCACCTTCGCCGTCATCGTCGGCAAGAAGTACTTCAGCCAGGAGGATCATGACGCCGGTGTCGTCAACCTCATCCTTGGTTGCACCCACATCACCGAGGGCGCCATTCCGTTCATGACCAAGAACATCTGGCCCGTCATGCCCATCATGATGCTCGGTTCCTCCATCGCCTCGATCCTGACCATTATGTTCAACGTTCACGATCCGGCGCCCCACGGTGGCTTCCTGGTCCTGCCCGTTGTCGAGAACGGTCCGCTGTGGGTCCTCGCGATCCTCATCGGCGCTGTGGTCGGTGGCATCCTGTTCGTCGCTTTCAAGAAGTATGACTTCGAGAAGAGCCAGAAGGCCGCTCCTGCCGCTCCCGCTAAGCCGGTCGAGGCCCCCAAGGCCGCTGCCGTCGAGGCTCCCAAGGCCGAGGCTGCCGATTTCGTGAAGGTCGAGAACGTTTTTGTCGCCGAGAACTTCGCTTCTCGTGACGAGGCCCTGAGCTTTGTCTCCAACCAGGCTGTCAAGGCCGGTGTCGCTGACGACGCCGATGCCGTGATGAATGCCTTCCTGGCCCGCGAGGCCGAGGGCTCCACGGGCATGATGGAGGGCTTCGCTATTCCGCATGCCAAGTCCGATGCCATTACCGATGCCGCCGTCATTGTCGTCAAGGACGACTCTGGCGTGACCGGTTGGGACACCATGGACGGCGCTCCCGTCAACGTGGCTATCGCCCTGCTCATCCCCGGTGCCCAAGCTGGCACCACGCACCTCAAGATCCTGTCCAAGGTCGCCGAGGCGCTCATGGACGAGGGCTTCCGTGCCACTGTCAAGGGTTCCTCCGACGCCGCCGAGATCGCCAATACGATCAACGCCCGTCTGGTGTAATCCCGCAACGCGCGAATAATATCGCCTCTGTAACAAAGGGGGAGACCCTCTCCAGGGCCTCCCCCCTTTTTCTACCCCTCCCACAAGTTGCGGTGAAATAGGGACTGTTTAAACGATTCAACTCCAAATGCAGTCCCTATTTCACCGCAACTTAGAAGAAGGGGATAGCGCGGCCTGTCTATCGGATCGTCCGTGCGGATAAATATTCAGCCAGAATTCCGTTCTCACGATATTACTCTGGACCGACCGAGTTTCCGCAGCTCGCCTGCCTGGCGGGGCGGTTAAGTTTGTCGCGAGTTCCGCACGCAAAGGAAAGCACTTAATGTGCTTTCCGTCTTGCGCAGGACTGTAGAGCAGCAAACTTAACCGCCCCGCCAGGCAGGCGAGCGTGCAGGAACGACATCCGTCCAATAATTCGTGCGAAACATAATGAAAAACAGTTTGATGTGAGTTAATATAAACAACGTCGTGAATATGGCTCCTGTCGCATGGTCGACAGGGGTTAAACACAAAAAAGGAGTCAATTATGGTTTCTGAGAAGGCTACCCTCGTTAATCCTCAGGGTCTTCACATGCGTCCGGCTGGCCTCTTCGCCTCCACCATGGGCAAGTACGCCTGCGACGTGACGGTCGTCACCCCCGAGAAGGAGGTCAACGGCAAGTCCCCGATGGCCCTCATGGCTGCTGGTATCCCCTGCGGCACCGAGGTCGAGGTCAAGTGCGACGGCGCTGACGAGGCCGAGGCTCTGGCTGCTGCCATCGAGCTCATCAAGAGCGGTCTTGGCGAGTAGAACTCAAACGGGTCGCATGTTGAACAACTAAGTTCATATTTGGGGGCGCAGTGACCTGTTTTAAGGTAACTGCGCTCTTTTGTCATGGATATGGCAAAACGCTTTATCACATGACACGGAGAGAGGAATGGGAATGTATCAGGGAGTCAACGCTTCCGAGGGTATCGGTATCGGCACCGTTATGGTCGCCGTCGATCCCGACTTGACGTTTGAGCCGCACCAGGTTGCTGATTCGGCAGCAGAGAAGGAGCGCTATCAGTCCGCTCTTTCGGTCTTCTGCGAGAAGACCCAGGCTCAGGCCGACCACATGAAGGAGACGGTGGGCGAGGCCGAGGCCGAGATCATGAGCGGACACATTGTCCTGGCTCAGGACCCGGGCATGACCGACGCCATCAACGCCGCCATTGACGGTGGCACCTGTGCCGAGCAGGCGCTCATGGACACCTCGACCATGTTCGAGAACATGTTCCTGTCCATGGACGACGAGATGTTCCGTCTGCGCGCGGCCGACATCGCCGACATCCGTACCGGTATTCTGGCCGAGCTGCTGGGCAAGGAGGTCGTCGACCTCTCCGTCCTGCCCGAGAACACCGTCGTTGTCGTGCACGACCTCACGCCGTCCATGACCGCCACGATCGATAAGGCCCACGTTGCCGGTATCGTCACCGAGACCGGTGGCCGCACGTCGCACTCCGCGATCATCGCGCGCGCCCTTGAGATCCCGGCTGTCCTTTCGGTTTCCAACAGCTGCACCGCGCTGCGCAACGGCATGACCGTTGTCGTCGACGGTGGCAAGGGTATCGTCGAGGCCGATCCCGACGAGGAGACGCTCGCCGCCTACACCGCCAAGGCCGAGGCCTTCGCTGCCGAGAAGGCAGCCCTCGAGGCCTTCCGTGGCAAGCCGTCCGTGACTGCCGATGGCATCAAGAAGATCATCGCCTGCAACATCGGTAACCCCGATGACGTGCCCAACGCGCTCGATCACGACGCCGAGGCCATCGGTCTGTTCCGCTCCGAGTTCCTGTTCATGGACTCTGCTGAGCTTCCTTCCGAGGAGGAGCAGTTCAACGCCTACCGTAAGGTCGCCAGCGCGCTCAAGGGTGCTCCGGTCATCATCCGCACGCTCGATGTGGGTGGCGACAAGGAGATTCCGTATCTGCATATGGTCAAGGAAGACAACCCCTTCATGGGCTTCCGCGCCGTGCGTTACTGCCTGGCCAATCCCGACCAGTACAAGGTCCAGCTCCGCGCTCTGCTGCGCGCTAGCGCCTTCGGTGACGTCAAGATCATGATCCCGCTCGTCACCTGCGTCGAGGAGGTCTTGGCTGTCAAGGAGCTCGTCGAGCAGTGCAAGGCCGAGCTGACCGAAGAGGGTCGCAAGTTCAACGAGAACATCGAGGTCGGCATCATGGTCGAGACGCCCGCCGCTTCGCTGCTCGCAGACCGTCTTGCCGAGGTTGCCGACTTCTTCTCCATCGGCACCAACGACCTGATCGGCTACACCATGTGCGCCGACCGTGGTAACGACACCATCTCCAACCTGTACCAGGTTTACTATCCCGCCGTGCTCCGCTCGCTCAAGAACGTCATCGAGAGCGGTGTGAAGGCCGGCATCATGGTCGGTATGTGCGGCGAGGCCGCTGCCGATCCGCTGCTCGAGCCGCTGCTGATCAGCTGGGGCCTGGAGGAGCTCTCGATGAGCGCTCCGTCGATCCTGCGCGCCCGCAAGACCATCAGCCAGTGGACCAAGGCCGAGTGCGACGAGCTCGCCGAGAAGGCACTCGCCTGCAACACCGCCGCCGAGGTCAAGGCACTGCTCGAGTCCGCTGCTCGCTAATTTGGTATCAGAGGTAACCGCGTGGTTGGAATGGGCCGGCCACGCGGCCCTCACATATACAGGGGGTACTGTAAATGTTCTACACGCTAACCGCTAACCCGGCTGTCGACATGACGGTTTCGAGCTCTCCGCTCGAGCCCGACGAGAACGTCCGCACCGGCTCGGCCAGCTACACGGCTAACGGCAAGGGCCTCGACGTGTCCTTCGCCTTTAAGAAGATGGGCGTCGACACCGTCGCGCTCGGCTTCTTCGCCGGCTTCACGGGCAAGTTCATCGTCGAGGAGGTCATGAACCTGGGTTGCCTCTGCCGCCCGGTCTGGACCGACGGTATCACGCGCATTAACACCTACGTCAACGATGGCCAGCACGAGTACGGCATCCTGAACCCTGGTGCTCCGATCACGCCGCAGCACCAGGAGGAGCTCTACAACATCCTGGACACCGCGGGCGATCTCGAGTGCCTGATCGTTTCCGGCTCCGTGCCTCCCAAAGCTACGCCTGACTTCCTGGCTAAGGTCATGGAGCACGCTCAGGCCCGTGGCGCCGACGTCGTCCTGGACCTGTCCTCCGATAAGCTCAAGGAGCTCGCTCACAAGAAGCCGCTGCTCATCAAGCCGAACCATCACGAGATGAAGGCCATCTTCGGCGTGCCGGTTGACACCGACGACGAGGTCCGCGTTGCCATGAAGATGGCTCACGACGCCGGCGTTCAGAACGTGCTGCTCACCCGTGGTAGCCGCGGCGACGCTTACTTCTCCAACGGCGAGGACATCTGGTACGCCAAGCGTGAGTTCAACATCAAGCTGGTTTCTTCCGTCTGCGCCGGCGACTGCACCCTTGCTGCGTTCCTGCACAAGTGGTACAGGGATCGCGACAACGTCGAGGAGGCCATGAAGCTCGCTATGGCCACCGGCGCCAACGTTGCCGAGTCCGTCGGCATTGGCGACTTCGGTCACGTTGACGAGTACAGCAAGCGCGTTGCTGTCCGCAAGCTCGATCGCAAGTAAGCGATACACGACATATTCGTGGTTCTATGGCGTCCCGATTTTGGCCGGGGCGCCATTTTTGTTAATTGCAAATGAGCGTCAGTGCAAGCGCTCCTGTATTTGTGCCGCGCCTTGCCGCTTTGCTGCCGCCCCGCACGCGTTCTACACCGTTTGCCGAGTTGCTATAGCCTTTTCTCGAAGCGTGGAATATACTTTCATTAACACGTTGCCTTGTGAAAGGAACTTACATGATTTACACGCTCACTGCAAATCCTGCCATTGACTACAACATTGCCTGCGACGGTCTTTCCGCCAACACCGTCACCCGTACGCGCAACGCGGTCTATACGCCCAACGGCAAGGGTCTCAACGTCTCGTTCACCCTCGATCACTACGGTGTCGACACCACGATCCTGGGCTTTTTTGCCGGTTTCTCGGGCGAGTTTATCGTCAAGGGCGCCGAGGCCCTGGGCGTGCCTGTCAAGCCTGTGTGGACTGACGGCATCACGCGCGTCAACGTATTCCTCAACGCCGGTCCCGACACCGAGTACAACATGGTCAACGCAGGCGCCGCCATCAATGCTGCCAACGAACAGGAGATGTTTGATCTTATCGATTCGCTCGATGACATGACCTGCCTGGTCATCAGTGGCTCGCTGCCCCCCAACACTTCCGAGGGCTTCTTGGCCGAGGTCCTGCGCCGTGTCAAGGCCAAGGGGGCCGAGTTCGTCCTCGACATCTCGAGCCATCAGCTGGCAGACCTCATTGCCATGGAGCCACTGCTGATCAAGCCCAATGACGACGAGCTGCTTGACATCTTTGGCATTAAGGTGAGCGGTGGCGACGATGAGTCTGTTAAGGGCGCAATGGCTGAGCTTCATGCCAAGGGCGCCAAGAACGTGCTGCTGACCCTTGGTGGCGCCGGTGCGTACTTCTCCAACGGCGAGCATATCTGGTTTGCCAACCGCACCTTTGAGGTCAAGCTGCTGTCGACCGTCTGCGCCGGCGATTCCTCGCTGGCCGCCTTCCTGTCCGTGTGGCACGACGCTCCCGAGCGCGTCGAGGACGCCCTGCGCCTCTCGATGGCTACCGGCGCCAACGTGGTGGAGTGCCCCGGTCTGGGCGATTTTGCCAAGGTGGACGAATATAAGAAGCACATCGAGGTTCGCCAGGTCTGCTAGCCGCATCGATACATCGTTGCCGAACACCCGCTTTGGATTCCCAAGGCGGGTTTTTGCGTTCTGGTCGTATGTGGCGCTTACTGTCCCGTTCGTTCGAATTGACCGCGTGATTGCATGTGCGCACATGCTCGTTTCTTGTTAGACTTCTTGAGAACCATCGATTAACGCTTACATGCGTAGGAGGCCATAGGTATGTGCAATGTTTCGCTCAACGGTACGCAGCCCTCAGACGCCTCCCTGCGTGTGCTACGTGCGCTTGAGGCAGCCGGTCTTGAGGCCTGGTTCGTGGGCGGTTGGGTACGTGACGCCCTGATGGGACGCCCCAGCCACGATGTCGACATGTGCTGCAGTGGTCTGTGGCAGGAGTCCAAGGCGGCTCTCGAGGTCGCCGGCATTGCGGTGGTTGAGTCGGGGATTAAATTTGGCGGCATTACTGCTATTTGTGACGATGAGCGCATTGAGGTCACGTCGTATCGCCTGGATGGTTTTTATACCGATGGTCGCCATCCCCAGAGTGTGGAGCGTGCGGCGTCGCTTGAAGACGATCTGGCGCGTCGTGACTTTACCGTTAACGCCATGGCTTGGCACCCCCAGCGCGGTCTTGTCGACCGCTACGATGGCCAGGGCGACCTTGAACGCAAGCTGATCCGTGCCGTTGGAGATCCCAAGCGTCGCTTTAACGAGGATGCGCTTCGCATGCTACGCGCGGTACGTTTTGCCTGTCGTTTGGATTTTATGATCGAGCCTAAGACTAAACTGGCGCTTGCCGAGTGCTCGCCGCTGCTCGATGCCGTGGCACGCGAGCGCGTGGGCATTGAGCTCGAAGGCATTCTTTCGACCGGTCATGGGGGAGACGCGATGCTGCGCTACCCCGAGCTTATTTGTGCCGCCGTGCCCGAGCTTTCGCCGGCTCGTGGGTTTGACCAGCGCAGCGTCTACCATGCCTTTAATGTCTACGAGCATATCGCTCGCGTGTTGACGGTGGCGGGGGAGCTGGCACTGTGTGACGGCGTCGCGCCTTCGTCGAGTTTAATGTGGGCAGCGTTTTTGCATGACGTCTCCAAGCCCGATTGCTTTACGGTCGACCATGCGGGCAGCGGTCACTTTTACGGTCATCCCGAGCTTGGCGCCAAGAAGGCGCGCGCCATTATGGATCGTCTGGCGCTTTCGCACGATTTGGTTCGCGATGTGTGTCTGCTTATCAGGTATCACGATAAGCCGTTGCGTCCCGAGCGTTCCTGTTTGCTCAATATGATGCGCTTGCTTTCGGGCGAGGGCGTCGACACGCCGCGTCTGATTGACGAGCTTATGGACCTTAAGCGTGCCGATACGCTGGGTAAGGCGCCGTCGTGCTTCTATTACGTCGAGACGATCGAGGAGATGCGTTCGCTCGCCCACGACCTGCTTGAGGCGGGGGAGCCCTATACACTCAAGATGCTTGACATCAACGGCGGCGACTTGATCCGCGCCGGCGTCAAGCCCGGGCCGGAACTGGGGCAGCTGCTCAACGCCGCCCTCGACGCTGTGATCGAGGACAATGTCCCCAACGAGCGCGAAGCCATCCTGGCCCACCTCAACCTAGGATGATTTTTCTGGGACGGGGCTTAAAAAATCATAGGCTGTGGCTTTTAACTGCGCTTTCCATAACCTCCCGACAAAATTCCGGCAATTTTGAATTTCTTCTTGCGCTCGCGTTTTTTGTCCCGTAATATATGTCCTCGCAGCACGGCAGTGCAGATGTCATGTGGCCCGTTCGTCTAGCGGTTTAGGACGCCGCCCTCTCAAGGCGGAGATCACCAGTTCGAATCTGGTACGGGCTACCACTTCTTTTCTGCTGAGGCTTATGGCCCGTTCGTCTAGCGGTTTAGGACGCCGCCCTCTCAAGGCGGAGATCACCAGTTCGAATCTGGTACGGGCTACCATGTTTTAGATACCCGGCCTTTCGTGAGAAGGTCGGGTTTTTTGTTGCGTGTGGGCTGGTCTGTTAATCCCATTTGCCTCATAGCTTTACGTTTTGCTCATCTCCCATACGGGTACAATAGGCCAGATACTTTGACGGTCAGAAGGAGCCTCATGACGGAGTCCTCTCAGCATAGCCCAAAGCCCCAGGTCGAGGTTTCTGGCGGCGATGACAACAAGAGCGCGCGTCGCGGCGCCATCTTCATCGGCGTTGTGCTGATCGGGTATATCGTCTATCTGGTCGTGACCGGGCAGATGGGGCAGTTTTGGGCCGCTATGTCCAGCGTTCAGATGCCCTGGCTCTTCGCCGCATGCTTTTGTATGTTTCTGTATCTCGTTTTTGGCATCGTGGCGTACGCGATCGCCGTTTGGCTCGACCCCGATTCGCCCGTCGGCATCCGCGACCTCATTTCGGTCGAGGCGAGCGGCATCTTCTTTGGCAACCTGACACCCATGATGATGGGCTCTACGCCTGCTCAAATTTACCGCCTTACCAAAGCCGGCCAAAACGTGGGCGAAGCGGGTGCCACGCAGTTCACCCGCTTTATCGTGTACCAGTTTGGCCTGGTGGCATGGGGTGCCATTCTGCTGCTCGCCCGCATGCCGTTTTTCGCCGAGCGTTATGGCGACATGACGCTGCTGTGCGTCTTTAGCTTTGGCGGTCACTGCTGCATCCTACTCGGCATCTTTGCCGTGGCGTTGATGCCCAAGACCGTCACGCGCGTCGCTCATTGCATCATCAATTGGCTCGAGCGCGTGGGCGTCTCGGCCACAAAGATCGAGGGCTGGCGCACCTTTGTCGATGGCGAGATCTACTCGTTTTCCGAGAAATTCAAACTATCTGCCGGCCATTTTTCTTCCATGCTGCTCACAGTTGTCATCACCATGCTACAGCTGGCGTTTTTCTACCTGGTTCCGTACTTTTTGATGCTCTCTTTTGGCCACCACGAAGTCGACTTTTTCTCTGTCATGGCCGCGAGCGCCTTTGTCCAGCTGCTGAGCTCCGCCGTTCCGCTGCCCGGCGGCACTGGTGGCGCCGAGGGTGGCTTCGCATTGTTTTTGGGTCACTTTTTTGGCACGGCATCGACTGCCGGCTATCTGCTGTGGCGTCTGATCACCTTTATCGCGCCGACCATTTTGGCCGCCCCGCTGCTGGGCCTTAAGAGCGCTCACAACGAGAGTATCCATGCACGCTGGGACCGTATGATGCGCAAGCTCGGGCGCACGCCTCAGACGCCCTCTACGCCCGTTAAGGCACATCCTGCGTGCCAGGTTACCGTTGATCCCAATCAACGTGCTCAAAAGCCTGCTGTGGCCCCTAAGCCGGCACGCCAGACCTACGTTCGCCAGACTGGCGACGGCATTCGCGTTTCCCCGGCGGCGCTCAATAAAAAGAAGCGATCTTAGGGCCCGGTCGGCGAGTCGTGCGTTCTTGATGACGCTCGTCATTGCGATGTGAGATGTAGGATAATCCTCTTACGTTGATTATCTCCCACATGTAGAGGACTTACAGGTGGGCTGTTGACATGAAGGGGACACGTCTATGGCTACCACCAAACCGCGCCTTGACCGTCGTATCGTCCGCAGTCGCAATGCGATTCTTTCGGCGTTTGAGCGACTGCTTATGGAAAAGCCCCTGGCCGATATTACGGTGAGCGCTATCGCGCGCGAGGCAAATGTCGACCGTAAGACCTTCTACGTGCACTTTGGCACGGTCGACGGCTTGCTCGACGCCATTGCCGTCGATGTGGTCGAGATGATCGTCGATTCAGTCGAGAAGACGCTTTCCTCCATGGGCGGCGACACCAACGAGCGCGCACTTGGCGCTGCGGCGTCCTTTTTCAAGACCGTTAACGAGGCGCTGTGCAACAACCTGGTGCTTAATCGCCAGTTGATCGAAAACATTCCGCTCGACGACTTTATGGCTCGTCTGCGTTTGCCGCTCGAGCACGAGATCGCTGAGCGTGATCTGCTGCCCGAGGGTCTAAAGGACGAGATGTTCGATTACTACCTGGCGTTTTTGCTGTCCGGCATTATCGGCATCTATCGCACGTGGGCGTTGTCCGATGGCTCGGTTCCCATCGAGCGCGTCTCGGCGGTCGCCAACGACCTGACGTTGAATGGACTATCGAGTCTGGAATCTCGTTTCGAATAGCACTAGCGCCTTATCCCCCCCCTGAGTTGCGGTGAAATAAGGACTGAATTGGTATTCTAGCGGCCTAAACAGTCCCTATTTCACCGCAACTTAGGGTTGAGGTTCTACTGGTAGCGCAGGCACTCCACGGGGTCGAGTTTCGCGGCGCGGCGGGCGGGGTAGAAGCCAAAGACCACGCCGATACCGACCGATACGGCAAACGCGAGCAGCACGGTCGTAATGGAGAAGCTCGGCGTAATCGTCCCAGTGGCCCCAAACTCGCTCATAATGTTCGAGTTGGCGGCAAAGAACGTGAGCCCCCAGGCCAGCAGATAGCCAATCACGACACCTAAAATGCCGCCGGTGATGCACAGCGCCGAGGATTCGGCCAAAAACTGGGCCGTGATATCGCGTCGGCTTGCGCCCAGAGCGCGGCGAATACCGATCTCGCGAATGCGCTCGGTCACGTTGGTGAGCATCATGTTCATAATGCCGATTCCGCCGACTAAAAGTGAGATGCCAGCAACGGCGCCCATGATGAGCGAGAAGGCGCTCATAAAGGAGTTGAGGGCATCGATAGCGCTCTTCATGGAGCTTGCCGACACGCTGTCGTACTCGTCGTCCTCCGAGATGCCCTTCATGCTGCGCACCTTGGACTCGATCGTCTTGCAGAGCTCGTCCATATCGGTGCCCTCGGCGGCGAGTGCCGTCACACTGGGAAACGATGGATTGTCTTCGCCGTAGAGCTCGGCGATCGTTGCTCAGGGCATGTACAGGCTCAGCGAGCCCATGGAGTCGTTGCCGCCGTCGATAACGCCAATGATCTGCACGTCTCCGCTCGAGACCTTGATGGTCTTGCCAATCGCGTCCTGTTCGTTGCCGTACAGTTGATCGGCGCCGCCGCGGCCAATGAGCGCCACGCGCGCGCCGGATTTGGACTCGAGGTCGCTATAGGTGCGACCGGCAACGATCTTGCTGGCGCCCACGGCATCGAGCATGTCGCTATCGACGCCCTGTGCCATGACGGTATAGCTTTTATCCCCAACTTTGTACTCGGAATAGGCGCTGTCGACGATGCCGATCTGCTCAATTTGCGGCACCATCTTGCGCAGCTTCTCGACGTCCGAATCGGTGAGCTCTTGGGACGAGTAGATCTGCACCATGCGGGCCGCGTTGAGGCCCAAGCTGTTGACCAGGCTGTTTTGGATGCCGCCGATGAGCGAGGTCATGGCTATGACCGAGGCGATGCCAATGACGATGCCCAAGATGGTGAGCAGACTGCGTCCCTTGTTGGCCTCGAGCGAGTGCAGGGCTTCTTGGATAAGATCTCGGGTGCTCATGCCTTCGCTCCTTTCGGCCACGTGGAAGATGTACAAGTCGCGGGTAGGTTGCTGACGACCTCGCGTAGCGTATTCGGCGCATGTGCGATATATGCGCCGTCATGGATTCGCCCGTCGCGGATAGTCACGGCACGGTCGGCCTCGGCAGCAATGCCCGGGTCGTGCGTGATGAGTACGATGGTCTTGCCTCGTTCTTGGAGCTTATGGAAGGTTTCCATGACGAGTGCCCCAGTTGTCGAGTCTAGGTTTCCCGTGGGCTCGTCGGCCAGGATGATGGGCGGATCGTTGACGAGGGCGCGCGCGATGGCGACGCGCTGCATTTGTCCGCCCGAGAGTTCTGATATGCGGTGGTCCCAATGGTCGACCGGAAGCGTGACAGCTTGCAGCGCGTGTACGGCGCGCATCTCGCGCTGACTTCGCGGCACATTGGTGTAGGACAGCGGCAACATGACGTTTTCGATAACTGAAAGGCGCGGCAGCAGGTTGAAGCTCTGAAAGACAAAGCCGATGCTCAGCGCGCGCACCTCGGTGAGCTCATCATCGTCGAGTTCGGCGACATTGAGCCCCTGCAGGTAATAGTCGCCCGCCGTCGGTTTGTCCAAGCAACCCAGGATGTTCATGAGCGTCGACTTGCCCGAGCCCGAGGGGCCGGTGATGGCGACGAACTCACCGGGGTCTACCGCCAGGCTCACGTTGTGCAGGATGTGGGCGCAATCGGCTTCGCTCTCAAAGATGCGGTGCACGTTGCGGATGTCGATGACGGGGCGCATTACATGCCCTCGTCGGCGGGCGTGCCGTCGCCGCCGTCTGCCGTCATGCCCGCGCCAGTATCCATAACGATAGTGTCGCCATCGCGCAGCTTGGTAACCGGCACGTCGGGGTTGATCTCGTTGCCCTGGTCGTCGCGCTTGACCTGCGTCTTGCCGACCACGGCGTCGTTGTCGTTTTGCGTCACGATGGTCACCTTAACGCGGCGTGTCTCCTTGCCTTCGTCATCGGTGGCAAGATTGACGTAATAGTGCTCGCCATCCTCGGTCATCAGGGCCATGGTGGGCACCATGACCACGTCGTCGAGCTGCTCGGTCACCACCGAGACCTCGGCAGTCATACCGGGCTTAAGGCGTCTATCGGGTGCCTCGATGAGGATGTCGACGTTAAAGGTCACACTGCCGCCACCACCGTTGGCGGCGTCGGAGTTTGCCACCGATGCGATAGCCGTGACGGTGCCCTGGCTCACGATATCGGGAAACGCGGGATAGGTAACGTTGGCGCTCTGGCCCACGGCGATCTTGGCGATGTCCTTTTCGCCCACCTGAACCGTCACCTTCATCTTAGAGAGGTCGGCGATTTGCATGCACTGCTTGCCGCCGCTCGTGTCGCCTTCGCCCATGACCATGCCTCCGGTCACCGTGGCGCCCACTTTGGCGTTGAGTTCGACGATGCTACCCGAGCTGGGGGCCTTTACGGTGCGTTCGGTCGCCTTGGCGTTTGCCTGGTCCAGGGTTGCCTGGGCCGAGGCGAGATTGCGCTGAGCGCTCGAGACGGCGCTGGCGTTGGCGGTTGCATCCGTCGGGGTGGTCGCTCCGTCGGCATCCAGCGTCGGTGCTGCCTGTGCGGCAGCAAGTGTCGCCTGCGCGTTTTTCAGGTCTTCCTGGGCGGCCGCGACCGCGCGCTGCGCCTCGGCAACGGCGTTATCGAGCTCATCGTTTTTGATGGTCATGAGCACGTCGCCCTCGTTGACGCTCTGACCGGCTTGCACGTTGATCGATGCTACCGTGCCATCGACAGAAGGGGAGACCACTGAGGCAGAAATTGGCTTGAGCTGTCCTTTTGCCTCGACAGTCGTGGTAAAGGTGCCTTCCATGACCATGTCGGTAACAGGTTCACCTGCAGATTGCGGCTGCGAATTGAGGACAACGCTCACAATAATGGCTATTAGGATAATGCCGCCCACGATGCCGGCAGCGATGCCGCGGCGGACGAGCTTTTTGCGGCGCCGCTCCGCGCGCTTGGACTTGAGCTTTGCGTAGGCCTCATCGTCGGATATTCCGGCGTTACCTTGCTCGCCGTCGTTTTGCTGCGCCGTGGGGGCGCTGGTGATAAACGGCAGCGTTTCAGTTGCGCCTTCCGGCACGCGCCCGGTATCGTCGGGGCCCGGGGTGATGGTGGGGACATTCGACATAGCGTCTCCTTTATAGAACATACCGCGATAAGTATATGCGCCCACCGGTTGGGGCGGGCGCATAGGCGCGTTTCTTTCAGCATCGAAAGGTAGGTGTCGCTGAGCTTTGTTGCGTTGCGCGTGACGTGCTAGGAATGCACGACCACGCACAGACCGACTTTGATGCAGTCGTGGAGCGCCTTGGCATCGGCCAGGCGCAGATTGATGCAGCCGTGGCTACCGCACCATTTGTACGATTCGGCGCTATCGAAACTCGAATCGTTTTGCCAGGTAGCGTCGTGGAAGCCAACCATGTTGCCCTCAAACGGCATCCAGTAGCTCACCGGGCTCTCGTATTTGGGCTTACCGGTCTTGGGGTCCTTGGCGCCGATAAGCTTGGTGGCGCCGTCGTTGCTGTTGATCTGCCACACGCCCTCGGGGGTGGCGTCTTCGCCCGGTTTGCCGGAAATAAAGTTGGCCTCCCAAACGATATTGCCGCTCTCGTCATAGTAGCGCGCGTGCTGCTCGGACAGGTCGACGTCGATATACGCCTTCCAATCGGGCTCTCCCTTGGCGGTAAAGGTGTCGGCCTTCTGGGAGTAATTGATCTCAATTTCGCCGGTCTGCTTGTTGTTAATAGCATCCTCGACCTGCTTGGCAAGCGTGCTGCTATCGATAGACCAACCAAAGTCACCGCCTTCGACGGCACATTGCTTGCCATCGGCGCGCGTCCACCAACGAGTGGAGCCCACGGTGTTAAAGCCATTGGCGAGGTCTGCTGCCCAGTTGCTGATCTGGGAGGTGTCGAGTGTGGGGTTCGCGGGGTCGGCAAAACTGATCCACTGCAGCACCGAGCTGCCGTCGACCTTGCCGGCATCGTTGCCGTTGAGCTTAAGGGTCACGTTAACGCCCAGGAAGTTGTTGGCGGCATCGCATGCGGCCTGGATCTGGTCGTTGGTGAGCGTGCCGTTGAGCGGCTCGTAGGCATCGTTTCCGAGCTTCGTAAGATCGACGGTCTCGGACAGCGACGCGAGCTCGATCTCCGCATACTTAATGACATGCTCGCGGTTGAGCTTTTCGTTGGAGCGGGCCTTCTCGATCGTGAACTTGCCCGCCTTCTCGTCGTAGGAGCTCGATGCCTCAAAGGTACCCGTGCGGCCCTCGTTGAATGCGTCGATGGCGGCACCCAGATCCTCCTCGAACTGCTTTTGGTCAAAGGCGTCCGAGAGCATGGACAGGTCGACGTCCTGTTCCAGGTCGATGGTACCGTTTTTGGTCGCGCTAACGTTCTTGCCGCCGAGCGAGGCAATCAGGCGCGAAGGCCACAGCAGCGGCTCGTTGCTGCCGATAATCTCGTGGGCAGCTGCCTCGCCGTCGACGATGGGCTCGTCGGATTCGGGCTGATATGTCCAGCTAAAGTCATCTCCCGAAACGGTGAGTTTGTAGTGCTTCCAGGCGGAGTCGACCTTGGTAGCGGCGGATGAGGCGTTGGAAAACGAGATATCGACGCCGGCGATGGTGGTGTTGGGGTAGGCAATCTGCGAAAACGCCACGAAGCCCACGATATAGACGATGGCGACGAGGCCGAGGACGACGAAGAACGCCGTCTTGCCACCCGTCTTATTGCCCTTTGCGGAGCGGTTGTTGGCGGGGCCGCGGTTGTTGGAAACTCGAGTGTGCGAAGGGCCCTGGTTGTGACCGGCGCCATGTGCGGAACGTTGCTGACGCTGCTGATGCTGGCCCCGATTGGGGCGCGGGGAGGTATTTGCCGCGCCGTGCTGTTGACCTTGGGCTGGCGCAATGGGACGGGGCGATTGGATGCCTCCGGGCTGCCTGCTGGGCTGTTGCGGATCGGGGATCAGTTGGCTGCGGTCGATTTGCGACATCGTGTATATTTCCTTCGAGTTTCGCCTTGCGGCTCATCGTGTTTTAACTGGGCTTGAATTATAGCGATTACGCAGTTGCTTGTGTTACGAAAACAGTGGCGATAAACGATAGGTGGGACATATGTCCCACCTATCGTTCGCTTTTGCTCACTATCCGCATATTCCGCATTTCGCGCACGCCGAAAGCGCTGCCGGAGCCTGTGCGATGCCGCCCTTGGCCGTCTCGCGTAACGTGGCAGGTAGGGCGTGGCCCACCGAGAGCATCACGTGTGCCATCTGGTCAAACGGCACCAGACTCTTTATGCCGGCGAGGGCGAGTTGCGCCGAGCTGAAGGCCGCGGCCACGCCGATGGCGTTGCGGTTTTGGCAGGGCACCTCGACAAGGCCGCCGACGGGGTCGCAAACGAGGCCCAACAGGTTGCTCAGCGCGATGGAGCTGGCGTCGAGCGCTTGCTCGGGCGTGCCGCCCATCATCTGGACC
>UQZH01000023.1 GCA_900545445.1 uncultured Collinsella sp. | reverse complement strand
ACACCATGCAGTCGCTCGATTGCCCCGTGATCACGGTGGGCGAGGGCGTCGTGGCCTCGATGGCCGCGGTGATCTTGGCCTGCGGCGACCACCGTCAGGTGTACCGCCACACGCAGGTGCTCATCCACCAACTGATGGGCGGCATGGGCATGGCGCAGCAGACCGATATCGAGATCGTGGCCCAGCATACAGCGGCCATGCGCGCCGAGCTGGACGAGCTGCTGGCCGAGCATGGCAACCTGAGCGCCCAGGAGTTCCACGAGCTCACCGAGCGCGACTGCTGGTGCAACGCCAGGCGCGCTCTGGAGCTGGGCCTGGTGGACGAGGTGATTGCGCCCAGCAAGAAGGCGCTCTAGCGGGGCGCATGCCTTACAAGTACGTTGTGCAGGGCGAACAAGTGCGTAAATTCACAGCCAGAAAGAGGTTGAACATGAACAGGATTTGGGACGTCGATGGCATTGAGTGGGAAGACCTGCCCACCGTGAGCGACCTGCTGTGCGCTGCGGACACAAAGATCCTGGCGCGTGAGGTTGCCCTTCGATACGGCGGCAAGCCGGACGGCCGCGGCCGTGGCGATAGCGAACGCAGCCTAAAGCGCGCCCGCCGCAAGGTCAAAAAGCTGCGGAAGATAGATCCCGAGCCCAGCGACAAGATCATCCTGTTGCCCAAGCATGTCATCAATCGTCGCGATGCGGGCCACGGTTTTGGCTATTACGACGTGGAGCCGTGCATCTTTATGCGCGACGGCGTGCAAAGGCTGGGGGAGGACGCACTCGCCAATGTGCTTCCGTGGGAATTGATCCTGATGGATGATGAGTCCGCGAGCGAAATGCTGGGCTTTCGCGTATGGCTCGAAGGCGAGTGGGATCTATGCGAACGTTATCGCTTTTTGGCCGTGGTGTGTGTTCGCATGCTGAACAACATCCGGGCGCAAAAGGAGCTGCGCAAGTTCCTCGAGCAGGGCGATGCGGCCTGCGATATGGACGAGGACGATGTAGTTGAGGACATTCGCCGCGACGTGCTGTATCCCGAGGAAGTAATTAACGCCAAACTCGGCGGCTATTGGGACGCGAGTTTGGGACTCAACCTGCCCTGGAAGGACGAGCATCGGCAGACTTGCACGCGTATTGACAGGGCTATCGATGACCTGTTTGCCGAGGAAACGAAGCGCTGCGCTGCGGAGCTTGGGAAGAAGCTCGAGCGCGGGTATGAGGAGCGCGGGGAGTTACTGAACGGGATGTCCTTGTGAACGGTTGCCGACGGTCCGATAAAAATCTGTCCGGACGAAATGATAGAACGATAGCGTAAATAGCATCTGCACTTTAAGGAGTTAACAATGGGAATCGCCTATAAGGAACTGTTTCGTGTAAACCGTCCTATCTGTGGGCCTGGACCAGGAGGTTTCTTCATTAAAAGATTCAAGGAAGGCGGCTACAGTGAGGCTGAATTGCTCGATTTAATTTCGGGAGTGGACTTTTCTCTTGGTGAAGTGGATGAGGACATTAGCCTGAAAAAGAAATGCGAAATAGTCGAACAGGCGGTGAGTGGGGTGCATTATACGAGTTGGGCCCCCAGCGTGATCAGCATGATCATCTCACTTACGGTCGGAGGGTGTCTGTCTGCATGGGCGGGCAACAATTCAATCGCTGCCGGGGTTTTCGTGACGCCATGCCTGATTGCCTTGGGAATATATGCATGGTTTCGTTTATGCTTTGAGCGAAATCAAACGGTACTGTTGGGTGCGCTGAACCACATAAAGACACTTCAGCCGTAGTTGCATGAAATCGCCGATCGCCTGCCGTGGGCCCTCGGGACCGCCCTCGCGGCGCCCTTCCCGCTCTTTCCGGACATGGCGTCCTCCGATCTCCCGGGGCCGGCCGACCCGGCCCTCAGGGTATCGGATTCCCAAATTCATCCGTACATGTACGGATGAATTTGGGAGGTGTTCGGATGAAGTTGATATTCAAGGGGTGCGGCAGTTGGCAGGAATCTCAAGCGCCCAACCGCCAATCTCCACATTTCTTTGCTAAACTAGCTTTGCGCGGGAAACCGTGCATAGTTCGGGAGCATGTCCCCCAACTGGATCTAGGTTCGGATGCCGTTGCCCGGACTATTGGTGAAGGTTGGGGGACTTCCTACTTTCCATAGCGCAAGAAGTCGTAGATGCGGACGCACTTCCGATAATGCGAATCTTTCAACAGAGCCCTCTTCTTGGCAGGGTCGTTTCCCACGTCAGCCAGTGCCCGCTTCAGCAACGCTTCCAAGTCGTCGACGTCCATCTCTTCCTCTGAAAGGCACGGGATGAACGCGAACGGGCTCTTTGGCGCGCATGCATTCGCAAGGCCCTTTATGCTCAGCGACCCTTCGAATCTGCGACGAGTCGCAGGCATCGATTTGCGGAACGTTTCGCTTCGATAGCTATCAATCGAGGTGAGCGTTGGGAGATAAGTCGCTATGTCCTTACCGACCTCTCCACCGAGTCCGCGCGTGTACTTGAAGACAGGCATGTTGTTGGGCCGTTGGCGCACGTACATGTTGAGGTAGTTCTCGACGATGAACTTTGGGTCATAGCGAAGGTTATCGAGCACGATGTCCTCGAAGATATCTTCAGGTGAAATCGGCTTTCCGATGCTACTTGGTGACACCGACAGGCCGATGACGATCTTCTGGTCCGGGTCAAGGTCGTTGAGGACATTGTCTATCCCTGAGACGATGATGTCGGAACTCGGGTCGATATGCTCCGCAAGCCTGAACACGCTGCCCCTCAACTCGCGGATAAATCGCGTGCTATACATTTTCCGGAAGCTGCGCATCGCATCGTAGATCGACTCGAAGTCATCCGTGGTGATCTTCGTCATCGAAAGCGTACGGCCACCGAAACTCATAGCAATCTCGCCAACAGAGGTGTCGGTTGCGTGCTGAACGAAGATGAGCCGCTTGCCCAGCCGTTTGAGCTTGTCATCTGGTAGGCATTCGCAGATGTCACCCAGTATCGACCTGATGTTCTCGTCTTGAATCGAATAACCGAGGAAGATGACGGGATACTCGACGAAGAGGGTGAGCAGCTTCGCCGAGAGATACTTCCTCTTCTGCGCGAACTCCGCATAGTCAGCGCTGGTCAGGACGATGCTTCCCGCCCTCGAGACTGAGCCATGGATCTTGTATATCTCCTGAGAGAAAGCCTGGTCAGAGAACAGGAGGTCGCTTTCTCCGACGTAGGTCGTGAAACCAGGGAATAGGGTCTCACACATACAGTCATAATTCGTGGTGATGATGCCGGCAACTTTTTCCCTGCCCGCCTTCGCCAGCTTCTCAGTTTCGGCGCTCTCGACGAGACGAGCTCTCGCGATCTTATCTGCGACGTAGATCTTCATGGGCGAAGCGTCCCCGGTAAGCTCGTCACTGTGATCTTCGCGGAAGGCAGCGAATTCATCCGATGCAAAGAGCTCGTGGTTTACTTCGCTTTCCATGAGCGTGGCAACGTACGGCAGTTCGGACTCGACCTCGCCGTTCTGGACAGCAATCTTCGCCTGGCTCTTGAAGCGCGCGAAGGCATATGGGTCGTCAAGCACCTCGGCGCAGATATCCGAAAGCAGCCCCTCCCATCCCGGCGTGCCGCAGTAACGACGGGAGAGGCCAGAGCCGATGAAGAGAAACGGATAACGCCCGGCATCATCAACAGCTTTGTGGATTATCGATTTGATTCTCTCGTCCATAATCTTTCCTCCTGTACCAATCGACATGCTCGTGAAATGTTATCCCACCAACTTCGGCGAGTGCGGGCTGAAAGCATCGTTGCCGTTCTGCCCGTCGACCAATCCGCACGCGAGACTCAGCGGCACAACTGCAGCGTTCTCGACCTCCACGCTAAGCACGTAGTGGAAGTCCGCCCCCTGGCTCCCACGATTCCGCTCGTAACCAATGGCGGCCAGCCGGTCGGCTAGTTCGTCTCTCGAAACCAGCTCGTTAGCCTTCACCTTGCAAAGCATGGGTTCAAGTTCGTAAGTGTTTGTCTCGCTGATTGCGTTCCTGTAGAAGCGGAAATGGGTCGTACGAAAGAGATCTTTATGATGGGAGTACACGTGCCCGTCCTTAATGGCGTAGAAGTAGAAAAGGAACTCACCGCCCTCGTTTAGCCTGCCGCTACTTTCAAGGAAGCGGTAAATTTGTGGCGCTACAACGGAGAGCCGATTACGCTTCCGAAGCGATTTGCCCCACGAGCTGAGTTTATTGAATACCACAACGATATGATATTTAAAGGGTAATTGGACTATCTCCCGACCAAACGAGGATTCGGATTGGCTTGCTGAAATGTGGCAGTGCCCTGTTCTAAGCAACGTATTTGCGATAGAGTCGCGCGGGAACGGTGCTCGGGGCCGTTGCACCAGTAGCAAATTACTTATATCGAGCGATGTGATGCTGCGATTTCGGAAATGCTTGCCTGGTTGTGGCGCCGACTTCGAAAAGCTGGTTTTTATTTCCATTACAGCTGAAACAGGCCGTCAAAATTCATGGAAGATCTTTTCGATAGTAATGGATGAACTGAGGAGGTTTGTCTGGAGGGTGGATCGAGGTTCAAGATTGTTGCGCTCTGAAACGTTTCAGCTGAGGTCGGAGAGCGATCGCATGAGTCGATTTATATTTCGGCAGCGTTGCATCCATAGAAGAGAGAGGGATGCGTATTCGTTTGGCAGCGAGGGCGTGAGTGGGCGGGAACTTCGTGGCGTACAGCAATAAGGCTATACCTAAAAGCCTTTGTGTTGAACGGGTTTTCGCGGGAGCGGAGGGTGCGTGCCGCGAGGGACGGTCCGCGGCACGACCGACCCGGCGCGGCATCCGGAGCGGACGCGGATGCGGCGCGGACGGCCTCTGACGGGCGAGCATGCGACAGTGGTTGCCCTGCTGGGCGGCAATAAGCTCGAATCGAGCACGAGCGATTCTTGTCCGGGCGAAGCGTTACAACTGGATTTGTTCTGTTGCCGACTGATCTTGAAGCATGTTGGAAGAAACGAAATTATAATTATTTATTTGTCTGTATCTATCGAAATGGAGACCGAGCGCGTGGAAAACGAGAGGAACATAACGGCAGTTGACCTTTTCGCCGGCTGCGGCGGAATGTCCCTCGGCTTCGAAAAGGCTGGCGTCAATGTTGTGGCTGCCTACGACAATTGGGACGCTGCCATTGATGTCTATCGCGCTAACTTCCAGCATCCTGTTTTCAAAAGGGATCTCTCCGACGTTTCCGTATCCGAGGAAGTTGCCGGCTTCGCTCCGGATATCATCATCGGCGGGCCTCCTTGTCAGGATTTCTCGCAGGCCGGCAAGAGATCCGAGGATGGTGGGCGCGCAATCCTCTCTGTTAGATATGCCGAGATCATCGCGAGGTGCAAGCCTCGCTTCATCGTTATGGAGAACGTCCCACGCGTTCGAACGAGCAAATCCATGGAAGCGATTCGGGCCACCCTCAAAGCGCAGGGTTATGGCTTGAGTGGGCGAGTGATGGATGCAAGCCTGTGCGGGGTCCCCCAAGCTCGCAAGAGATACTTCTTGATCGGATGCCTTGGGGCGCCCGACGGGTTCCTCGACCCATATCTTGAGAAGGGCCTTTCTGACCATCAGATGACAATTCGTGAGTATCTCGGTAACGAGCTTGGAATTGATTACTACTTCAGAATTCCGCGAAGCTACACGAGGCGGGCCATCTTCAGCATCGACGAGCCCTCGGTCACTATTCGTGGTGTGGACAGGCCGATACCGCCGAACTACAAGCTTCACCCCAACGACGCAGCGGACCTCAGTCAAGCCCGGTGCTTGACTCCAAAGGAACGCAGTAGGATCCAGACTTTCCCGGAGTCTTTCAAGTTCTTTGGGAGTAAGACGGATATCAACCAGATGGTGGGCAACGCCGTACCGGTAAACCTTGCCACCTACGTTGCACGAGCGCTACTAGAGTACAGGAGGGATGTGAGCGATGGACTGCGTTGATCTTTTCTCGGGATGCGGCGGTATGTCGCTCGGATTCCAGAATGCGGGCTTCAACATAAAGGCGGCGTTTGATAACTGGCAGGCGGCTGTCGACATCTATTCGGCAAACTTCGACCACCCGGCATTCAAATACGATCTTTACGATGCGGAAGCGGTCCCGAAAATTGAAGAGTATTCGCCGTCGATGATAATCGGTGGCCCCCCTTGCCAGGACTTCTCCATTGCGGGCGCCAGACAGCGCGGCAAAAGGGCCAATCTCACCATCCGATATGCTGAGATAGTTCGGGACGTCAGACCCGAGTGGTTCGTCATGGAGAATGTTTACAATATCGAGCGGATGGACGTCCTGCCCGAGGCGCTGGAAATATTCCGCAATGCTGGATACGGTCTCACGAGGCGCGTCCTCAACGCCAGTCTATGTGGTGTGCCTCAGATTCGCAGGCGCTTTATCCTTGTCGGTCATCTTGGTGATAAAGATGACTTTCTCGGCGAACTCTTGGATTCAAGGCTGAGCGACAAGCAGATGACCGTCAGGGATTACCTTGGCGATTCGCTCGGCACGCAATACTTCTACATGCATCCACGCAACTTCCAGCGTAGGGGCGTCTTCACGATTGACGAGCCAGCGGTAACGGTACGAGGCACCAACCGTCCGATACCGCCAGCATATAAGAGGCATCATGCCGACAAGGCTGATATTTCTGAAGGTGTGAGAGCCTTAACATACAAGGAGCGCAGCTATCTGCAAACCTTCCCCGAAGAGTTTGAGTTTGTCGGGTCCAAGACAGACATTGAGCAGGCGATTGGCAATGCCGTGCCAGTTAAGCTTGCTGAGTACGTTGCTAGATGCATAGCTGACTATGCAGCAGATTAATTGTGGTGGTTGCCATGTCCTTTGTCGATGAATGGAATTTGAGCTATCCCATTCCGAATTCTATATATAGCGAGAATACGCTATCCGTTCGCGGGAGAACAGTTGGACGAGGTGGTGCTGGACAGTACGAACTCAAAGGTTCAGGCTCTCTTGCAAACGGGGATACGCTGACTGCAGTTGACATTATCGGACACGCAATCATCTTGGAAGTAGTCGTACCCTCTACTGGGCAAGTTGTCTCCCTTGGCACGCGTTATCCCGTTGCAAAAAAAGGCGGAAAAGTACGTGTGCAAATACAAGGAGACGGGGCAAAGCGTCCAAATGTCGGCAACTTGTTTGCCGCACTGCTGTTGTTGCCAGTGACGGGCAAAGTAAACGATTCATCGCCGTTGCAAGAGGACGGTTTTGCGGAAAGGTCATTCTGGATGGATGCAGCCGAAGTAAAGCCTGTGGGCGTCTCCGAAGATGCATATATCTTGGAGCTAACGAAACTCTTCTTCGCCACTGGAAGCAGATACAAAGACGGGCAGTTTTCGGGTGCGATAGATTACGACTACAAGTCGAGAATTGACGATCTTATTGCCCTTTGCAATCGCGGATGCAAGATGAGGGCTGGTAGCCTGACCACGGCATTCAAGTATTTCGCTGACGTTTACGCAGGGAAACTTGAGTTTGATTACAGCGTGGCTGAGTTCATGCGAAACCTCATAGCGAGCCAATTGATTGCCGAAGAGGGCATCGACTACGAACAAGGCGATGACGTGCTGCCCGCAATGCATCAACTAATCGACCTTGCTGCAAAGAATTCATCGAAAGCATCAAGCAGAGAGAAGAGGACTTTTCAGCTAAACAACCTTCCAGCTGAATTTAAAACCGACTTCTCCAGGCGCTACATCACGTCACTACTGGCAAAGCCCTTTGTCATCCTTGCTGGCAACAGCGGAACAGGCAAGACGCGGATTTCCAAGCGTTTTGCAAAGTACCTTGAGGTCTTGGATGAAGACGGGGAGCCAAACTGGTTGCTCGTCCCGGTCGGTGCCGACTGGACCGACAACACCAAGGTGCTGGGCTTCTTCAACCCGATTGCAGACGGCGGCAAAGGCGCGTACGAAGAGACCGGCATACTGAGACTCATCGAACGGGCCAACGCTAACCCCGAGGTTCCGTATTTCCTCATCCTCGACGAGATGAACCTGAGCCATGTCGAGCGGTATTTCTCAGACTTCCTCAGCCACATGGAGACCATCGGCGAGGATAACCTCATCGTGCTTGATGGGTACGGCGATGGCGGTGCTGACAGGCTGCCCTATCCGCAGAACCTGTTCGTTGTCGGCACCGTGAACATCGATGAGACCACTTACATGTTTAGCCCCAAGGTGCTCGACAGGGCAAACGTCATAGAGTTCAAGCCGTCGAAGGCCGAAGTCCTCGCAGGGTTCAAAGCCATCGAGGATGCGCCGGACGTTGCCGTCGCAGCTTCCGGCGTCCCCCAGGCTTTTCTGCGTCTCGCCAAGGACATATGGGAGGGAGCCAATTACATCAGCGAAGATGATGCTAACGCCATCTTCGAGAAGTTCGGCAAGCTGTATGAAGAGCTGGAGAAATGCGGCTATGAGTTTGCCTTCCGCACCGTGCGCGAAGTGCGAATGTACGTTAATGCCGCGCACGAGCTTGACGGCGAGAACTACGAACTCGAGCGTTCTGTCGATGAGCAGATTGTCCAGAAGGTGCTGCCGAAGCTCCATGGTAACAAGCGTGAGATCGGCAATCTGCTTAAAAGCCTGAAAGACATATGCGATGGCGAGCTGAGCTCCGTTAAGATAAGCCAGATGGCAGCGAAACTCGATAACGTGCAGTATGCGAGCTTCATCTAGCCTATGGACGGCAGCATCGGCGCAATCCGCTTTGCAGCGGATGGAAGAACAATAGCCAGGCTCTACCAGAGCGGTGCGCATGACCGAGTCGATTGGGACGAGGAACAGCAGACCGGGCTAACCGGGCTGACGTGTTTCGGTCTCAAGCCGGAAGCATCCCAGAATGGCGCTGGTTCAACACCAGCCTTCGCCGTCAAGGACGGTCTTGACGGGAGTCCCACGCTTCGAATCAACGAAACCACATGTTATGTGCTCGAATACGAGCGGACCCCTGATGGTGGCCTGCATCCTCGCGCCTCGTTCCAAAACGAAGGCAAGAATATCAGGTGCGACAGAAACGGCAATAGTGTCACCTTCCAGTTCGTGAACTATCTCGGGCGTTCGAGGATTCGATTCGGCGAGGAAGCTGATGCGCCGATGCTACAGTTCGAAGTCGTCCCGCTCAAGATTGGCTATGAAGACGATTACATCGAGCTCACCGAGGAGCTTGCCGCAAGGTGCGCTGCGCTGCTCCTTGACTACTCGGGCTCCACGTCGAACGTTTACAAGCAAGCCGACGAGAATCGCGAGACGCTGCTTGAGCAGTTCGTCTTCCTGCGGCAGTTCTGCTACGAACCGAACCTCCAAGCCCTCTTCGAGGCGATAAAGAGGAACCCTGATAGGACGCTGGATCACGAGGACGAGCTGCGGTCGGTTGGGGCTGGCATGCCGTCCCGGAGGTTTTATACGAACCCCTTCTCGAACAGCCGGATGTGGACGCGCTTGAACTGCGGCGGCGATGCGGGAGGCGTCTACCTCCCCCAGATGGTCAGCGTCACGCGCAAGTACGACCTGCTCGACACGCCCGCCAATCGGTTTGTGAAATTTGCCCTGCATGAGATTGACCGGATCTGCACCTCTCTGATGACTGTCCTGGATGCCGAGAAGGGCGATACTCGGCAGACGGAGTGTTATCGCGAAGCCGCCGCGCTGCACGCCATGCTGGATACGATACTCAGCGACGCCTTCTTCGACGATGTCGGCACCCTGCAGATGATGCCTCAGAACAACCAGGTGTTGCAGAAGCGCGAGGGATACTCGCAGATCTTCTTCGCATATTCCATGCTCGATATGGCGCTGCAGCTCGACTGGAAGGGCAAGGATGACATCTACGAGGGCGAATCGAAGAATGTGGCCCTCCTCTACGAGTACTGGATCTTCTTTGAGCTGTACGACATCGTAAGGGGGATCGAGGGGTGCGAGCCGATAAGCACCGATGACCACCCATTTATCGGGACGAATCCCGACGGTGGGCTGTCAATATCCCTCAAGCAGGGCGTACGCTCCTGCCAGTCATTCCAGATTGCGCAGTGCGGCGCGAAGGTAAACCTCTACTACAACCGCACCTTCTCGCCCCGTGACTTTCATGCCACTCGTTACGAGGGTTCGTACTCGAGACCGTTCAGACCCGACTACACGCTCGCGATATTCCCGGATGCTTATACAAACGAGCGAGCCGCAGTGCAAGATGGAGCTGTTGCATTCGTCCACTTCGACGCCAAGTACCGCATCACCGACTTGACGGGGCTTGTCGGCAAGGATGTGGGCACCGAGGAGGCAGAGCGCGAGGAACTTAACGAGGAGAAGGCGGCCTCCACCACGAACACCTACAAGCGCGGTGACCTGCTGAAGATGCACACGTACAACGACGCGATACGGCGCACGGTTGGCAGCTACGTGCTTTATCCGGGGTCGGGCGAAACGGGCGAGAAGGGCCAATTCCGGCTCTTCGAGGAGATTTTGCCGGGTGTCGGCGCTTTCGCCATGAAGCCGAGCATCAGCAGGACGGCAGAGAATGCGTTGCGCGATTTCATAGAGAAGGTCATCGGCGAGAACACGGCAAGCAATACGCGGCTGAACCGGCTGAGCTACTTCACCGAAATGGTTGTGGCTGAGCCTCCAAGCGCGGGCAAGACGGATAGCGACTCCTACGGGCATGGTGGCGAATCGTTCGTGATTGGCTACATTCGAGGGGACTCTCCCGATGACTACTATCACTTTCTCGAAAGCAGCGGCAGGCTCCGCAAGGGCGGGCGCTTTCTCTTCTACTTCTATGCCATTAAGGACGGGCATGTCTACTCGCACCATAAGGATCTCTTCCGCACGTCGTGGTTCCGCTTCTATCGGAACGCCATAAGCCAGACGAACACCTACGAGATCGAGCCTGTGGCGTGTCGCATAACCTCGAATGAGCTGGTTTCGAGGGACGAGCTGGCCGACCGCCTGGCCGACCTTGGCTACGTGCGGGATCGTGGGAATCAGGGTGCCGACTTCTACTATGTCCTGTCCGTGCGGGTGGAAGATGACGCGGCAGAACCCTTAAGCCTGGGGCGCAGGGCGGTGGATGAACAGAACGGCAACGATGCGTTCAGCCCCCACTCGCCAAAGATTGTTGGGTGATCATCTGGTCATTTTCAGAGTAGCGGTAACACCTACGGGCGCGCGAGGGGCAACGCATGAGGCCAATCGTCTACAACGGGGTTGACCTGTCGGGCGTGTGCTCTGCCGAGGTCATCGAGAAAGTTGCCCTGCCCGTGGAGGCGGAGACCCTGGCGGTGCCGAGGCGTGCCGGCGCACTGCTGGTGGCGGGGCGGCTGTCCCCCAGGCTAGTGCGGGCGCGGCTGTTCATGGACACCCGCCCGCGCCTTCAGGACGATGTTCGGCGACAGGGACGACGCAGCGGCGCTGCCACGTCGCGCAGGTAGCGGAGGAGGGTTGCTCCCAATGGCCCGCGGCGTCCGCGCCCCGGTGCCACCCCGTGACCGGCGGCTTCGCTCGAAGCCGCTACATCAGGCTCGTTCCCGCTTTTCCGGGTCATATCCCTTCGTATACACGGTAAAGCTAAGGCTATCTATCGTGCCGGTGCTGTAGACGCATGCGTCGGGCGCGCTCCGTGTGCCTTGGGCGGTCGGGTCGGTCGAGACACAATCGTCCCTATCTATTCCAAGCAATGGAATGGGCTTTGCCACCTGGTCGGCGCTATTAATTTGCGCAATGATCTCCAACAACTCGTATAACTTGATAAGCCATGAGCTGTATGGGTGCTCGCCGGGTCCCTTGTGCTTCAGCGTGCACTTTGATTGCGGGCTTTCGGCGAGCTGGCTCAAGCGTTCAAAAAGCGCCGGGTACTCGGCTTCGGGAAACTCGACTTGTACATACTGTATGCCATTGAGGATGAATCCGTACCACAGTACGGGGTATGGAAAACCGTTCCTATCTGGTCGCCTGATTTTTGTCCTGCAATTGGGCTGGTTGACGATAGACAGCCATGCCGCATAGAGCTCGTCGGAAATTAGGTCGCTCGCTTGGTATGTTGGGCCAAGACCATCGAGAACAAAATTGCCAAGGCTGTCAAAATAGTGGGCACAATCCGTTAAACCCTTTTCGTATGCCGTGCCGGCTTTTCTCCGTATATTGAGTGCGACGTCGCGGGGTGATTTGCGACCAAGATGTTTTTTGGCGTTGTGCCGCGGGTTGCAATAGAGCTTGGTCGCCGCGTTATATCGATCGCAGTACTTGCTGTTAGGGCCGGTCGGAAAAAAGAGCGAACCACAGGTTTGGCATGTTATCGGCATAATGCCGCACAGCAGCAGCTCGTGGAGGATGCGGGCATAAAGGCTTGCAAAGGAACATTCCTCTTCGGTGAAGTAAAGCTCTCCTGCCTTTGCAATAACAGCTTGAAGCCTTACGAGCCTATTGAGGTTTTCCTGGTCGTTAAGCTCTGCATACGTATGGAAGTCTCCATTTGCGTAGATTTGGTTCTCGCGCATAGCCTCGAGATAGTTCTTGCGAAACGCCTGCATAAAGGGGGCGCTATTCATGCGTTTTATATCGCTCAAATGTTCTTCGAGCTTTTGAGCCGTTTCGTTTCCGGGCAAGTGCTTTTTGGCTGCGTATGCAAAAGCGTCGCCAAAGCGGATGATTGCCGGCAGCTGATTATCGAATAATCGAAATTGTCGCGGGTCGCTTGTTTTGATGGCGGCTGGGAAAAACTCTTCGTTTTGCGCGAGCAGGCTAGGTGCCTCGGTGTTTTTAAGCAGCGGGGCAAGCTCCAGACATTCCTGATAAAAAACAATGAGAAGCGCTCGAAAGAGATCGGTATTGGTGCAAACGCAAGCTGTTTCTATCTGCGAGTTGACCTTTGGATAGTTGTCTCTTGGATTGTCGCGTTTATACGGCACCGGTTCTGTTAGCCCGGTCTTGCCGTTGGTAGTTGTAATGTCCATGTCGTTCGACACGAGCTTGAGATAGGAGCTGAAGAGGGACGCCATTTCTTGCTTATTGAGTTGGGCCGATGTCGTGATCACCGCGCGGTACAGGCGGTTGATTTCGTTGCACTCAATAGCGTTGTTGTTCATCCAGCAGCTGTAATAGCGATAGTCGGGAATCGCTGTGATGTTCATGACACACTGCCTGCAGACATTTTCAAGGAGATACCTGGCCATGCCAGATATCTCTCCGTGTGCATGGCGCGTAATGGCTTTATCGAATATCGGAGCAAAGAAATCGAGGTCGCGTTCCTTTTGTTTTTGAAGGTTGACTTCGATTTCGGCTTCGTTCAATTCTGCTTGCGCGGACTCTTGGTCGGAATCGTCTGGATCGAGCCAGTCGTCATGGTCTGGTTCGGCTGCGTAGTCCATCGAAGCGTGTTGCGCATCGTGGGGAGCAGGGGGCTGACGAATGGCGTTCTGCAAATCGATGTAAAAGCGCAATTTTGCTCGCTCACGAAAGTGGCCCCCAATCTCGTTGAAAAGCGAGCTTAAGTCGACGCGTAATAGGTCGTTGGCTACGGAGACGAGATTCCATGCGCTTGCATTGCCGGTTGCGTTTCCGTCATCGGCGCAATCAATCTCTGGCGTTCTGTTAAGAAGAAGCATGCGGGGATTGACGGGAGAGCGAAGAAAGCCAGCCTCGAAACCCCAGCTAAACGGCTCTTGTTCGGAATCAAGCATTAATGCTCCAAACAGCCAAAATTTAAAACCCGATAAAAGTCATATTACGCGGCTGTTTGCGGCTGTTCAATGGAATCAAGCGAAAAGGCTTAAAACCAGGGAGGCCGTTATGTCCGATTGCATCAAGCTCAACAAAGGAAACATCGATGTATGCGAGCGCGAGGTTATCGTTCTTCGCGAGATCATCGCTGCCGCCATGGGTCGTTTGCACCAGATGCGCAAGCAGTGCGAGCGCGGCTATGTGTCTTCGGAGGATTTCGAGAATGCGTTGGATGCGTACGGAGTAATCAGTGAGCGAGTCGATGAGCTTGACCAGCTTGGTTTCGAGTTCAGATGGTCGTCAGTCCCCGATGCCGGAATCGATGAGAACGACGGGCTCGAATGGATCGAGGACGACAACCCTCCGCGTGAGCGCGGTTTTGATATTGCTTGTTAATGTGACCGAACGGTTGATTGGAGACAAAATGTATCCGTACTACGAATGTGACAACTATCCCATGAGCATTACAGATGATGACGGCCCGTTTCTGATCATGGAGGCGAGGCTGTCTGGCGACGACGAGCTCAATGATGATTTTAGGAAAGGCGCCAGTTATAGATGCTCGTGTGCGACTGTTTCTGCGGCGATTGATCTTTGCAGGTCGATGACGGACGGCGATGCCGATCCTTGGTATGAAAGTTGGGAGAAGGCGGTTGAGCGTTATCCGCTCGAGAAATGCGAGGATGCGACAACGCTGTATTGGATCGAGCCGACCGATCCGCACAAGGCGCTGTGCGCCCTCCAACCCCATTGCGATCTTGAGCCATACGTGGCTGAGGCAATTGGCGCAGTTGACACGTATCTACTGGAGTGCGCGGACTATCCCTTTACGGTCGATCATTTAGATCTAAAGGACGTTGACGTCCTGCTCAGCGCTGCTTGGGGATTGGCTCGAGTCCTCGAAGAAACTTGGGGCACTTGCGACCCTGATGATGTTTTGGAAAAGATCGAGGATGCTACGTACAGTGCGTATATAACGGTTAAGGACCTGATCGCGGGCGAAGAGGCGGCCAAAGCCAGCGCAAAGTCCGATGACAATCTTTAGCCACCGCACTGAACGGCGCGACCGATCGGAAGGCTGCCGGGAAAAGCTTTAGCAAGCGCCCCGACCAGGTTCAGGAGTCTGCCGCCGATGCATCCCTGATGCGTGTCGCCCTTGCAGTGATCGATGCCAAAGAGCGCGAGGCGTTGGAGTGCGATCTTAAGAAACTGCTCGCTTCGTGCGAGTAGTCGCTGACTGCTCCTCTTTCCTTTCTTTCTTCTCTCAAGCGGCATGGACGCCGCCGCCTTGACCGCCCAGCGCGAGTTTTGTCCGCACGGGATGGTATCAAACACGTGTAACAACTAAATCGGAGGTTTGACCATGGCTATGTGGGATCTCAACTGCCAATCGAATCCGTCGTCTGCGGACGACAAGGAGCTCGCTCCCTATCTTGCACGTCAAAAGGCGATGCGCGAGTTTTTTGAGCGTGCGCTGTTTGCCCCCAAGGATCAGGGCAACAATGGCCTGTACTTTTTGGGCGCCACGACGGGCTCGGGTAAAAACTATACGGCCGAGCAGGTCACAGCCGACCTCATCGCCGGTGGCTGGGACGATTCGGGCTGTTTTAACAAGTGCCCGGGCCGTCGTTACCTGGTGTTTGTGGTGCCGGGTAAGGACAACCGCGACAACTACGTTGCGAGCGTGCGCAAATTGCTGGTTGAACAGGGCATGGATGGCGATGCCGCGCAGCGCATGGTGTTCGATCTTCCGCGTGCGGGCGATAACATCCTGCATTGGATTGAGACTACGCGCGGTAAGGGCGCCGTGGGCGTGCGCGACATTCCGTGTCCCATCGAGGCGGACGACGAGAGCTCTCATCGCATCATTAAGCGAGCGTGGGGCAACGCGATGGAGATCGCCGATGACCTTTTGGGCATCCTTGACACTCGAAATCGTCTGGGAGGTGTTGCAGACCGTTTGACCCCCGCCCTTCGCGACAAGCTATCGTCGGCGGATGCGAGCTTGCGTTGGGCTGTGAGCCACGAGCTCAAAAACATCACGCGCGGCATGGAGGTGATCCCCCAGATTTGGCCGTCTGCCCTGCTCAATGACGAGAGCATACCGCATGTGATTGCCCTGACGCCGCAAAAGCTCATCAATAGGATCGATACAGTGACCGGTGCAGGCGTTGTGCTCTTTAACGCAATGGCTGCCGAGAAGGGCCTGTTTATCTTTGATGAAATCGACCACATGAAGGCCGACATACTGTCGACGCTGACAGACGATCCCGTGACGTTTCAACCGGACGAAGTATTGCGTATCCTCGATCGTCATTTTAACGGCGGTGTGGTGGACCCCTTGCTACTGGGGAATCGAGATCAATGGATGGCGGTCTATACGCACGCTTCCACGTCGGGCGATCACAAAGGGTCAAACGCCGAGAGGAACAGGGTTTCGCGGGCGAGCGTAGAGGAAGATGCCGAAGAAATCGCCAAGGATGCCAAGAAAATTCAAAAGGCACTCGCCTCTTGTATTAAGGACATGAAACTGCGTCCGCCTTTTGCGCTGTCTGACGAGGCGAAAGAAGAGCAGCTCTCCGGTCGACATCTGTTTGGCAGCGACGATATTTCGGTGGGCGACAACTCGGCGAATCCGTTGCGCTTCAAACTCAATGAGGGCGGTACTCGCAATATGATTATCACTCGCGGAGGGAGTGGGCAGCAAACCGTCAGCAAGGCGGTGCGTCGTGCACGCGGTCTGGTCAGGATGGTGGTGGGTCATCTCGCCCGTTGCGCCACGCTTATGGACAAGCTGTACTACGGCAGCATTTCGTACAAGGACGACCTTTCGCGCAAGAACATCATCGATGCCCTGGGCATTAGGAACAACCAGACCAGCGAGAAGTATTTTTGGGATTCGTTGATGCTGGCGCTGTTCTTTAAAGATCGCAAGAATGACGAGATCGATGCCGCCGACGACTCGATGTATGCGCGTGGTGTCGATTATCTAGTGATGGAAACCACCATCGAGCACATGTTTACCACGTACCTAACCAGCCACGGCATTGAGCGCATGCCCGAGGCCTACCTTGCCTCCATTGCCGCCAAAGCGCCTTGCGTGTGCATGAGCGCAACATGGAGTGCGCCGACCGTCAAAAACTTCAACCTCGATTACCTTGACGAGGTTCATGGCGTGGTTCGCAAGGACGCTTGGATTGGCGAGCTCAACCAGGAAATCGTGCGACAGACTAAGCTGTTTAACAAACAGGCTGCGAAGGAGTACGACGTCGATATTGCCTGGGTGGATGAGTCCAAGGAAATTGCCGGCATGGTCGCGCTGGCAGGCGGCGCCTTTGGCGGCATCATTGTGTCGCCCGACGAGGTGTACGAGCGCGCGATGCGGTTCTTTGACGGGATTGGCGTGAGTGAGGGACTTGCGGTGCGCTTGCGCTTAAAGATTGCTGACAGGGTGGGCGTGAGCGACGCCAAGAGCATCGAGTTTGAGCTGAAGCGCCTGAGCAAGACGCTTGTTGCCGTGAGTACTTGGGCCCGTGGTGTGGCGCGTAACGAGCAACGGGCGGGAGCCGTTTTTACCACGCGCCACATGGGAAACCATGGCGAATTCAATAGTCTGGCGCTGGATCTTGCGCGCGAGATTGTCGCGGAGCTGGTGATTAGAAACATCAAGTGCCCCGAGATGTCGTACGAGAAATCGCTTGAGGCCGCCAAGGACATGGTGCCGTGCTTTAACGCTGCGGAATGGGATGCAGGTTGGCGTGGCGCTCAAAAACGTCTCGAGCTGGGCCAGCCGACCCTGATGTTTATCAATCTTTCGGCCGGTGGCTTTTCCAAGAATCTCAAATACAAGGTGCCGGAGAATCTGTGCGACATGGTTCATCAGGTCGATTGCGGCTTTGAAAATGCCGACCGTCGCCCCAAGATGGATCTTGATTTCTTATATATCGAGTCGCCCACAAGTCGTTTGACCTGGGGAGTGGAGATCAACTCAAATAAGTTTGTCCAGCAGGCGCTACTTGGCGTGGTGGAGCAGGAGGAACTGGTAGCGCGCGGCGAGGTTCCGTTTACTCAAAAGCGCCGGAACGTACGGATGCTTCTATCTGGCGTTAATAAGAGCCTGCCGGTGCGCGACACCCTCTCTTATCAGGTCGAAGGCGCTCGCATTGTGGCACAGGCTGTGGGTCGCCTGATGCGCACGAGTGTAAAGATGCCTTGCGTGCAGGTGCTGCTCGACCGCGAGATTGCGAACGATTGCAACTTTTCGTTCTTGCATGATTTGCCGATGGGCTACGAGCTTGAGCAGGTGGTTGGTGCCTGCGCCGCTGCCAACAACCATATGACGGACAACAAGGAACACGCTGCCGTTAAGCAGCAGAACCTTGCCGCCTTTAGGAACAACCTTGCCAAGCAAAAGCACGAAAAGCTGGCGTGGAAAGTTACCTCGCTAAACGCCGGGGACGAAGATCTCACTGCTTTTGATGGCGAGCGCGACTTTTACCTGCATCATTTTTGCCTGCCGTGGGAAGATCTCGCGCAATACCCAGAGCGCCGGAGTACCGCGCTGCGCATGTCGCATGCTGCAAATGGCTATGCCTATGCAGAAGGCGGGGCATGCAAGGTGCCGCACTTTGAATTCCCTAGCTACGATGGTGAGCCCGTCGAGCAGATTGCTGCTCGTCTGGAGGATCGTTGCCACTGCAAGGAGGGCTTAAAGGGCGCGACGGTTCGCCAGGTGAGCCAGGCGGCGGCGCGCGTACCCGAGCTGCTGTCAATTCGCGAAGTGCGTGAGCGTTGGTCGAGCGACGGGGTGCCCACAACGCTGCAGCCGGCGGCGACGGCGCATATGACGCCCTATATGTTCCAGGCGGTCTACCTGGGTGAGCTGGGAGAATCTGCCGGAAGGGCAATCTTTGAGGCATATTACGACGGCCGCTATTCGCTTACGCGTGGCGATGCGGCACACGCCGAGACAGGTGGCGACTTTGAGGTGCTCGATGCTGCTGGCAACACGACCGGGGTATGGATCGATTTTAAGCACTATCGCATCGGTGCCTATATCGCTTATGTTCGCGACGGTCGCGAGGCGTCGGATGCCGAGCGCTTTAGGGCGAAGGCTCAAAAGGTTGGGGCGAAACGCCTGCTAATCGTCAACGTTTTGGCTGATGAGGCAGCGCTTGAGTGCGTGCCCAAGGCACTCGATGCTGAGGGGACTGTGTTCTCCGTTCCTTATATGGCCGCCGACGGTGCAATCAATTTGGAGATGATGGAGGCGATCGGCCGTGCAATCGAAGCATAACCAGCCGTGCGGTTTGGGAGACATCGCCGTATCAGAGCTCGTGTTGCAGCTCGATGCCGCTGCTGCCGAGGAGCGCTACTCGGTCTTTTGGTGCAACGTCGGCGATGCGGGCAAGCATGCCGTGGCGAACTTTATGGCCGATGTGTGCCAGACGGGCAAGGTCGTCGCGCTCACGCAGCTTGCAGACAACCGCGTCTTTCTGATGGTCAAAGCGGGCGTGCAGACGGGCGACCTTAATGCCTCGCTTTATCAGGAGCAGATAGTTCCGATTAAAACTAATTGGAACGAGTTGGACGATTACGTTGCGCTCCGCTTGCTGTTCAACTCCTGCTCTCAGTTTGAGGGGATTGAGGACGAAGTTCCCAATGACACCGGGCACCTGTATGTCATTAGCGCCAAGGGTGCCCGCCGCGATGCTGTCGAAAGCGACGGAAGGGGACCTGCCAAGATCGAAACGGTTGAAATCGTTATCGATGAGGATTGCATCTTTGATCTTAAGATTCGGACGTTTACCAAGCGCCGTGTGCTTATTGGCAGGGCACAAGGTGACGAGAAAGAGCTCGAAAAGATTAAGAGCCAAGTGGGCTACAGGCTATCGCCCGTGGCGACGATGGTGCTTGCCCACGAACAAAAAGACGAGTACATCCTGCGCCGAGCCAAGGGCGACAAGCCGTCCAAGCGCCGTGATCTGACGTTCTCGGCCCAGGCGGACAAGGTCGCCTATACCAAGAAGGGCATTTTGTATCGAGAGCTGCAGATTCTCGAACGCCGTTACAGCGACTTCGCCCGGGTGACGCTCATGGAATACCCGCGTAAGAGTTTCTACGAGGTGCTCAAGGGTGATGAGTACGCGCGCGTGGTTGCGGAGCGCATGGCGGGGCAGCGAATCGTGGTGTCGTTTGCGCGCAATGGGCTTGCCGAAGTGGCGCGCCAGCTGGCCGATCGACTTAACGATTCCTCGTGGGGCGTTCGCGCAACGTATGGCGGAAGGGCCGTGGATTCGCGGGCGCTGAACCTTGTCGTTGTGCCCAATGAGGTTGCTGAGGACGACGGCTATGCCTTACATGCTGGCGTGGTGGAACAGCACGTGACACCGGATGTGTGCGAGCCACTGTTTAAGGTGGCGCCAAAGCAAAAGGATCGCAATGCGCAAGAGGCGATCCTGGGCGCCATGCTCAAAGAACTGCTGGTAAAGCAGGATGTTGTCGACGAGCGGGTGACGGCGTTTGATCTTGATGCTTTGGATATTGAGTCGGTGACGGTGTGTGGCTTGGTCGATGTGCCGCATAAAACAAAGGACAAGATTGAGCTGGATTCGCGTATCGCTACGTTGGCGATTGGCGCGGATGGGGGCATGCGCTATGCCTCACATTCGGCAGAGGATGGTCCCGAGGACGAGATGGAGCTCGATCTGCTGACCGCGGACGGCAAACTCGATAAGGGCGCCTATGTCTTTGACGTGCATGCGGACGGGCAGTCTATGCTTGCGCGCGTGCGGGATACGGGACTGACGACGTTTTCCAATAACTTTATGGCCCTGGTGGGTGAGCATCAGCTCACAGGCAAAGCAGGGCGTAAGAAAGAGATTTTCGAGAGCTACAACTCGCCTTATTACGGCATTGGAACGTTCGAGCGTGCGGGCAAGACTTGCTATTTTGTGGGCGTCAACAACGGCACCCAGGAGGATATGGCGACTGCGATTCACGTGCGTTCGATTGAGGTACTCGACGGCGATGATTTGTCTGAGTTGTTGGTTCAGCTGGCCAACATAGGCCTTTCGCGCTATAAGGCTCCGTCCGTGTGGCCGATTCCGGTCAAGTATCTCAACGAGTGCGCTGAGCGTGAGGGCGCGGTAGAGGATGGCGGTGGCGACAAGTGATGGTGTTGCGCAATTATCGCTCCTAGAACTTTTTGAAATTACGCTTGCATTGTAAAAGGGGAGAACATATACTGCAGCCATAGCACATCAGATGGGGTCTCAAAAAGAGACCAAGCAAACGAGTTTTCAGTTTATGTTGAGAGGTACTTGAGCATGACCAGCAGAATTTTCCCCCTTTACAACGACAATACCGACCATATCGATCTCAATACCATCTACGGTTGCAGTATTGGTTCTAAGGCCGAGAACTACATGTTCGCTCAAGATGATCTAGAGCTTAGCTCCGAAGATTATGAGTACCTGAATGATATTGAGCGCGAGCGGGAGTATGAGCTCGGCATCCGCTGATGGATGTGGGCTTGTCTCCAACTCCTCCGATTTAATTACCCCGTTATCACCTCTTTTTAGCGGGGCATATTGGATCGATTATGTGTCAAACATCAGCTCATCGTGGGAAGGAATCGGCAATGAGCAAGAACGTGAACAAGAACATCAATGGCGGCGCTGCGGGTAAGGCGAAGGCCGCCGGGCGTATGGCGACAGTTGCTGCGGCAACGATCGCCATGACGGGCGGGTCGCTGCTGTCTCCGCTGACTGCGGTGGCGCAGGGTGCGAACGGTGCCGACGCTACTGCGAAGCCGGCTGCGGTGCTGTCTCCGTTGACGAGCGCGGCTGCTGCTAGCGCTGGCGCGGGCACGGTGTCAGCGGTGCAGAAGGTCGCCAACCTGCAGGCTGCGGTCGATGCGGCTCGCGCTAAGGCCGCTGCTGCCAAGGCCGATTTGGATGCGGCCGCCGCTCCTTACGACGCCGCCGCTGCCAACCAGCAGCAGGCTCAGAGCGCCTACGATGCGGCCCGTGGCACAAGCGACGCTGCCGCTTCTGCAGCTTCGGCCGAGCTGGAGCAGCAGATGGGTGCCGCGCAGGACAAGGCCGATGCGGACGTGAAGGCGCTCGAGGACGCTCAAGCTGCACTCGATGCCGCAAAGAGGGATCTGACGGACAAGGGTGAAGCCCTGACCGCTGCCCAGAAGACCGCCGACGATGCCCAGGCTGCGCTCAAGTCCGCGCAGGCCGCTGCTGCCGATGCCACGCCCGAGGCTGTTGCCGCGGCTCAGGCCGCTGCCGAGCAGGCCGCGAGCGAGCTGGAGCAGGCAAAGCAGCAGGCCGCCGACGCGCAGGTCAGGCTTTCGAATGCCCAGGCTGGCGTTGATGCCGCCGCGGCCAAACAGCAGGACGCGCAAGGCAAGCTTTCGGCAGCTCAGCAGGCAAAGGATGCGGCCGATAAGGATGTGAATGCCGCTCAGGCGAGCTATGACGCAGCCAAGGCCGATCTCGACCGTGCCGAGCAGGGTGCCGCGGGCCCGGAGTACGAGGCTGCCAAGGCCAAGGTGGACGCCGCCGCTGCCGCGCTGGACGCCGCCAAGTCGGTCCAGGCGCAGCGCGAGGGCGAACTCGCTGCTGCCTCGCAGGAAGTGACCACTGCCGAGGGTGAGGTGCAGGCTGCTCAGCAGGCGCTCGCCGTCCAGCAGCAGGCTGCGGCTGACGCGCAGTCCAAGTTGGACGCTGCCACGGCTGCTGCGACCGCGGCAGACGCCGCCGTCGATCAGGCTAAGGCCGAGCATGCCAATGCGCTTGCGGCGCTGGCCGACGCTCAGGCCAAGCTCTCGGCCGCTAAGGACGAGAAGAACGCTGCCGACAAGGCGCTCGACCAGGCAAAGGCTCAAAAGCAGCAGGCCGATCAGGCTGTAGCTCAAGCGCAGGCCAAGCTCGACGCCGCTCAGGCTACGGCGAACGCCTCGGCGGAAAACTACCGCCAGGGCGCCATTGCGTTCTTTAAGAGCGTGGGTGCCGACGATGCGGCGGACCTGATTCTCAACTGCAAATATGCCAGCCTCACCAAGGTGGGCGAGGAGGTTGACGCGACGAGTCTGACCAACATGAAGCAAGCGATTGTGTGGCTCAAGGCGTGCAACAAGTATCGTGCGAGCGTTGGCCTGGGTGAGCTCAAGGTGACGTATGCCATGATGGCGACCGCGATTGCCGATGCGAATTTCTCCGATACCAAGACTGCGCACGCCATGCAGTTCAACGTGGGCGAAAACGTGGCGTGGAACTACGGAAGCGACCCGTTCATCCAGTGGGTCGATCAGGAGAAGGCCGTCTTTGACCGCGCTGCGGCTACGCTGGGAGCGACGGGCCTTACGGGAAAGGCTGCTTTTGATTTCTACGAGCAGCATGGCGACGAAATCGATCGCTACGTGGCTGCGCATGGCGGGAGCGTGCATACAGTCGGTCACTACATGAATGTGATCGATCCCGATTACACCGTAACGGGTATGGGGGTTTGCACGCGCGGGACGATGAACCGTTGGCTTACGCAGGCGCAGACGTTCTCTATGTCTGGAGGATGGTACACGAATGCCGCCAATCCGATGACGGTTGCCGAATACGAGGCTGCGCTTAATGCGTGGTGTGACTCGTTGGCAAATCCTGGGCAGGGCGTGGACGCGGCTCGTCAGGAGCTTTCTGCCGCTCAGGGCGCGGCTGCGCAGGCTGGCGGCAAGGTGAGCGCCGCGTCGCAGGCCGCCGCTGCAAGGCAGGCTCAAGTCGATGCTGCTGCCGCCGATGTTGACGCTGCTGCCGCTGGGGCCTCGGATGCCCAGGCTGCCGTGGGGGAGAAGCAGGCCGCGGCTGAGGCCGCTGCGCGTGCCGTGGCTGATGCCCGCGCCGACGTGGACGCTGCCAGCGCTGCGGTTACCGCGGCGCAGAGTGTCGTGACTGCCAAGTCTGATGAACTCGATGTCGCCAAGGGCAAGGCTGCCGCTGCCCGGCGTGCGCTGGATGCCGCTCGCGCCGGCGTTGGCGACAAGGAGAGCGCGCTTGCTGCCGCCCAGGACGAGCTGGCTGCGTACTCTGCCGACGTTGCCGCTGCTCAGCGTGCATTTGATGCGGCCTCGGCGGTGCTCGAGGGGGCGCGTGCCGTTCAGGCTGACGCGCAGGCTGCAGTGAATGCCGCGCAGGGTGCGGCAGGCCAGGCAGATGCCGACGTCGCTGCTGCCCAGGCCGAGCTTGTTGCCGCCCAGGCTGCTGCGAGCGGTGCCGGCACGGCTGTGACCGCGGCTCAGGCCGCATCCGTCGCGGCTGCTGCTCGTGCGGCTCAGCTACATGATGCCGCCGCGGCGCTTGCTCAGGCGACGGAGGACAAGGCCGCTGCCGATGCTGCTGTTGAGGCAGCGGCTTCGGCGAAGACCGATGCCGAGTCTGGCGTGACTGCGGCGGACGACGCCGTAACGGATGTGACCGCTGATCGCGATGCTTCTGCCGCCGCGGTTGCCCGCCTGCGCAGGATCAACCTTGCCGACGCCATCGCTAGCGGCCGTGCCAACGATGCGGATGAGGCGCTCAACGCTAAGATCGCTGCAGCCCACGATGCCGCCGAGCGCGCCGCAGCTGCCAAGATTGAGCTCGACGCTGCCGTTGCTGCGACGGATGCTGTGGCACCTGCCTACTTGGAGGCGCTTGCCAACTATACCGCCGCCAAGGCCGAGCTCGACCAGGCTATTGTCGAGCTCAACGCCGAGATCGCTCGCCAAGAGGCCGCCGAGCGCGGGAATGGCGAGCAGACTCAGCCTGCGACGCAGGTGGCGTACCAGGCCAAGCACATGACCTCGGCGTCCGAGGCCACCACGCAGCAGACGACGATGCCCGCCACGGGCGACGTGTCCAACCTGCTGGGCGAGACGTTCGTAATTGGAGGCACGGTCCTGGTTGCCGCCGGCGTCTTCCTGTCCGACAAGCGCCGCCAGCTGATCCGTTAGGGACGGAGGAAAGCGGATCATTTTCGGCGCGCGCCGCAAGGGCATGGGTCCTGCGGCGCGCGCCGCTTTTATCTTCAAGATTAATTAAGGAGGGACATATGCAAATTAGAGGAGAGGCCGCGATTGCCTGTGGGTTCATGGCGGGCTTGGCAACGGGGCTGCTGTTCGATGGATGTTTCGACAGCTACATCAATCGATTCTGCGATTCTGATTTTCCGAGAGGCTGGCCTCGGAAAACGGCACCGGCTCGTCAAAAGGCGGATGCGCCCATCAAGTCCCGCAGCGTGGCTGCTTCAAAAACCAAGGTGATCGTCATCAAGAACGGCAAGATTTATCACCGTTCTGGGGGATGCAAAAACCTTCCTCAAAATGCCATTAGAACAAGCGTGCCACTGGCGACCGCGCTCAAACGAGGAAAGACCCCCTGTTCAGTATGTTGCCCGCCAGCGGCTTAGACGATTCTTCGGGGGTGTTCTGCAAGGACATGGGTCCCTGCGGATACATGGGTTTAAAAACGTGTCCGCACGGCATGGGACACTTACCCTGCCGCCCTGCTCTGCCGCGGCGGCATGTACCCAAACAACGATCCTCTAAGGAGTTCGATACCAATGAGCGATAACACCAAGCATCTCGCAAAGAAGTGCGTCAAGGACGCGGGGCCGTGCCTCGCGTTGTGCCTTGCCGGCGCAGCGGTCGCGCTGCTGGCTGTTCTGGGGCCATTCGACGTGCTCCGAAGTGCCAGTTCTCTGCACGTTTGCATGGCCCTTGCCGGCGCCATGATGACCGGCGGCGTACTCGATCTGATTTTTTGGGTGCTCGACCCGTTTGGATGGAAGAACGAGGGGTAAGCCCTAAGGGATGGATACCCCGCAGCAACAGGAGGTCCCCGTGATCTGGTTTACCGGCGATACTCACTTTGGACACGAGAACATGCTACGGCTTAGCGATAGGCCTTGGTCGACTGTTGCGCAGATGAACGATGCCATGGTCGCCAACATTAACAGCAAGGTTGCTGCGGATGACGAGCTCTACATCTTGGGTGACTTTAGCTTTAAGATGACGGTCCAAGACGCCTACGAGCTGCGCAAAAGCATTGCCTGCAAGCGCGTCCATCTGCTGCCCGGCAACCACGACAAAGACTGGACGCAGCCTGCGGTAGCGGATGCTTTTATCGTCGAGCCGCCCATTTGCGCGCTCAAGATCAACTGCCAAAAAATCGTGCTGAGCCACTATCCCATGGTCGACTGGCAGGGCATGTCGCACGGCAGCTGGCATTTGCACGGGCATATCCACAGTTGCGGCGGCTCATACAACGAGTTCAACCGCAGGCAGGGACTGCTGCGCTATGACGTGGGCGTGGACGCCAACAGCTACGCCCCGGTGAGCTTGGAGGAGCTCAAAGCTTGGTTTGCGCAGGTAGACGAGCCGATGTGTTGCGTTAAATGGCCGTGGTGGGTCAATGCCACGGGCGACGAGCAGGTCGAGCACGATCTCGAAAGTTATAAGAGGGAAGTGGTGATCCGATGACGGTCTATGTGACGGGCGATATTCACGGCGGCCTCGACATGCAAAAGCTGCGCGATTGGGACCTTGGGGATAGCCTGACGAGCGACGACTATCTCATCGTCGCGGGCGACTTTGGCTTTCCGTGGGATTTCTCTGCCGAGGAGTGCGCCGACATCGCCTGGCTGGAATCGCGTCCCTATACCGCGCTGTTCGTCGACGGCAACCACGAGCGTTTCGATCATTGGGCGGAGCGCCCCATGGAGTTGTGGCACGGTGGGCTGACGCAGCGCCTATCGGATACCTCTCCCATCCGACGCCTGACGCGCGGCGAGGTTTTTGAGCTCGATGACTCAACGATCTTTACTATGGGCGGTGCCACGAGCGTGGACAAGGAATACCGCATACCGTATTCCAGCTGGTGGCCACAGGAGCTGCCGGACGAGCGCAACTTTGAGGAGGCGCGGGCAAAGCTCGACAGCGTGGGCTGGAAGGTCGACTACGTGATCACCCACACCTGCTCTACGCGCATGCTTTCGCCCACGCTTTATCCGGCACCCGGCTGGAATTACCCGGCCGTTGATCGGCTTACGGCATTTTTCGATGAGCTGGAAGACCACTTGGATTACAAACGCTGGTACTACGGGCATTTCCATCGGGATGCCAACCCGGCCGAGCGCCACACCGTGCTCTACGACTGCATCGTTCGCCTGGGCGACGAACTCCAGCCCTGGGATGTTGCGTAGGGGCGAGGCGTTTGGCTACTCGGCAGTTACAGTGATGTTCTCGCGATGCGCACGGATGACGTCCCAGCTAAAGTATTCGACCAGCTGCTTGGCAGAGCGCGGTGTGGTGTCCGGTGCGATGCCCGTTTGCCCGGCGAGCCAGCCCAGCAATGCCTCGGGTGTGCCAAAGCGGGCGCGGAGCTCGCCCAGGTCCAGATCGCGGTCGCGCTTGGAAAGGCGGCGGCCATCCGGTGACATGAGCAGCGGAATATGTGCGTAGTGCGGCGTGGGAAGTCCCAGCAGATGCTGCAGGTAGATTTGGCGCGGCGTGGAGCCCAGCAGGTCGCATCCGCGCACGACCTCGGTGACGCCCATGGCAGCGTCGTCGACCACCACGGCTAGCTGATAGGCAAAAACGCCGTCGCTGCGGCGCACCAAAAAATCGCCGCACTCGGTGGCGAGTGCCTCGCATTGGGCCCCGTACGTGCGGTCCACGAATTCGATCACGTCGCCTGCGAGGTCGTCGATGTCGGGCACGCGTAGGCGCGTGGCCGGGGCGCGCAGGGCACTGCGGCGGGCGACCTCTTCGGCCGAAAGGCCTCGGCAGGCGCCGCGGTAGATGGGCGTGCCGTCGCTGGCGTGCGGCGCGCTGGCGGCGTGGAGCTCGGCGCGCGTGCAAAAGCAGGGATAGGTGAGGCCGGCGTCTTGCAGCTGGTGCAAGGCGCTCTCGTACAGGTCGAGGCGATCGTGCTGGTAGTAGGGGCCTTCGTCCCACTGAAGCCCTAGCCAGGCCAGATCGTCAATCAGCTGAGCGGCAAGCTCGGGGCGCTTGCAGCGATCGTCCAGGTCCTCGATGCGCAGCACGATGTTGCCGCCCTGGCTGCGGGCCGAAAGCCACGCGCACAGGCAGCTGAACACGTTGCCCAGGTGCATGCGGCCCGAGGGCGACGGGGCAAAACGGCCCACGACAGGTGCGGGAGAGGGAGTCGTCGTCGGCGCGTCCGCGGCGGGCGTTGGTATGTTGCGTGTTTTGATATCCATGCGGACGAGTATAGCGCGGGGCACGGTAGGGAAGGCGTTTCCGTGGCTCGCAAGTTGGCGGCGCTGCGCATTGCGCACGGTGGGTCTGCGGCCCAACGTCTCGATCGCCGTACGCCGACTCGACCTTATGCACGACAGAAACCCCGGCAGCTCTTCGCAACTGCCGGGGTTTCCGCGGAAAAGGGGGACATGATCCTCGAGCGAACGGGAAAGGGGCAACCGTTTTCGCTCAATTGGTTTATGCCCCTCGACTGACGGCTCAATCAGCGCATGCCGCGCCCACACAAAGCCGCTACACCTGTGACGGAGCTGTGAAGTGGTATCTATCGTTGGCGCGGGACTCGGCCAAAGAACGTCCCAAACGACAAATTTGTTGCAGTCCGTCGGTTCAACCCAATGATCCGTTTTCCTCCGTCCCCAATAGATCATTAGGAACGTCCCTAAGTGCCAGACTCGGGTGGGACTTTTGTCCCATTTGACGTTCCGTTGGCCCAGATATTCGTCATGTGTGTCCGCAAACGTGGGACAATGGCGATGTTGGTTTTACAGACAAAGGATGTGCCTATGAACGCCCCCGTTGCCAATACTTGTCGGCAGCGCTGCCTGTTTGCGCGATTCGCTTCCGTCTGCGTGCTCGTCGCGCTTGCGTTGTTGCTGCTGCCTGTCGCCGCGCACGCCGACGGCTACTCCATGACCCAAACCTATATCGGTGCCACGGTCGAGGCCGACGGCTCGCTGACCGTTGTCGAGGGACGCCAGTTTGATTTCGATGACGACATCAACGGCGTGTTTTGGGAGATCAATACAGGCTCTAACCAGCAGGGCGGCGCGGCGGGCGTCAATGTGCTGAGCGTCGAGGAAGACGACACCGCGTTTAACAAGGTCGACAGCGCAAACAAAGGCGACAACGGCGTCTATACGGTTGAGCAGTCCGACAGCGGCGTAAGAATCAAGGTGTTCAGCCCCCACGAGAGCGGCGACAGCGCGATCTATTACGTGAGTTACACCATGACCGGTGCGGTTATGAACTGGTCCGATACCGCCGAGCTCTACTGGAAGTTTGTGGGCGACGGCTGGTCTGCGGATTCCGATGATGTCGAGATGGAAGTGTGCTTCGCAAATGCCGCCGCCGGGACGGCGGCCGTCAAGGGCGATAACTTCCGCGCATGGGGCCACGGCCCGCTGACGGGCGACGTATCGCTCGATGCGGATGAACCCATGGTCACCTATACCATTCCCTGCGTGCATCAGGGCGAATTCGCCGAGGCGCGCATCACCTTCCCCAGCGATTGGGTGCCTTGGCTTTCCGCTTCGAGCGAGGAGCGCATGCCGACAATCCTGAGCGAGGAGAAGGCATGGGCCGACGAGGCTAACGCCCGCCGCGCTCACGCTCGCATGATTGCCAATGTACTTGCCGTACTAAGTGTTGTCGCGGCGGTGGCCTTTACCGGCACAATCGTTGTGCTCAAGCTGCGCCGCCGCAAGCCCAAGCCGCTTTTCCAGGACGAATATTTCCGCGATGTGCCTTCGGCCGACCATCCCGCTGTGCTTTCGGCCCTCATGAGCTGGAACGAGGTGCCCGATCAGGCATATATCGCCACGCTCATGAAGCTCACCGACGACCGTGTGATTAAGCTGGAGCAGGCGACCGTGACTAAGGCTAAGAAGGGTCTGTTGGGGCGTGAAAAAGAAGAGCAGACGTATCGCGTGACGGTGAGTGATGCGGGCTGGAAGTCGGCCAAGGGCATTGACCACATGGTGCTCAAGGTCTTCTTTGCCGGTGCTAAGCCCGACGAGAACGGCGATCGCTCGCGCACGTTCGACGAGCTGCAGCACTACGTCAAGCAGCACGCTACACCCGTGGGCGACAAGCTCGAGGACTATCAGAACACCGTTAAGGGCAAGCTGGCCGATAGCGAGTACATTGCCTCGGACGGCATTGTCGCAATGGTGTTTTGCCTGGTTCTTGGTATTCTGATCGCCTGTATTCCCGCGGGATCCATCTTCTTTACCGACGGCGCACAGGCGAACATTATCGCCGCGGTTATCTCGGTGCCGATTGTGCTGGTGGGTATTGGCGTGGGCCTTACGTTCCGCCGCTTTACGCCGGAGGGCGCCGAGGTGGCGGCTCGCTGCAAGGCGCTCAAGCATTGGCTTGAGGATTTCACGCGTCTAAAGGAAGCCGTCCCCGGCGATCTGGTCCTGTGGAATAAACTTCTGGTTATGGGTGCGGCGCTGGGTGTTTCGAAGGAAGTCCTGCGTCAGCTTGCCGAGGCTGTTCCTCCCGAGGTGCGCGAGGCCGACGGTTTCTACGACAATTACCCCTGCTACTGGTGGTACTACCATCATTACGGTACCGAGTCGCCGCTCGATTCGTTCGACGGCGTGTATCACGAGAGCATCCGTGAGCTGGCATCGAGCTCCGACAGCTCGAGCGGCGGCGGAGGCGGCGGCTTCTCGGGCGGCGGAGGCGGCGGCGTCGGCGGAGGCGGCGGCGGAACGTTCTAGCGGTCGTAAAT